>JBBQFB010000006.1:0-42712 GCA_038321545.1 Gaiellales bacterium
AAAAACCCGCGCCTACGCCGACCGCCGCCGCAACGAAGGGCTCACCACCCGAGAGATCCTCCGCTGCCTAAAACGCTACATCAGCCGAGAGATCTACCACCACCTCACCGCTTGACAAACATGAGAGCGTCCCCAGAACGCAACGTGCCGGAAGGCGCGCATCTTGACCGATCTGTCGCGCGGCGTTCGGAAAGGGCACCGTATGTCACTGCCTGGTGCGAGTTCGCCGTGGTGGACTGGCGGGGTGCGATCTGCGCCGCGCCGGCCTCCGGACCCCCGCTCCAGTGGGCGGCCGCCGATGCGAACGTCAGCCGGCCAGGGACTCCTCGAACGCGATCGCGTCGAACCAGGCGACCTCGGCCGAGGCGACGCCCCGCCGGCGCAGCTCGGCGAGGATCGCATCATCGCCGCCGAGCTCGCTCGCGATGTCGCCGAACGTCCGCGCATCGATGCCGAGCAGACCGAGGCACTTCTTGTCGACCGGACACGGATGGACGAGATCGCCGAGCGTTCCGGCGCGTGAGGCGCGCGCCTTGTCGATCAGGCGCGGCAGCCATGCATAACCGTCGAGCGTCGCGTCCATCGGACGGGGTTCAGTGACTCTGAGATCGGGCACAAGACATGTCATCCAGTCCAGAGTGGATCTAAACTGGATCAATGAAAAGGGCCGGCTCCATCGCGAATAACTGGGCCAGTTCGGACGCCCTCAAGCATGCCCTCGCCCAGCGCGGCGGCCGGCGGGCCGCACTCGAGGACGCGATCCGGAGCGCGATCCGGTCGAACCGCCTCCGGCCATCCGACCCTCTTCCCTCCTCTCGCGCGCTCGCGCGAGAACTCGCCCTCGCGCGCGGGACGGTCGCCGAAGCCTACGCACAGCTGACGGCCGAGGGGTACCTGACGGCGCGGCCCGGCGGGACGACGCGCGTCGCGGCCGGCGGCGCGACCGCCGACGCGACCGGCACGACCGTGGCGACCGCGGCGGCGCGGCTCCCGTTCACGCTCGAGGTCGGCGTCCCCGACGTCTCGGCGTTCCCGCGGGCGGCGTGGAGCACCGCGATGCGCCGCGCGCTGCGCACGGCTCCGTCACCGCGGCTCGCCCTGGGCGACCCGCGCGGCGCCGGCGAGCTGCGCGACGCGCTGGCCGGACACCTGCGGCGCACGCGCGGCGTCGTGGTCGATGCCGGCCAGGTCGTGATCACCTGCGGCTTCAGCCACGGCCTCGCGATCCTCTGCCGCACGCTCCGCGGGTCGGGCCTCGACTGCCTCGCGATGGAGGATCCGTGCCTCGACTCGCACCGGACGATCGCCACCGGCGCCGGCCTGCGCGTCGTTCCGCTCGAGGTCGACGAACAGGGCGCGACGGCGGAGCCACCGCCCGGCACCCGCGCGCTCCTCCTCACGCCCGCGCACCAGTTCCCGCTCGGCATGACGCTCGCGCCCGGCCGGCGCACGGCGCTGATCGGCTGGGCGAACGCGCACGACGGGCTGATCGTCGAGGACGACTACGACGGCGAGTACCGGTACGACCACCAGCCGGTGGGAGCACTCCAGGGCCTCGCCCCCGACCGGGTGATCTACGCCGGAACGGTGTCGAAGACGCTCGCGCCCGCGCTGCGGCTCGGCTGGCTCGTCGTCCCGCCGCGGCTGCTCGAGCCGACGGTGGCGACGAAGGGTCTCCTCGGCGCGGAGCCATCGGCGATCGAGCAGCTGACGATGGCCGAGCTGCTGCAGTCCGGCGCGTACGACCGGCACGTGCGGCGCACCCGTCTGCGCTACCGACATCGCCGCGACCGGCTGCTCGAGCTGCTCTCCGAGCACGCCCCGGAGCTGACACCGCGCGGCATTGCAGCCGGCCTCCACGTCCTGCTCGATCTCCCGTCCGGCGTCAGCGAGGACGGCCTCGTCGACGGCGCAGCTGCCGCCGGACTCGCCCTGAACGCCCTCGGGCCGTTCTGGCACGACTCGGCCGGCAGGCCCGGCGGCCTCACGATCGGCTACGCGGCCGCACCCGATCACGCCTACGAGCAGTCCCTCGCCGTGCTGGCGGAGGTGCTCCGACCGACGACGGTACGGTTCCGGCGATGCGCGCGCCCCACCTGATCACCCTCTGCACCGATTTCGGCCTCGGCGACCCGGGCGTCGCCGCCATGAAGGGCGCCATCCTCGGGATCGCTCCCGGCGCCACCATCGTCGACGTCACGCACGGCGTGCCCGCGTACGACGTCCGCCGTGGCGCGCTGGAGCTGACCCGCGCCCTCTCGTGGTTCCCGCCGGCGATCCACGTCGCGGTCGTCGATCCCGGGGTCGGCGGCGCGCGGCGCTGCGTCGCGATCGAGACCGGTCGCGGCGACCTCCTGATCGGACCGGACAACGGCCTGTTCGAGCCGGTCACCGCCTTGCTCGGCAACGCGCGCGCAGCCTACGAGCTGGTCGATCCCGCGTTTCGGCTGGCCGTCACCACGGCCGTGTTCCATGGCCGCGACGTGTTCGCACCGGCCGCGGCCCATGTTGCGACGGGCGTCGAGCCGCACCGTCTCGGGCCCCCGATCCCGGTCGCCGAGCTGTCGCCACTCGGTCTACCGCAGGCGACGCGCGTCGGCGACACGCTGGAGACCGCGGTGCTGTACGTGGACAGCTTCGGCAACGTCAAGCTGGCCGGCACGGCCGCCGATCTTTTCGCGGCCATCGGCGACGAGCCCGGCCGCCTCCGGATACAGCTCGACGAGCGGACGATCGAGCTGCCCTGGGCGACCACGTTCGGCGACGTGGCAGCGGGCGCGCCGTTCCTGTTCGACGACGAGGACGGCCGGCTCTGCCTGGCGTGTAACCAGGCCGACGCCGCGACGACGTACGGGCTCGCGGCGGACGACGTGGTCGTCGTCCGCCGCGCCTAGAGGATCGTGACCGGCGAGCCGACCGGGAGCAGCTTCGCGAGGCGCTCGATGTCGGTGTTGCGGAGGCGGACGCAGCCATGGGAGACGCGACCCGGCAGCGCGCCGGGCGTGTCGGTGCCGTGGATGCCGATGTAGCCGCCGTCCGGCCAGTCGGTGAGCACCGCTGACCGGGCGCTGGTACCGAACGCGACCGGGCCGTAGAAGGCCGCGCCGGAGAAGCCCGCCAGCTTGTTGCGGATGTAGAAGTGACCGGCCGGCGTAGGGGCCGAGGCGGTGCCGATGCCGATCGGGGCGGTGAACACGGCCTTGCCGTGGTCGTACAGCGTCGCCTTCAGGCGGCGGCGATCGATGATCAGGTTGGTCGTCACCACGTGGTAGCTGCCGAGCGCGTCGCGCGGCACCCAGCCGGTCTTGCCGTTCGGCAGGATCGGCAGGCGCACGCGCAGCCAGATGTGGCCGTCCACGACCGCGCGCTCGAGCAACAGGACGTTGCCGGTCGTGCCCTCGGGCGTGCGCGTCGTCAGCTTGCCGACGACGCCGCTCGCGGCCGACGGTTGCTTGTGTGCAGCGACGGCCCGCTCGACGGTCGCCCAGATCGACTGCTCGTCGGGCGTGTCGAGCGAGTGTCGGCTCGTTCCGGTGTCGGCCGGCGTGTCGACCGGAACCTCGGCCGGAGCAGCCGCCACGGTTGACGCCGGCGGCGACGTCACCCGTACGGGCGTCGCTGCGGTGCCACCGCTCGGGCCCGGGCGCAGCGCCGCGACGGCGATGACGGCGAGCCCGAGGGCTACGCCGCCACCGCCGATCCGCATGATGCGGGCGCGTCGGGTCACCCGGTGAAGCCGGGAGCGCGGTTGGAGCTGGTCTTGGCCGTCGTCCAGATGAAGTTCGTCTTCTTGACGACGGCCAGCACGGCGGCCATCGTCATCGGCTGGTCGAAGCCGTCCGGTGCCGGCGGCTCGCCGGAGATGTGACGGATCCACGACGCGTGCCGTGCCTCGACCGTGTGGATCGAGAGCGCCGCCTTCAGTACCGCGTCGTCCTTGATCAGGCCGGCCTGGCCCTTGTACGCGGCGACGCCGGTGTCCTCGAGCGCCATCGCGGTGGCGCGGAACTTCTTCTGGTCCTCGGTGGTGCCGTGGAAGTTGAACGTCGGCTTGGCGACTGCCGCCTTGCCGAGCACCTGCTTGAGCGCCTCGACATGGGCGACCTCGTGGTCGCGGACGGTCTTCGCGAACGCCGCGGTGCGGCCGGTCAGGGCGCCGTTGGCGACGGCCTCCGTGTAGAACGCGGCCTCGAGGTACTCGAGCGTCAGCGCGAAGTTGAGGATCTTCGTGTCCCCGGTCGCGGCGTCGGCGGTGGACGCCGAGGCGAGCAGGGCGCCGGCCCCCGCGAGACCACCGACGACGGCGGTCGTGCGGAGCATGCTGGAGCCGGACGAGGCCTCGTCCGAGATGCCGACGGCGTCGGCGGCCTCGGCGAGCGCGCCGTCCTGATCGATCTGGGCGAGCGTGGGCTGGTCGGTCATGGAGTGGGCCTCCGGGAGATCGTTGAGGTGGGTCACGACGTGATGAAGCCGGTCGCCGTAACGGCGGCCGTGACCTCGTCCTTGGTCTTGGCAGCATCGAAGGAGTCCGGCGCGGGCGCCTTGCGGACGATGTCCCGGATCCAGGCGGCGTGGCGCGCCTCGACCGAGACGATCTGGGCGGCGGCGCCGAGCGTCTTCTTGGTGAGGTTCGGGCCCTGGCCGTTGTAGGCCGCGACGCCCGTGTCCTCGAGCACCATGGCGGTGGCCTGGAACATGGCCTGGTCCTTCGTGGTGCCCTTGAAGTCGAACGTCGGCTGCGCGATCGCGGCCGAGCCGAGCGCCGTCTTCAGGAACTCGACGTGGGCCTTCTCGTGCGCCAGCACCGTGGTGGCGAACTTGAGCGTCTCGCCCTTCAGCGCGCCGCCATCGACGGCCTCGGCGTAGAAGCCGGCCTCGAGGTACTCGAGCAGCAGCGCGAAGTTCAGGATCTCGCCGTCCTGCGTGGCCGACGGGGCGCCGAAGGCGAGCTTCGGCAGGCCGCCGATGAGCACGCCACCGACGAGGATGGTGCCGCCGACGGCGAACGCCTTCGACAGGAACGCGAGCCGCGACAGGGAACGCGGCTCGTCGAGCGACTCCTTGATGGAGCCGTCCAGGTCGACGACCTGGAGAGTGAGATGTTCGGGCACGAGAGCAGCCTTTCGGTGGAGGGACGGGCGTAGCGCAAGCAGCGGCCCGCGCACGTCGGCGCGTGGTCACGGCTCGGGTGCGCGGTCGAGTCAGCGCAGAGCGGGTATCTGCCGCTTAGCCGCCGGGCTGCCGAGTCGCTAGGGCTGCCCGAGACACACGGAGTTCGCCTGCCGGGTCAGACCGGTTCGCACAGCCCGTCGGCGGCGGGTTCGCCCGCCCCGCCGGACAGAGGCCCGCGAACCTGGCGGAGCGCCTGGCCGAGGCGGGCTGCGACGACCTCCGTCGAGGTGCGCTCGATGCCGGCGAGCTCCGCACAGCTGACGCCGTGCAGGCAGAGCACGAGGGTCTGCCGCTGTTCAGGAGTGAGCGCGCCGAGGAGCGCGCCGCGCGCGTCGACCCGGAGTCCCCGATCGCGCGCACGCAGCGCCGTCGCCGCGGCGTAGACGCACTGGAGCAGCAGCGCGCGCGACTCCGCCCTGCGCCCGCTGCCGGCAGATCGGAGCGTCCCGAACGCGCCCACGACGACGTCGGCCGCCGCCGCCTCGTCACCGACGATGGCGAAGGCCAGCGAGTAGGCCCGTTGCCCTTCTGCGTCGTACAGCGCCGCAACACCTCTTGCCGGTGCCGACGCCGAACCGTTTTCGGACAACGCTGCCTCCCGGTGCGCCTCTTGCCCGCAAGGGCGTGCCGACCGGGAGTTGGGGTCGACGATCAGGCCGGTTTTCGGCCTCGGACAAACTGGACCATACCACCCAAAAGTGGTTGGAACAACGTTTCAGTACTTACGGACGGGCGGGCTCGGCCGCGAACGTCCGCAGGTAGGCGAACATCGCGTCCAGCGTCACACGGAGCTGCCGCGGATCGCGGCGCGTCTTCGTCAGCAGCAGCCCACCCTGGATGGCGGCCATCGCCACGGTCGCGAGCTCGTCGGGATCGGCCGCCCGCGCGAGGTCGCCGTGCTCCTGCATCGTCGCGAGGCCCGTCCGCAGCGGCGCCTCCCACGTCGTGTAGGCATCGGCGAGCTTCTGCCGGGCCCTGTCGTTCTGCTCGGCAAGCTCGCTCGCGAGGCAGCCGATCGGGCAACCACCGATGCCGAGCCGCGTGACCTGCAGCTCGACGAGGTCGTCGAACCAGCCCCGCAGCGCCTCCCAGCTCGAGAGGTCGGCGAGGCGCGGCTGGGCATCCAGCACCTGGCGGATGGTGCGGTCGATGGCCGCGTCGACGAGCTCTTCCTTGCCCGCGAAGTAGTGGTACAGCTGGCCGCGAGAGACGCTGGCCGCCTCACCGACGTCGTCGAGGCTGACCGCGGCGACACCCTGCAGACCCATCATCGCGGCCGCGACCTCCACGATCCGGTCGCGCGTCGCCCGCCCCTTCGCCGTCGGCACCTCACGCATCGACCACCGACCTTACCAGGGATCGTCGTCGATTGGACTCGCCGGTTCAATCTGCGTCGCGGAACGGCCACGGCCTCCGCCGCCAGCCGCCGCGCCGTGTCACCGTTGCCGGCGTACCATCCGGCGATGCCGCCCACCCACTCGCGCATCGTGCTGGTCTCCGGCAGCCTGCGGGCGCGGTCCACGAACGGCGCCGTCGTGCAGACCGCGGCCGCGCTGCGACTGCCGGGCATCGCCGCGGTCGTGTACGACGCCATCGCGTTGCTACCGCACTTCAACCCGGACGACGACTTCGCCCCGTTGCCCACGGCGGTCGAGGCGCTGCGCGCCGAGATCGCCGCTGCCGACGCGCTGCTGTTCTGCACGCCGGAGTACGCCGGCGCGCTGCCGGGCTCGTTCAAGAACCTGCTGGACTGGACGATCGGCGGCGAGGAGCTGTACACGAAGCCGGTCGGGTGGATCAACGCCGCCGCTGCGGGCCGGGGTGGCAACGCGCACGACTCGCTGCGGAAGGTGCTCGGCTTCGCACACGCGACCATCGTCGAGGCGGCGTGCGTCGAGGTGCCGGTCGCGCGGGACGCCGTGGGTGCCGACGGCCTCATCGCCGACGCATCGATCCGCGAGCAGATCGGGCGCGCGCTGGTCGCCCTGCGCGATGGCGCGGCCGCCTCTCTCGCCTGATCAGCGCGTCAGGCCATCGTCGTCACGACGACCAGCACCGCGGCGTCGAGCAGCGTCGCGCCCGCCAGACGGAGCAGGAAACGCGGCTTGCGCGTCTTGTGCCGGAAGGCGACGACGCCGGCCCACGCGCCGATCGTGCCGCAGACGGCGCCCGAGCCGATCAGCGTGGCCTCGGAGATCCGCCATGCTCCGCGACTCGCACGTCGCTTGTCGATGCCGAACAGCGCAAACGACGCGGCGTTGAGCACGACGAGGACGACGACCAGCAGCTCCAGCATGGCCGGTGAGCGTACCGAGGTGTCCGTGCCCCACGCACCGGCCCGACCGCGAAGGCACGGTCCTCGCGCCTGTTAGCCCAGCGGCACTTCAGCGCGTGCGAGGAGGCCCCGGGCAGCCGCGATCCGCGCTACCGCCCGTCGCGCGATCAGCAGTGAAACCACCGCCAGCGGCAGTTCGACGGCCAGCGCGGAGACGACGGCCACCGCCATCTCGGCGTGGCCGTGGGCGGTCATCGCGTCGAACCAACCGTCGCAGATCAGGATCGCCGCGTCGCCCGCCAGCGCGGCGATCGCGAGCGGCGAGCGGAGCCGGGCCGCCAGCACGGTGACGGCGAAGGCCGCGGCCATCAGCACGTCGTAGCCGACCCAGGCCGTCGTCCAGTTCGTCGCAAGCGCCTCCGACGGATGACGGGTGACGACGATCAGCGACAACACGGCCGCAACCGCCGCGAGCAGGTAGACGCGCACCACCCAGCGCGAGACGACGGGTGGCTCGTCCGGCCAACCGGCGTCGGCCGGGTCGGCCAGTGCGGCGGCGACGCGTCCCGCGACGGGGTCGTCCTCCCGCGGTGCGGTGTACGACACGAACTGCCCATCGTGCCAGCCGAGACCGGCCCGCACGATCACGTTCCGGCCGATGGAGAGACGGCGCAGCACGGCTCCGGTCGCGAGGAGGCAGAGCACGCCGAGCGGCGCCTTCAGCAGCAGCACGCGCACCACCGGGGCGCCGAGCTCGTCCGGGGCCTGGCGCGTCAGCAGGTCGAACCACGCGTCGACGAACACGATCACGCCGGTCGCCGACGCGGCGACCACCGTCCACGGCGAGTTGCGCACCACGCAGACCGCGGTCACGATCAGGCCGGCCGCGACGAAGATCGCGAACCCCGACCAGGCCAGCGTCCAGTGGCCAACGACCGCGCGATTCGGAAGCGTCATCGCGAGCACGGTGATCTGCGGGATGAGTGCCACCGCGAGCACCACGTAGAGCAGCATGATCCGCCGGGACACGACCGGTTCGCCCCGCGGAATCGATGACACGGACCGGTCAGGTCCCCGCATCGGCTTCCGCCAGGACGGCCGGGTTGGCGCGGCGGAACGTCAGCCCGGCAAGCAGGCCGAGCGGCAGCGGCGGCAGGAAGGTCAGCGCGCGGTAGAGCAGCACCGCCGCGACCACGCGGTCACGGCTGCCGCCAAATCCCACCAGCGTGCCGGCCAGGCCGAGCTCGACGATGCCGAGCCCGCCGGGCGTGATCGGCACCGCCGTCAGAAGGCGCACCAGCGCCCACGCCGCGAACGACTCGACCAGCGACACCTGCGACCAGTCGACGCCGACGACCCGTAGCGAAACCACCAGCACGAGCCACACCGTCAGGTGTCCCGCCAGCGTCGCCAGGGTCAGTGCCGCCCACCGCCGCCGCAACAGCTCGAGCGAGTCGATGCGGAACTGGACGAGCGCGTCGGACACACCGGCCATCGGCTTCCGGCGTATCAGGCGCACGCTCCAGTCGACGAGTCGCTGCGCCAGATCGCCGACGCGGCGGGCGCCCGACTCGCTGCGCAGAGCGATCGCGAACGCCACCAGCGCCGCCACGAGAATCGCGGTGCCGATCGGTGCCGCCACCTGCAGCAGCCGATTGCGCTGGCCCTCGGCGGCGAGCAGGACGATCGCGATGACGGGGAACCCCACGTTCACGAGCTGGTTCCAGACCGTGAACACCACCAGCGCGAGCGTCGCGCGAGCACGTTCGAACCCCCAGCCCCGCAGCATCGCGAAGGTCGTGGCGAGGCCGACCGCGTCGCCCCCGGGCGCGACGTTGGAGATCGCCGTCGACGCCAGCGACACCGTCAGCGAGTGCCGCAGCGAGAGGCCGGGCAGCGCCGCCATCCACGGTGGGCCGAACGTGATGATGTTCAGGGTTGCGGCTCCTGCGAGGATGGCGATGTCCTCCCAGCTCAGGCCCCTGACGATGTCCCAGACTGCTCCGTAGTCTGCAATCCGCGGCAGGACGATCGCGAACAGCGCGACCACGATCACGATGCCGAGCACGCGCACACCGTGCTTCCGCACGGCCGGATGCAGGCGCGGGGCGAAGCGACTCGGCATCGGGTGATTCTCGCATCCGGGGGAAGAGGGCCATGCACCGGACACCCGACGCATCAGCTGATGGACGTCATCACCCGGGTGCCGGTACCGGGTCGACGGTCAGCGTGAGACGCTCGCGTCCGACGATGCGGACGGTGTCGCCGGTATCCGCCCCGGCAGCGCAGCGGGCGTTCCAGATCTCGCCGCCCAGCGTGACCTGGCCCTTGGGGTGGCAGGGTGAGACGACCACTGCAGTGCGACCGACGAGCGTCTGGGCGCCGACCACCGGCCGGTAGTGCCGCACCTTCCGGTGCCAGAACAGCAGCTCGAAGATCCACACCACGATCGCGCCGATGAACGCGACCACGCTCCACGGGGAGCCGAGGAGGAACAGGAGCAGGAACGCAATGATGATCAGCACGAGCGATCCATGATGGCGGCTCGCAGCTCGGAGCGGTAGCTCACCCTCCTCTCAGCCGCGGCTCGCGTCGGGTTCCTGCTTCCACGCGCGTTCGGTCCGGCTCTGATCTGTCTCGGGTATCCTCGCCGGTATGGCGTGGGAGTGGGAGGACGGCATGCGCTCGCTCCTCGAGGGGCCGGCGGCCGCGGTCCTGACGACCTACCGCAGGGACGGCAGCGCGCTCGTCTCGCCCGTGTGGTTCCGATTCACCGGTGACACGTTCGAGGTCGTGATCGCGACCGATGACGTGAAGCTGCGCCACCTGGCGCGCGATCCGCGCTGCAGCCTCCTGGTGTTCGAGACCGAGCGGCCGTTTCGCGGCATCGAGGTGCGCGACCACGTCGAGCTCGTCGAGTGCGACGTGACCGAGGCCCGCGCCGCGATCGCGAATCGGTACCTCGGCCAGGATCGGGGCGAGCGATTCGTTGCAGCGCGCGCCGACAAGCCCGGTGTGCTGCTGCGGTTCGTCCCGTCCGAAGCCCGGACGTGGGATCTGACGCGGATCATCCCCGACTGAGCGAGCGCGACGTTACCCGGGCCGAACGGCGCCCATGTACGACCGCGCGTACGCGGACAGCGGGCTGACCTTGACGACATCGCCCGTGTGCGGTGCCTGGATGAACGAGCCGTTGCCGACGTAGATACCGACGTGCCCCGGCCCGTCCGCCTTCGGGTTGAAGAAGACGAGGTCGCCGGGCGCCAGCGCGTTGATCTCGATGCGCTTGCCCTCCAGCCACTGGAACGCGGCGTAGTGGTCGAGCGTGATGCCCACCTGGGCGTAGGCGAACAGCGTCAGACCCGAGCAGTCATAGCCGATCGTACGGGTTGCGGGACACGGCCGGACGGAACCGTGGTAGCCGTCGCAGGTGCCGGTGGTCGGCCCGCGTGCACCGCCGCCACCCCAGCTGTACGGCACTCCGACCTGCGTCAGGGCGATCGCGACGGCGCGGGCGCCGGCGTTGGCCTGACGGGCCTGCGCCTTCGACTGGGCGACATCCGCGAAGTCTGGACGGACCGGTCGTAGCTCGAGATGCACGGCGCCGCCGATGCCGCCGACGGACGTGACGATATCGCGAGTCGCGGCCAGCGAGGTGGCCTGCACGCGGAGTCGGCCGCCACGGGCCGCGAACACGAGCAGCTGTGGACCAGCCGCCGGCGCGAGCCGGACGAGCAGGCCGAGCGCAGCGGCCGACACCTTTCCCGCGACGACGCTACGGCGGGCCGCCGGAGCCAGGGCGAGCTGCTTCGACCCCAGGACGGCCTTGCCGGCGCCGGCCGCCGCGCCGGGCGCGTCGTCCACCGCCAGGTGGATCATCGGCGGCAGTGCCAGCGCCGAGTCGGCCGGCAGGGGGTTCGAGCCGGCCGCGAGGTCCTCGTCCGTGGCACCTTCGCCAGGGCCGGCGGGCGTCGTGGCGGCGGGCCGGGCGAGCGGCCGCGGGTCGACGGCGGCGACGTGCGCCGACGTCGTTTCCGTGGGCGCGACCTTAGGCGCGGCGGCCGCGCGTGGCTCGTCGCCGCCGCACGCCGCGCCGACGACCGCGAGCAGCGCCATGGCCAGTGCGGCCAGGACGGCGGGGCGGAGGTTCGGCCGGGGGCGCATCCCCCTTTCATCGGCGCGGGTTACCCGCCGATCAAGGCCCGGCTGCCATGATCGGGCAGTTGATGCGGATACCCGAGACGATGCACGCCGTGGTTCTCGTCGGCCACGGCGGGCCGGAGCAGCTGGTCTACCGGACCGACGTGCCCGTTCCGCGGGCGGGCGCCGGAGAGGTGCTGGTCGCGGTGCGTGCGGCCGGCGTCAACAACACCGACATCAATACCCGAACGGGCTGGTACTCGGACTCCGGCGACGGCGGCTGGACGGGCGAGGCGGTGGCGTTCCCGCGCATCCAGGGCGCCGACGTGTGCGGCGTCGTGGCCGCCGTCGGGGCCGGAGTCCCGCCGGCGCGCATCGGCGAACGCGTCATCGTCCAGGGCTGTCTGCGCTCGCTCGCGCGGGATGGCCGCGAGCCGTGGCTCGGCTCGGAGATCGACGGCGGCTTCGCGCAGTTCGTCCGCGCGCCCGCCGCCGACACCCACCGCGTCGACTGCGAGCTGTCGGACGTCCAGCTGGCCGCGGTGCCGTGCTCCTACGCGACGGCCGAGAACCTGCTCGGACGCGCGCGTGTGCGGCAGGGCGAGCGGGTGCTCGTCACGGGTGCCTCGGGCGGCGTCGGGTCGGCCGCGATCCTGCTCGCGCGGCGCCGGGGCGCCGACGTGATCGCCGTCGCGGCCGACGAGAAGGCCAAGGCCGTTCGGGCGCTCGGCGCGGCGCGCGTGGTGCCGCGAACCGGAATCGAGGCGCGCGTCGGCCGCAACGAGGTGGACGTCGTCATCGACGTCGTCGGCGGACCGGCCTGGCCCGAGCTGCTGGCCGTCCTGAAACCGCGGGGCCGCTACGCGACGTCCGGTGCGATCGGCGGGCCCGTGGTCGAGCTCGACCTGCGCACGCTGTACCTGAAGGACCTCACGCTGTACGGCTGCACGTCGCAGGACGCCGAGGTGTTTGCAGACCTCGTCGGCTACCTCGAGCGCGGCGAGCTCGTCCCGCTGGTGAGCGCGACCTTCCCGCTCGCCGACATCCGGCAGGCACAGGAGGCGTTCGAGTCGAAGCGCCACGTCGGCAAGATCGTCGTGGTGCCGCTACCGGCTGCAGTCTAGGAAGCTCGCACCCCCACCGCCGGCTGCACCCGCCCAGGGCCGGACCGCGCCGGTACGATCCGCCGCACGTTCGGGCGGGAGGATCGAGGATGGGCACGAGCACGGAGCAGCAGGTGCTGGATGCGATCGAGGCCGGCCGCGACGAGCTCGTCGCGCTCGTCACGCGCCTCGTCGCGTTCGACACGACGGCGCGTGAGGTGGGCGATCCCGCTCGTGACGAGGCTGCGCTGCAGCGGTTCCTCGGCGACCGCCTCGAAGCGGCCGGTGCGTCGATCGACATCTGGGAGCCGGACCCGGCCGCGGTGGCCGCTGTCGGACCGATCCCGCCCGGCCTCGACTTCGCCGGCCGGCCGCAGCTGGCCGCCACCTTCCGGGGAACGGGCGGCGGGCGCTCGCTGCTGCTGAACGGCCACATCGACGTCGTCACCCCCGAGCCGGTCGACCGCTGGACGAGCGACCCGTGGGCGGCCGAGGTGCGCGGCGGGATCTTGTACGGACGCGGCGTGTTCGACATGAAGGGCGGCGTGGCCGCCATGACGTACGCCGCCGAGACGCTCGCCCGCCTCGGCATACAGCTGGACGGCGACCTGATCGTGAACACCAACACCGACGAGGAGTCGTCCGGCGCCGGCTCGCTGGCGTGCGTCGAACACGGCATCCGAGCCGACGGCGGCATCTGCACCGAGCCGACGAGAGGCGAGGTCTGGGTCTGCACGCGCGGCTCGCAGTCGGTCGAGATCACGGTCGAGGGCCGGCCCGGTCACGCCGAGGTGCCGCACCCGCCCTGGCGCGACGGCGGCGCGGTGAACGCGATCGATGCCGCCGACCCGATCCTCGACGCGATTCGCCGGCTCCGCGCTGACTGGCTGACGCGCAGCGACCGCGCGCACCGCCACCTCTCGCCCGGGACGATCGTCACGACCATGATCTCCGGCGGCGAGTGGTTCGTGTCCTACCCGGCGGCCTGCAGGATGTTCGCGAACATCCTCTACCTGCCGGCCTCGGCCGACCAGCACGGCCGCGGCGCGAACATCCGCCGCGAGGTCGAGGCCTGGGTGCTCGCGGCCGCCGCGACCGACCCGTGGCTGGTCGAGCACCCACCAACGTTCGCGTGGGGCCCGGACCTCGGACCGTTCGACATCGGCGACGACCACCCGATCGTCGACGTCGTCCTGGACGCGGCGCGCGTGACGGGTCGCGAGCTCGTGCTGGGCGGCCTCGACTCGTGGTTCGACGCCGGCTCGTTCAACGGTGCCGGCGTCACGACGATGGTCGGCTACGGGCCGAGCACCGCCGGATTCGCCGGCAACGCCCACGCCACCGACGAGTGCGTCGCGGTCGACGACCTGGTGGCGTGCGCGCAGACGCTCGCGATCGCCGCGATGCGCTGGTGCGGCTCGGGCGAGGCGGAGCACGCGGCGGCGGTATGACCCGATCGTGCTCAGCAGCCCGGAGCTTGCGCGGGCCGAGCCTGGATCCGGCGTAGGTCGCACGAGCAGCCGGCCCGGATCGCAGACGCCAGGCGAGCGCTGGAGCGGTGGCGGCGTGCGGCGCCGAGCTGCCCGCGTACTTCCGGCTCGGGAGGCTAGATGCCGAGCCCGTCCCAGTACGCCTTGCTGCGCGTCGCGTCGGCGATGGTCTGCTCGTAGCTCGGCCACACGTAGTCGGTGAACTCGATCTCCATCGAGACCGGCCCGGCGAAGCCGGCATCGGCGAGCGTGTGGAGGATGCGCGGGATGTCGATGTCGCCGTCTCCGAGCGGCGGGAAGTCGGCCTTGCCCTGGCCGCCGCGCTGGTCCTTCAGGTGGAAGTGGCCGAGGTGCGGCAGCGCCAGGACGATGTCCTCCTCGGGCACGGCGCCCGTGTAGTAGATGACGTTGCCCGGGTCGTAGTTGATGCCGACGTTCGGGTGGTCGATCTCGGCCAGGATCGTGGCGCCGATGGCGGCCGTCGGCAGCAGGTTCGAGTCGGTTTCGATGCAGAGCCGGATGCCGGCGTCCTGCGCCTGGTCTGCGATCGTCCGCACGTTGCGGCGGAACGCCTCGACCTCGTCGGGCGTCGACGCGTCACCGGTGAAGGTGTTGAGCACCTGGATGCCGAGCTGCTTGCCGGCGCCGAGCACGTTCGTCAGCCGCTGCACGCCGATGTCGAGGTGCAGCGGCGCGTGACCGCTCATCGAGACACACGTGAGCCCGTGATGATCGAGCAGCGCTTTGCAGCGCTCGATCTCGGCCGGCCCGCAGTCGTCGGGGTCCAGGTGCTCGAGGAACCCCTTCACGGCGCCGATCTCGACGTTCGCGAAGCCCGCCTCGGCGAGCCCGGCCAGCGCCTGCTCGAGCGTGAAGGGAAGGAAGATGATCGACGATCCGGTCTGCGTCCACGCGCCCATGTGTCAGTCCTCCCCGGACCAGTCGAGAACGGCGAGGGCGAGCGCCTTCGCCGCAGCCGTGATCTCCGCGACCAGTACGTGCTCGTCGCGGCAGTGGGCGATCTTGAGGTCGCCCGGGCCGTACGCGATCGCCGGGATGCCGGCGAGCTGGTAGAACGACGCGTCGCACGCCGCGCCGAAGTTGACCGGCGTCGCCGGCGACGGATCCGGCACCGCGACGCCTGCCACGCTGCCGTGCGCCCGTGCCATCACCTGGACGAGCGGGTGCTCCCACGCCGTCTCGTACGGCAGCCAGTTCATCAGCCACTCGCACTGCGGCGGGTGCTCGCGCAGCCACGGATCGAGCTGTGCGACGGCGGCCACCTGCGCCTCGATCTCGGCCCGCACCTGCTCGGGCGTCTCGCGCGGCTGGTACCAGACGACGTACTCCACCACCGCCCGGTCCGGGAAGTACGCCGGAAACGGCACGCCCGCGTCGGCGTGCAGCGTGTTCGGGCCGATCGTGAAGAACCCCGGCGGGAAGTACGGGTGGTGCTTGGTCATGCCCCACTGCTCCTCGAGCCGCCGCAGGGCGTCGATGACCGGCAGCAGCCGCTCGATCGCGTTCACGCCGATCCCCGACCCCGGACCACCCGGCCGGATTGCGAGCGACCGGTTGCCGGCATGGGTGGCGATGCCCGTGACCGTGATGCGCAGGATCAGCACGCCGGGAGCGACGACGTTCACCGACAGCGGCACGGGGAACGAGGTCGGCTCGGTGACGATCGCGGCGTCCGTCCGGAAGCCTGCCTCGATCACCGCGCTGGTGCCGATCGCGTGCTCCATCATCTCCTCGCCGACGACGGAGTGCAGGTGAAGGTCGCCCTGCAGCGCGACCTCGCAGTCGTGCAGGGCCTGCGCGACCGTCCACATCGCCGCGCCGGAACCCTTCATGTCCGTCGATCCGAGGCCGTACAGCGCCCCGTCGCGGATCTCGGGATTCCACGGGCTGCCGTTCACCCAGCCGCCGGGGTCGACCGGTGCGACCGTGTCGACGTGACCGTTCAGCGCGACCGAACGCCCACCGCCCTTGCCGCGGCGGACGCCGACCAGGTTGCGCCGCTCGGGGTCGGCCGCCACCCAGGTCGTCTCGAGGCCGGCCCGGCGATAGTAGGGCTCGAGCGCCTCGTTCACGCGCGTCTCACCGCCGAGCAACGCGACCGGGTCGACGCCCGGGATGTTCGGGTTCGTAGAGTCGATGCGGACGAGCGCCTGCGTGAGCTCGACCGTCTCGGCGTGCAGCTCCTCGATGCGCGCCAGCACCCGCCCGGCGGTGTCAGACATCGGCGGATCCGTGCTTGCGCTGCCAGGCCCGCCAGGTCATCGCCCACCGCGCCGGATCGTCCATCGGCGCCGGGTCGAGGTAGTGCGCGGCGGCCGAGTGCGGCGCGGTGCGCACCAGCTCCGGATCGGAGTAGGCCTCGTCCGCGACGCGGGCGATGATCGCGGCATACGCGTCGAGATCGGCGCGCGACACCGTCTCCGCGGGCTCCAGGGTCATCGGCTCGGCGACGATCCACGGCTCGTGGCTGGGGAAGTACTGCGCGACGCCGTAGTCGTTCGTGCGGCGCGCGAGGTCGAGCGTCGAAAGGCCGGTGTCCTCCTGCAGCTGCCGCCAGGAGTACCGGATCTGCTCGAGGCGGTGCGCGCTGTTGCCGTCGGCGTAGGAGACCTCGAGGCCGCGGATGCCCTCCAGCCGCTTGGCGAGGTAGTTGTTGTTCAGCACCGCGATCTCCGCCACCTCGCGCAGGCCCTCGGCGCCCAGCGCGAGCACCCAGGCGTATGCGCGGACGACCGTGGCGGGAACACCGTGGAAGGCGCGCACCTTGCCGATCGAGTCGGGGCGGTCGTCGTCCAGGTAGTAGCGCGAGCCGTCGAACTCCACCGTCGGCCGCGGCAGGTACCGGGCCAGCTCGGCGGAGACCGCGGAGACGCCGACCGGCATGCCCATCGAGGCGTGCGGCGAGGCGAACGTCTTGTGCAGGTTGAACTGGCAGAGGTCGAACCCGGCGTCACGGGCCCGCGTGATGCCGAGGATGCCGTTCGCGTTGGCCTGGTCGTAGTGGCAGATGCCGCCGGCCGCCTGCACGAGGTCGACCATCTCCTCGATGTGCGGGTTGAACAGCCCGGTGTCCTCGGGGTTGGTGATCATCAGGCCGGCGGTGCGCTCCGACAGCGCGGCCTTCAGCGCCTCGACCGGCGGCAGGCCGTCGGCGCCGGGCTGGAGCGTGATCAGCCGGTAGCCCGCGGTCGCCGGGCCGGCCCCGTCGCACGGGTGCGAGAAGACGGTCGTGATGATCTCGTCGCGGTGGCCCTGCCCACGGGCGGCCTGGCACGCCGCGATCATGCGGGCGTTCGCGTACACGGCCTGGGTACCGCCGCCGGGCTGGAACGACGCGCGCGCCATGCCGGAGATCTCGCAGATGATCCGCTCGAAGCGGTACATCGCCTCGAGGATCCCCTGGGCGGTGTCGTCGTCCTGCCAGGGGTGCAGGTGCGTCATCTTGTGCGACCGCACGAGCGCCTCGTTGACCTTCGGGCTGTACTTCATCGTGCACGTGCCGAGGCCGAGGTGGATGTCGATGTCCTGCCCGAGCGTCTCCTGCGACAGCCGCAGGAAGTGCCGCAGCACCGCGGACTGCGACAGCTCCGGCAGCGCCGGCGGCTCCGACCGGCGCAGCCGCGCCGGGATCACCGAGACGCCGTCGCCGACGGCCGCCACGATCGCCGGATCGGTCGCGGGCGGATCGAAGCCGCGCTCGCCGGGGCTCGTCTGCTCGTGCAGCAGCGGCTCGTTCCAGGCGGCCTGGTGGAACGTGCGCAGGCGCGTCGTGGTGCTCATCGTCGTGCTCCTTCGACGGCCGTCGCGACGGTCTCGACCAGCAAATCGATGTCGTCCTTGGTGTGCACCTCAGTCACGCACACGAGCGCCGACTGACCGAGCGCCGGGAGGTGCCGGGAGAGGTCGAGCGGCCCGTGCACGCCGACGGTGGAGAGCGCGCCGTTGAGCCCGGCGACGGTCAGCCCGGTGGCGCTCAGGTCGACGACGAACTCCTTGAAGAACGGCGCGCTCAGCGCGGGCGCCCGCACCCCGGGTATCTCGCCGAGGCGCTGCGCCGCGTACTGGCTGCGCTGCATGATCGTGGTACCGAGCTCGCGCAGCCCGTCCGGACCGAGCAGCGCGAGGTACACCGCCACACCGATCGACCACAGGTTCTGCGTCGTGCCGGTGAAGTCGACGGCCTCACCGCGCTGCACGTAGGCCATCCGGTCCCAGCGCACCTCGCCGAAGCCCCACTCGTCGGCCACGGTGCGGCCGGCGCCGATCAGGAAGGTCGGGTACTCGGCCACGATCCGCTCGTCGTCGGCGCTGCCGATGAAGCCGATCGTGCCACCGCCGTAGTGCATGTGGATACCGGCGGCCTGGAGCTCGCCGCAGACGAGGTCGGCTCCGTAGCGGTGCGGCGCCTCGAGCACCCCCAGCGAGATCGCGTCGACGCCCACCACGGCGAGCGCGCCGTGGATGTGCGCCCGCTCGGCGATCTCGGCCGAGTCGGGCTCGATCTGCCCGAGGAAGCCGGGGTTCTCGAAGTAGACACAGGCCACGTCATCGCCGAGCGCGGCGTCGAGGGCGGCGAGGTCGAGCGCGCCCGTCTCCGGGTCGTACGGCACCAGCTCGACCGTCATCCGGGGACCGCAGGTGCCGGCGATGATCGACAACCGCTCCGGCGAGATCGACGCCGGCACGAGCGCCCGCGAGCGGCCCGTCAGGCGCGCCGTCATCAGGATCGCGCTGGCGGCCGCCGAGCCCCAGTCGTACGTCGACTGCGACACCACGTCGCACTCGACGAGGTCGCCGACCAGGCTCGAGAACTCGAACAGCGCCTGCAGCTTGCCGTGGTCGGAGTACGTCTCGCCGTAGTACGCCGTCAAGAACTCGCTGCGCGCCAGGATCTCGTCGACGACGGCGGGCACGTAGTGCGGCCAGCAGCCGCCGCCGAGGAACGTCGGGCGGTCGCGGCTCGACACGTTCTGGTCGAGCATCGTCTCGAGCCGCCGGCGCAGCTCGACCTCCGACCCGATCGCCGGCTCGAGGTCGAGCAGGCGGTTGAGGCGGAGGCTGGGTGGAATCGACGCGTACAGGTCGTCGGTGGACGCGACCCCGATCGCCGCCAGCATCTCCTGCCGGATGCGGGGCGTCGAGTTGGGGATGTACGGATGTGCGCGCGCGAGACCCATGACGCTCGTCCTCCTGCCGGGAGCGTTGCTGTGCGCGGGTAGCTTGACCTCTCGAGCGTCGCGTGTCACGCCAGAACAGCCGTCCGACGGCGGAACCTGTCGCCGATGCGGCGCCTGCGGGCCCTCTACGGTACGGGCATGACGGTTCCGCTCGCCCACGACGACCTCGGTGCCGGCCCGGTGGTCGTGCTCGTCCACGGTCATCCGTTCAACCGGGCGCTCTGGGATCCACAGCGCGAGCCGCTCGGCGCGCGGTTCCGGTTGATCGTGCCCGACCTGCGCGGCTACGGAGCGAGCCCGGCCACGCCGGGAACCGTCACGATGGGCGAGCTCGCCGCCGATCTCGAGGCGCTGCTCGACAGCCTCGGCATCTCGACGGCAGCGCTGGTCGGACTCAGCATGGGCGGGCTCGTCACGATGGAGCTCGCGATCGCGCGCCCCGACCGTTACTGGGCGCTCGGCCTGATCGCGACGACGGCAGAGCCCGTCACGGAGGCCGAGCGGGACGACCGGCTCGCCCTCGCCGAGGCCGCCGAGCGAAACGGCATCGAACCTGTCATCGCCCGGATGCGCGTCGGCCTGTTCGATCACGGCGTGTCGCCCGAGATCGTCCGCCACGTCGACGCGATGATGCAGTCCACCGATCCGGCGGGCGCGGCTGCTGCGCTCCGCGGCCGGGCGCAGCGGCCCGACTACCGCCGCGGTCTCGCGGCGTTGCGGATCCCGGCGTTCGTGTGCGCCGGGACGGCCGACCCGTGGTCGACCGCGGCGGTCACGAAGACCATCGTCGACGCGCTGCACGATCCCCGGTCGCTGATCCTCGACGGCGTCGGCCACCTGCCGAACCTCGAGGCGGCGAAGCGGTTCAACCGCGAGCTCGGCGGGTTTCTCGCAGAGCACGCGCCGGCGATCTGATCAAGCCGGCGCCCGCACACCACGAGGTCGGCCCCGTTTCAGTACTTCTTGCCCCGGAGGAAGCCGCCTTCGACGGGGATGTCGGCCCCGGTCACGTCGCTGGCGCCGGTGAGTGCTACGCTCGCCACATGTCTGAGCCTCGCGCGGTCGACCTTCCCTCGCAGGGCCCCGTCTCGGGTGACGAAGGCGTCTGGGACCGCGAGGTCGTCGTCGACGGGGTGCGCTGGGCGCGCGTCGAGTACTCCCCCGGGCACGGGCGCGGCCACTGGTGCGCCACGCCGCACTGCGGCTACGTCGCCAGCGGCGTGATTCGCTACGAGTTCGAGGACGGTCGCGCACCGCTCGACGTGCCGGCCGGGCAGGGCTTCCTGCTGCCGGTGTCGCCCGGACATCGCGGACGCAACGACGGATCCGAGCCCGCGGTGCTGTTCATCATCGACGCCCTGCCGGAACAGCCGGACTAGTCCAGCGCGGCGGACGCCACGCCCGCCACCCGCGCCGCGGCCGCCTCACCCGAGGCGATGCAGTCGGGGATCCCGACACCGCGGTACGCGGCGCCGGCGAACGCGAGCCCTGGATGCTCCGCGACCCGGCGTTCGATCACCGCGCGCCGCTCGACCGTGCCGAGGATGTACTGCGGCATGCCGCGCGACCACCGGTGCACGCGTGTCATGACGGGGTCGCCGTCGGCACCCAGCATCTCGCCGACCTCGCCGCGGGCCGTGTCGACCAGCGCCTCGTCCGGGTCGGCGGTCACGTCACGGCGGCCGAACCGGCCCAGGTAGACGCGGATCAGCACGTGCCCCTCGGGCGCGCGGCCCTCCCACTTGCTCGAGCTCCAGGTGCAGGCGAGGACCTCGGAGCCCTCCGCGCGCGGGACGACGTAGCCGTACCCGTCCAGCGGGCGCTCCACGGCGGCCACCGGATACGCGAGGGTGACGATGGCCGACGAGCCGTACGGGATCGCCGCGTGCGCCTCGGCCAGCTCGGGATCGAGCGACTCGACCAGGCCGGCAGTCGCGAACGCCGGGGTGGCGACCACGACGACGTCGGCGACGAGCGCCTCGCCGCCCGCCAGACCCACGGTGAAGCCCCGCGCCGCGCGCCGCACCTCGGTTGCCGCCCGGCCGCAGATCACGTCCGTCCGCGTGAGGCGACGCGCGATCGCAGCCACCAGTTCGCCCATCCCGCCGCGCAGGCTCGCGAACGGCGGGACGGCACTGCCGCCTCCGGGCCGGGCCAGCAGTCCTCGCATCACGCTGCCGTACTGGAGCTCGAGCTCGCGCAGGTTCGGGAACGTGGCCGCCAGGCTCAGCTGCTCGCCGTCGCCGGCGAAGATGCCGCTCATCAGCGGCTCGACGAGCCGCTCGTAGGCCTCGCGTCCCATCCGGCGCGTTACGAACGCGGCGATCGACTCGTCGCCGTTGCTCGCGTCGGGCGCCAGATCGACCTCCCGCTCGAGCCGTGCCAGCCCCTCGGCCGAGAGGATGCCGCTCGCCGCCAGCGTGTCCATGCGGGTCGGGATCATCCCGGTCAGGCCGGCCGGCAGTGGGCACAGCTCGTCGCCGAGGCGCACGAAGGTGCGGCTGTTGGCCGCCACCCGCGACACGACCTGGCCGGAGAGGCCGAGCTCGTCGCAGAGACCGATGCCACGCGGCTTGGTGGTGAGGAAACTGTCGGGTGCGGCCTCGACGAGGAACGGCCCGATCCGCTCGGTGACGAGCTTGCCGCCGACGTGCGGCGCCGACTCGATCAGCACGACGTCGGCGCCAGGCGCCAGCTGCTCGAGCCGCAGCGCAGCCGCGAGACCGGCGATCCCGCCGCCGATGACCACCGCGCGGGTCACCGGCGAGCGGCGAGCCAGGCTGCTGCGTGCTCTTCGACCACCTCGGCCAGGGTGCCGATGAACCGCGGATCGTCGTTCAGCGCCGGCGGCCGCTCGAGCCGCATGCCGAGCTGCCGGGCGACCTCGCGGGCCTTCACGTCGATGTCGAACAGGATCTCGACGTGGTCGGAGACGAAGCCGACCGGCACGCTGATCACGTCTCGCACACCGGACGCGGCGAGCACGGCGAGGTGCTCCTCGATCGGCGGCCCCAGCCACGGCTCGGGCGTTCGGCCCGCGGACTGGTAGCTCCACGACCACCGATCGGTGCCGATTCCCGAGCGCTCGGCAACCAGCGCCGCTGTCTCGTGCAGCTGCCGCTCGTACGGGTCGCCCTGCTCGTTGATCCGCGCCGGCAGGCTGTGCGCGCTGAACACCACGTGGACGCGGCCGCGCTCGTCGGACGGCCAGCGATCGAGGCCGACCGCAACGCGATCGGCGAGGGCCTCGATCAGGCCGGGACGGTCGTGATAGCTGGTCACGTGCTGGAAGGCGATCGAGCCGCGGTACAGGTCGAGCCCGGCGTTGATGCGGTCGCCGTACTTCGCGATCGACAGGCCGCTGTAGTGGGGCGCGAGCACGATGCTGACGGCGTGGGTGATGCCGTCCTCGATCATCTCGCCGACGACCTCCTCGATCCACGGCGACCAGTGGCGCATGCCCAGGTAGCAGCGGTACCGGGCCGGATCGAGGCGGGCCCGGAGCGCGTCGACCTGCCGGCGGGAGATCTCGGGCAGCGGCGACCGGCCGCCGATCGCCGCGTAGTTCTGCGTGATCTCCTCGAGCACCGCCGTGCTGGTCGGACGGCCGGCGCGGATGTCGGCCAGGTAGCCGGGGAGCTCGGCCAGCGACGCAGGGCCGCCGTACGCCATCACGAGCACGCCGATCGGCAGCACCACGTCGGTCGCCGCGACAAGACTGCCGGGAGCGGCCGCGCTCATGCCACGACCCCGGGCCGCGAGGTTCGCTCGTGCACGTAGTCGACCAGGCGGCGCACCGTCTCGACCGGGGTCGGCTGCAGGATGCCGTGCCCGACATTGAAGATGTGCCCCGGCCGGCCGCCGGCTGCCTCCAGCACGGCGTCGATGCGCGGCTGCAGCTCGCGCCACGGGCCGAGCAGGGCGGCAGGATCGAGGTTGCCCTGCACGGGCCGCGCGTAGCCGAGCCGCGACCAGCTGTGGTCGAGCGGCATCTGCCAGTCGACGCCGATCACGTCGCCGCCGCAGGCCGCGGCGTCCTCGAGGTACGACGTCACGCCGAGGCTGAAGTTGATCACCGGCACGCCCGCCCGGCGGATGCCCTCGAACAGCCGCGTGTTGTACGGCTGCACGTAGCGCACGTAGTCGGCCCGGCCGAGCGCGCGACCCGCCCACGAGTCGAACACCTGCAGCGCCGATGCGCCCGCCGCGGCCTGCTCGACCAGGTAGTCGATCTGCACGGTGACGAGCTTCGTCATGAGACGCTGCCACGCGGCCGGCTCCGACAGCATGAGCGCCTTGGTGAGGGCGAAGTCCTTGGTGGCGCCGCCCTCGATCGCGTAGCTGGCGAGGGTGAACGGCGCGCCCGCGAACCCGATCACCGGCACGTCGCGCGGCGCGAGCTCGCGCGAGACGATGCGGATCGCCTCCAGCGTGCCGGCCATCGACTCGGCGGCCGGCGGCGTGCCGAGCAGGTCGACGTCGTAGCTGCTCCGGATCGGGTTCGCGATGTGCGGTCCGACGCCGCCAATGAAGTCGAGGTCGAACCCCATCCCGACCAGCGGCGGCAGGATGTCGGAGAAGATGATCGCCGCGTCGATGTCGAAGGCGTTGACCGGCTGCAGCGTCACCTCGGCGGCCAGCTCGGGGGTCCGGATCAGCTCGAGCATGCCGTGCACCTTGCGGAGCTCGCGGTACTCGGGCATGTAGCGGCCGGCCTGCCGCATCAGCCAGACGGGCGTGCGCTCGACCGGCAGCCCGCGGCACGCGCGGAGGAAGACCGAGGTCGGTGCATCCACGGGATCGGAATGGGTTATCTCGTGGACTGCCATACGGCCTTTCCGACGAAGAACGGGCCCAGGCGATCCATGTGGAGCGACGTCTGCTTCGTCTTGCGCATCCGCTGCACGATCACCGACAGCGGATGGAGTTCGGCGCCAATCAATCCGATCACGAAATCATTGTCGTTCTTGTCGAGTCCGTGGCACGCCAGCCGCACGTCGTAGCCGAGCCCGGCGCGGCCGAAGGCCCTGCCGATGCCGGCGTGCTCCATGAGCAGGACGTTCTGTTCCTCTCGGGACAGGCGCTCGAACGACCCGGCGCGTCGCAGGGGGTACCAGATCGCCCACGGCAGGTTCGGGTCGCGGACGCGATCGCTGGGCCGGTCGATCAGCGCCTCGACCAGGTCGGCCTCGTAGCCGATCGAGTAGGTGCGGCCGAGCATGGTGAACTCGGGCTTCGGCTCGAGCTTCGAGAACGGCGCCCGGGCGAGGAACGGGCGCACATCGCTGAGGAAGGCCTCGGGGTTCTCCGCAAACGTCAGCAGCGCGACGCCCGAGGGATCGTTCAGGTCCTCGTAGAGCACGCCGTCGAGGCCGGCGTCGCCGAGCGCGCGCGCCAGGGCCGCCGTGTCGGACGCGCCGCCGAACGCCAGCAGCTGCATGAACAGCCGGCGGTCGCTCGCGATCGTCTCGCCCTCGGCGTTACGGCCGCGCTCGCGGACATCGGTCTCGTCCGGCGCGGACGCGGTGGCGCCCTCGCCGATTCGCACCGGGCGACTGGAGCCGGGCGTGCTCATGACGTCTCCTCGTTCCGTACGGATAGGACCACGCGACGGAGTATCACCGCGAACCCCGTTTGAGACCGAACAGGTGCGTCACCATCGCGGCCCCGTCGACGGCTGCTCCGTTTCGCCGCCGCAGACGGGATTCGGGTGAACGGGCATGCTTCGGGTCGATGTCCCCGTGCTGAAAGCGGCTTCCGGCTCGCACTTCGTCCCGCCGCGCGTGCGCGGCAACGTCGCCGTCCGCAGCGCCGTCCTCGCAGCCGGCCTGTTCGTGTTCGCGGTCGGCATCGTGGCCATCTACGAGTCGCGGCTCGGGCTGTCGCCGTGGGACGTGCTCAACCAGGGCGTCGCCGACCACACGCCGCTCTCGTTCGGGACGGCCAACGTCGTGATCTCCCTCGCGATCCTCGTCGTGGCCCGCAAGCTCGACGTGCGCGTCCGCGTCGGGACGGTCGCGAACGCCGTGCTGATCGGCGTGTTCACGGACCTGCTCCTGGGCATCGGCGCCGTCCAGCACCTCGCGGACGACTCGTTGCCGGTTCGGATAGCGCTGCTCGTCGCGGGGATCCTGGTGATGGCGCTGGGGACGGCTCTCTACATCGGTGCCGGCATGGGCGCCGGGCCGCGCGACTCGCTGATGCTGGGAATCACGCGGCGCGTGCGGAGCCGCGTGGGCGTGGTCCGCACGGCGCTCGAGGCCTCCGCGACGGTCGCGGGGTTCGCCCTCGGCGGCACGGTCGGCATCGGCACGCTCGCGTTCGTCCTCGGGATCGGCCCCGCGGTCGAGCTGTCGTTCGCGCTGCTGGCCCGATCGCCGCTCAGCGACGGGTAGCGTCGGGAGGGGCCGCGAGGTCGCGCTGCATGGCGAGCCAGACGCGCTCCGGGGTCATCGGCAGCTCGTGGACGGCGCAGCCGACGGCGCGCGTGATCGCGTTCGCGATCGCGCCGCAGGTGGGGATGCAGGGCGGCTCTCCGACGCCCTTCGCGCCGCGCGGACCGGCGTTGGCCGTGGGCGTCTCGATCCAGTCGATGTGAATCTCAGGCGAGTCGGCCGCGGTGACGAGCTTGTAGTCGAGCAGGTGCGGGTTGCGGTGCCGTCCGTCGTCGGTGAGCTGGATGCGTTCCAGCAGCGCCTGCCCGATGCCCATCGTCACGCCGCCGTAGACCTGGCCGTCGGCGCCGCCACGGTTGAGAATCGTGCCCGAGTCGTGTGCCGCGGCGATCTCGAGGACGCGAACGACTCCGGTATCCGGGTCGACGCGCACGCGAGCCGCGTGGGTGAACAGCTGGGGTGCGAGGAAGGATTCGTGCCCGAGCCGCCCGGCGCAGCCCTGCGCGTCGGGCGCGGGCGGCTTGGTTGGCGCCTCGGCACTGCCCTTGCCGATGATCGTGCCCGACGCTGCGAGCCGGGCGATCGCGACGCTCCGGTCGGGCGAGCCCTTGACGGACACGTGACCGGCTGCGAGCTCGAGGTCGTCGCGGCTCGCTTCGAGGTGGTCGGCGGCGAGGCCGAGCAGCTCGTCGCGGATCTCTCCGGCGGCCGCGATGACGGCGCGGCCGTTGTTGAAGGTGGTCTGCGAGCCGGACGCGCCCTTGTCCCAAGGGCCTGCGTCGGTGTCCTGATAGAGGATCGCGAAGTCGTCGGGCCGCATCCCGAGCACGTCGGCGACGAGCAGCGGCAGGGCCATCACAGCGCCGGTGCCGGTCTCGGTCGCACCGGTCACGATCACGCCGGTGCCGTCGGCGTTGAGCTTCACGAACGCGCCGGACGGCGCCCCGTAGGACGGCCACCAGCCGCACGCGAAGCCGATCGCCTCACCGGCCGGCAGCTCGTCGCCGTAGCCGATCATGTCGGCGGCGCGGTCGAGGGTCTCCAGCGCGCCGATGCGGTCGAACAGCTGCCCTGTCGGGCTGCGGTCGCCCTCCTCGATCAGGTTGCGGCGGCGGAACTCGACCGGGTCCATGCCGATGGCGGCGGCGAGCGCGTCGACGTGCTGCTCGAGGGCCCAGCACGCCTGCGGCGCCGTCGGTGCGCGGATCGATGCCGACGGCTGGTTGTTGGAGTAGACGAGGCTCGAGCGCACCTCGACGGCGCCCAGCCGGTACGGGCCGCAGACGTGCATGGCCGCCAGCTGCGCCATGAACCCGCCCTCGCCGCAGTAGGCGCCGCCGTCGAGCACGAGCCGCGCGCGGCGCGCGACGATCCCGCCCTCGCGGGTGACGCCGCTCTCGAGCTCGATGACCATACCCTCGCGGCGGTGATCGACGGCCGTGAACTCCTCGCTGCGGCTGAACACGAGGCGCACCGGGCGGCGCGCGGCGCGCGCCAGCGCCGCCACGTGCGCCTCGAAGTGGAAGTTGCACTTGGCACCGAAGCCGCCTCCGAGCAGCGGCACGATCACGCGGACGTCCCCCTGCGAGAGCCCGAGAACCCGCGCGACCTCGTCACGGGCGGTGAACGGCACCTGCGTCGAGCTCCAGATGGTCACACGGTCACCGGCCCACTCGGCGAGGATCGCGCGCGGCTCGATCGGCACGCCATGGGAGAGGTCGGCGACGTACCGGCCGCGGACGACCGCGTCGGCCGTGGCGAGCGCGGCGTCGACATCGCCGGTGCCGATCGTCGCGAACGCGAGCAGGTTGCCGGCCCGGCCGAGTGCCTCGTCGCCGGCGTAGGCCGCCCACTCCTCGTGGATCTGCGGCGCGTCGTCGTCGAGCGCCCGCTCGTAGTCGGTCAGCGCCGGCAGCGGCTCGTAGTCGACGTCGACGAGCGCCGCCGCCGCGGCGGCGATCGCGGGCGTTCGCGCGGCGACGGCGGCCACGACATCGCCTTCGAAGCGGACCTTCTCCTTCGCGAACAGACGGCGGTCGTGCACGGCGATGCCGTAGCGGATGTCGGGGACGTCCGCGTGCGTGATGACGGCGTGGACGCCGGCCACCGCCCGCGCGCGATCCGTGCTGATGCGGACGACCCGCGCGTGCGTGTGGTCGGCGTAGCGAAACGCCGCGTGCAGCATCCCGGTGCGCGTCAGGTCGGCCGTGTAGCGGCCGAGGCCGGTCACCTTCTCGCGGCCGTCCTGACGGAGGTGCCGGCTGGTCACGACCGCGCGTGGGTCGCTGACTCGTCGTCGCGGTAGATGGCCTCGTAGCTCGCGAGCGCCCGGCGGTGCGTCTCGTCGGGCGTCAGCGCCGCGCCGGCGAACCGGTCGAGGCCGAACGGCACGAAGGTGGCGGGCCGCTCGCCGGTCGTGATCCAGGCGGCCATGTCCTCGCCGAACGCCGGCGCGATCGACAGCCCCATGACGTTGCAGCCGGTCGAGAAGTAGAGGCCCGCCGCGTCCGGTGCGTGATCGATCAGGTAGCCGCGGTCGGGCGTCATGGTGACGATGCCGCCGCGCATCTCCACGACCGGCGCGTCGCCGACGCACGAGAACACCCGGGCGGCCTGGCGCAGCGCCTCGTCGGTCGGCGTCCGGTCGAGCGGCACGTCGTCAGCGCTGGCCGGTACCGAGCCGGCGGCGAACTCGAGCGGATGCGGCTCGTAGGTGCCGAACATCAGGTTCGTGCCGTCCGGCCGCGCGTAGATGGCGTGGTCGACGATCCGCACCGACGGCAGCGCCGGCTCGATGCCGGGCACGTCGCTGCGGATCGAGTACTGGTGCCGGACGAACGCGATCGGCAGCGGCCCCACGCCGGCCCGTTCGAGCAGCGGCTTCGACCACGCGCCGGCGGTGACGACGACGACGCCGGCCGCGAGCGGCCCGTCTCCGGTCGCGACGCCCGTCACCCGGCCGCCGGCCACGGTGATCTCGCGGACCTCCGTGCCGATCCGGAAGGTGACGCCGGCGCCCTTCGCCGCCGCATGGAACGCAGCGAGCATGTCCGGCGGCTGCCAGTAGCAGTCCTCGGGCGAGTGCCACGCGGCGACCGCGTTCGACGCGTCGATGTGCGGCGCCAGGGTCGCGAGGTCGGCGACGTCGACCATCGCGATCCGCGAGCCGATCGCCGTGGCGCGCTCCACCTCCCGCTCCAGCTGGGCCGCCGCCCACTCGCTGAGCGCGAGCTTGACGCTGCCGACGCGGTGGACGGCGAACGGCAGGCCGGTCTCGTCCCCGAACGTCACGAGCTTCGCGATGGTGCGGTGCATCAGCTGCCCGCAGGCGGGTTCCGTCTGGGCCAGCACGGACTGGCCGGCAGCGCGCGCGGAGGTCTGCGACCCGGGCGCAAACCGGTCGACCGCGACCACGCGGACGCCCCGTTGCGCGAGATGCAACGCGACGCTGAGTCCCTGCGCACCGCAGCCGACCACGATCACGTCCGCGATCTCGCTCACGCAGTGGCCCGCGCATCGAGGAGCGCGACGAGCGCGACGAGCGCACCGAGGTAGCCGTGATGCCGGAAGCCCATCACCGTGCCCTGCACCGTCGGTGTGAACACCGACTCGTGGCCGGTCGCGAAGATGTTGGCGAAGTGCACCTCGACGACCGGGCGGCCAGTCTGCTCGAGCGCGATCCGCGTCGGGATGCCGAATGCCCAGAGGCCGCCCGGGTTGATCAGGAAGCCGTCGAGGCCGGCATGCTCCTCGATGAAGTCGACGAGCGCGCCCTCGTCGTTGGAGTGGAACGGGACGACGTCGACGCCGAGCTGTGCGCCGGTCGTGCGTACGAGCTCCTCGAGCTCGCCGAGCGAGCCGATCGTGCCGTAGATATGTGGATCACGGCGGCCGAGGTTCGTCATGTTGAGGCCGTTCAGCAGCGCGATCCTGAACCGCGTCGTGCCGCGCCGCGCGCCGGTCGTGTCGGTCATGTCGATTCCCTCCGTCATCCGTACAGCGAGCGCGGCGCGCCGTGGGGGCGACTGATCGGGTCGGTGCTGCCGGGCGCCAGGAACGACGGATCGTCGAGGCCGAGCACCAGGGCGACCAGCGCGCCGAGATAGCTGAACTCCTCGAGTCCCGACACGATGCTGGTCACGCTGGGCGCGAAGATCGAGGTCTGCCGGCTGAGATCGCGGTTGTCGAGGTGCACCTCGACGTGGGGTCGCTTGGCGTCGCGCAGCGCGTGCCGTAGCGACTCTCCGATCACCGTCAGCCCGCCGGGGTTGACGAGGTACCCGTGCGTCTCCGCGCTCGTGGCGTGGATGTGCTCGAGCAGGCGTCCCTCGTGGTTGGACGTGCACTGCTCGACGCGCACGCCGAGGCTCTCGCCCCACGCCTCGAGCCGCGCGTCGAAGCCCTCGACGCCCGCCAGCACACGGCCGACGTTGGGGCCGTTCAGCACGATGATCCGCCAGGCGGTATCGTCGCGACGCAGGTCGCGCAGGTGCATCGCGTCCTCCTTCCTGGGGGTGGTCATCGCGTCCGCTCCGCCAGCAGGGTCGGCGCCGGCGTGTTGCGTGACCGCAGCACACGCAGCTGGCCGTCGATGACGACGGCGGTCACGCTCGGCAGGTCGCCCCGCTCGATCGCGGCCAGCGCATCGGTCGCGACACCGCCGAGCGGCGACTGCAGGAGCGCGAGGTCAGCCGGCCGGCCGACGTCGAGGACGCCCTCGTCGCGTCGCAGGACCCGTGCGTTGTTACCCGTTGCACACGCGATCGCGTCGGTTGCCGCGATGCGGCCGAGGGACGACAGCTCGGCGATCGTCTTCAGCATGCCGAGCGGCATGACGCCGGTGCCGGTCGGCGTGTCGGTCGCGAAGACGATCCGGTTGAGCGCGCCGCGCTCGACGGCGAGTGCGAGGATCGCGAGGCTCGAGCGGAGGTTGCCCGCCTGGACGAGCTGGATCACGCCCGGCGCGTCGAACAGCCGCGGCAGCGCCTCGTCGGGCAGGGAGGTGGTGCCGCCGTTGGCGTGCCCGATGATGTCGCAGCCGAGGGCGAGCACGTCGTCGATCGTGACCGGCGACGAGCTGGGAACGGATGCGCCGCCGGTGTGGTTCATGACAATCATGCCCGCCGCCTGGGCGGCGCGGACGAGCGGCGCCGCGTCGGCCTGTTTCGCGAACGCGCCGAACCCGACCTTCGCGAGGCCGACCCCCTCGGCGGCGAGCTCGGCGAAATCGCCCGGCTCGAGCGTCGGCTCCATGATCACGGAGCCGCCGATCACCTTGACGCCGGCCGGGCGCACCGACGCCCACGAGCGCTGCGCGGCGATCGCGAGCGCCTTCACGCCGACGCGGTCGCAGGGCCGGCCGGGCCGGTGCACCTCGGAGGCCGACATCAACATCGTCACGGCGCCGTGCAGCGAGCTCTCGATCCAGCCGATCGCCGATTGCCGGGGCGTCCAGTCGGCGAACACCACGTGCGCGTGCGTGTCGATCAGACCGGGTGCCGCGATCGCCCCGCGCGCGTCGATCTCGACATCGGCCGCAGCGCCATCGTCGGTGAAGGCGACGATCCGTCCGTCCTCGCACCGCAGGCTGTCGACGCGCCGGACGTCATCACCGAGCCGGCCGGTGACGACCCCGCCCAGGTTGCGGACGAGGAGGCTGCTCACGGGGAGCCTCGCCGGGCTTCCGGCAGCGTCTTGCCGCCGACGCGTGCGTTCAGGCGTCCCCGCGAGGCCACCGCGACGATCACGACGATCTCGTCCGGCAGCGGGGCGTCGGGTGCGACCACGCTGAAGGCGTCGTAGTGCGAGCGCACCCAGAGGTCCTCCTTCGACGCGAGCGGCACATCGACCGGCGTCCCCGGCGGGCAGCGCTTCGAGACCGACGGGATCCACTCCTTCGCATCGCCGACCGCGTCGCGCACCGCCGTGCCGAACGCCGCGATCGTGGTCGCGACCGCGTGCTCCTGCTCGCCGGCAACACCGACCAGCGCCGCCTTCCCGTAGCTCTCGGCCTCGACGCCGAGCGCCGCGCGCGCCGTCCGCCCGAGCAGCTCGCCGAGTTCGGCACCGTCGCGGGTCAGGTCGCCCAGGTCGTCGGCGAACGGCAGCCCGGCGTAGGGGTTCGCGATCACCGCCGCGGCCGCCGCCTTCCGCAGCCACGGACCATCGCTGCGACCTCCGTCGCTTCGCGTCTCCTCCACGAACGTCAGCAGCTTGCGGATCTCGAGCGCCATCACGCATCCACCTGCAGCCGGTCGACCTTGAACCACTCGGCCGGCTCCACCTCGCGGTAGATCACCTCCACGGTCTCCGGCCGCGCGTTGCCGATACCGATCAGCGCATCCGACACCGCCCGCGCGATCGCGAGCTTCTGCTCTGCCGATCGTCCCGGGAACAGGCTGATCTCAACCAGCGGCATCTCGGTCCACCTCCGTCCAGGTCGCGTTCACGCCGGCCCGCCCAGCACGCGCAGCTCCTCTGCGGCCTCCTGCAGCGCCGCCACGACCACGTCGCGTCGCGCCTCCACCGCCCCGCTCGGGCCGGCGCAGCCGAGCCCGGCGAGCGCGCCGAAGAACGAGGCGGGAATCGGCACCGCGCACGCATCCAACCCCTCGGCGAGCTCCGATCGGGCGTCCGCCGAGCCCGCAGCGCGCACGGCATCGACCTCGACCCGCAGCAGCCGCCGCGTGCGCAGCGTCTGCGGCGTCAGCGCCTCCAGCTTCGCCGGCACGGCCGCCTTGAACGCGGCGCCGTCGAGCTGCGAGAGGATCGCCTTGCCGATCGCCGTCGCGTGCAGCGGCAGCCGTGCGCCCGGGCTGGCGGCGACCTTCACGAGCGTCGTGCCCTCCTCGCTGAGCGCGATCACGACCTCCGACCGGTCGAGGTAGCCGACCTGGGTCGTCAGGCCAGTCGCGGTCCGCACCCGCTCGACCAGGCGCACGAGCCGCTGGCGGGCCGGGCTCGCGCCGAGGTAGAGCGCGCCGAGCTCCGGCACCAGCCGGCCGTGCCGGTACACGCCGTGCTCGTCGCGCTCGAGGAAGGTCAGCTCGACGAGCTTCTCGAGGAACCGCAGGGTCGTCGCCCGGTCCCAGTCGAGAAACGTGGCGATCTCGTGCAGGCGCCAGGCCGGACGCGCGGGCGTGAACGCGCGCAGCAGGTCGGCGACCTTGTCCAGCGTCGCGAGGCGCGGACGGGCAGCGGCTGCCGGAGAGAGCGTGTTCAGTGAAATCCCATTTCAGTGAAATGGGATTTTACCTATCTCACACCGCGATGCAATCCGGCATCGCCGCCAACGCCCCGGGTGCGTGCGTCGAACCGGCGGGAGCGCCGGCGCTCTCGCTGACCTACGCGTCGAGGCTGCCCTCGAACACCGGCCGCAGGAACGTCCGCTCGAAGCGCCGGACGCATCCGGACGCGTTCCGGATCTCGTCCGCCGCGCGGAAGTCGGGGTCGGTTGCGAACAGCGCTCGGTAGCGCTCGTAGTCGGCGAGACTCGGGAAGCTGAACAGCGCGTAGGCGATGTCGCTGGCGCCTTCGGACGGCAGGAAGTAACCGTGGTGCGTCCCGCCGGATCGGTCGACGAGCGCGATCCAGCGGCGGGCGAATCGCTCGAAGGCATCGATCTGCCTGGGATCGATCTCGTAGGTGAGGTGACAGGTGATCATGTGGAGATCCTGTCACGGCGGGCGCTCGGATCACCGTCGGTCGGTGGCAGAACCGGCAACGCACTGCCCGCACGTCGGGCCCGGGCCGTCCTCAGCCGGCGGCTGACGCGGCCGCCTCGATGAACGCGGTGGTCACCGGACTCAGGTACCGGTCGCGGTGCCAGACGACGCCGATGTGCCGGGCCAGGCGCGAGGCCTCGCACAGCGGGACGATGACGACGTCGGCGCCCGGCGCGTCGCGTTCGACGGCGAGCAGCGGCAGGACCGCGTAGCCGACACCGGCCGCGACCAGCCGCTGGACGGCGATGTTCTCGTCACTGCGGAACACGACGCGCGCGTGCGCGCCCGCCGCGGCGAGCGCCTGCTGCACGCGGATCGCGCAGCTGTCGGTCTCCGACTGGGCGATCAGCTCGGTGCCGTCGAGCGCGGCCCAGTCGACGCAGGACTCGCCGGCGAGCGAGCTCCCGACGGGCGCCAGCACGACGTACGGGTCCTCGAGCAGCTTGCGACCCTCGAGCGGGGCGGAGATCGTGGTCAGGTCGGCGAATGCGACGTCGATCTCGCCGCTCTGCACGAGCGTTGCCAGCTCGGCCGTGTGGTACGCGTTGCGGAGCTCGATATCGATGCGCGGCCAGCTCGTCCGGAACGCGGCCAGCGTCGCGGGCAGCAGGCTCGCGCTCACGGACTGGAACACGCCGATCCGCAGCGCGCCGACCTCGCCGGCCGCCAGGGCGTGGAGGTCGGCGCCGATGGCGGCGACGCGCGCGGCGATGTGCTCCGCGTGGCGGAGCACGATCTCGCCGGCCGGCGTCAGAGAGACGGGTCGCCGCCCGCCGGGCCGTTCGACGAGCCGGTGACCGACCGCCTTCTCGAGCGTGGCGATCTGCTGTGAGATGGCGCTCTGCGCGTACCCGAGACTCGCCCCCGCCTGCGAGAACGACCGTGTGCGCGCGATCGCCTCGAGCGCGACCAGATGCCGGATCTCGACACCGAGTATCTGATCGTGTTCCGTGATCGAAGGCATCCGTCTCTGGCGTTTCTGATTCCGGTCGAGCTGGACACTATGTAGCAGGCAGGAAGGCAACACGAACGAGGAGCATCCGGTGACGACGACGCAAGCCGCGGAGTACGACGAGCAGGGATTCATCTTCCGGCCCGGCCTGCTCACGCCGGAGGACGTGCAGGTGATGACCGACGAGCTCGACCGGATCCTGAGCACCGACCCGCCGCCCGCCGGCGTGATCTTCGAGAAGGACGGACGGACGCCGCGCAGCGTCTTCAACCCGCACCTGTACAACGACCTCTACGGGCGTGTGACTCGCCACCCGCGGCTGCTGGGCGCCGTCGAGGAGCTGGTCGGCGAGCAGGTCTACGCCTACCAGCTCGCGATCAACTGCAAGGCGGCGTTCAACGGCGACGTCTGGTTCTGGCACCAGGACTATCCGACCTACCGGTACGACGACCACATCCCGGCGCCGCGGATGGTGAACGCGCTGATCTTCCTCGACGAGGTGACGAACCTGAACGGTCCGCTGATGATGGTGCCCGGGTCGCACCGCCTCGAGTCCGGCATGCCGGAGGAGTCGACGAAGGGCACGTCGTACACGCTCCGCTACGCGGAACCGGATGCGATCGAGTCCGAGGTGCGCCGCGGCGGCGTCGTGGCGCCGACCGGGCCGGCCGGCTCGGTGATCTTCATGAACCCGAACGCCCTGCACGGCTCGACGGCGAACCTCTCGCCGTGGCCGCGGCGGATGATCACGCTGACCTACAACGCGATGTCCAACAAGGCCACGAGCCCGAGCGTCCGCTCGCGCGACATCATCTACGACGACTCCGACCTGCCGGCGCTGACACCGCTCGCCGACGACTCCCTCGTCGGCGTGACCACTGGCTGAGTGCCCGTCCCGCGCCGGCGATCACCGTCGCCGTCCGGTCACCACCGCTGCCAGTGGAGCACCGACTCGAGCGGCTTCCGAGCGGCGGGCTTGAAGTCGGTGCCGATCGAGTACGCGACCGGGATCAGGGCGACCTGTGTGACCTCCGCGAAGGGGATTCCGACCAGCTCGGCGACCTGCTCCTCGTAGTCCAGGTGGTACGTCGTCCAGGCGCTACCCAGGCCGCGCGCCCGGGCCGCCAGCTGGAAGCTCCAGGCCGCCTGGACGACCGAGCCGTACAGCTCCGCGAGCAGTGGTGCGGACCCTCCCTCGGGCCGGCCGGTGATGCAGGGGATCACGAGCGCCGGCACCTCGTGGAGGTGCGCTGCGAGGTGCCGCGAGGCGGCGCCGACCGGTGTCTCGTCCGGCCGCGGCTCGGTCGGTGGGTGGCCGTCCGCGTACGTGCTCCACGCGGTGCGGTAGTGGCCGGCGACGGCAGCGCGGGTGTCGGCGTCGGTGACGATCACGAAGTGCCACGTCTGGGAGTTCGTCGACGTCGGCGCCTGCACCGCCAGGCGGACACACTCCTCGAGCAGCTCCGGCGGCACCGGACGGGTGAGGTCGAGGCGCCGCTTCACCGAGCGCGTGGTCGAGAGCAGCTCGTCGGGTGTCAGATCCAGGATCGGCATCCGGGAAACAATAGATCTCGTCGACGCCGGCCACCGGCGTACTCGTATCGTCTGTCACGAATTGCTCCGCGTCCACCGCCGCTCGGGGAGCACCCGCCCGCGGAACCGTCAATCGCCGGCGGGGGAACGGAGCAATCGTTCCACCGCGGCGGTATCCGCCGAGTCGCCGAGCACCAGCACCTCATCGTCGGCCTCCAGCACGGTTGACCCGCGTGGCTGGACCACCACGCCGTCGCGGATGATCATGCTGATCCAGGTGCCGCCTCCGATCGGCAAGTCGCGGATCGCCGACCCGACGATCGGTGCCCGTGGATCGACCATGCAGCGACGGACGTCCCTGGGACGCTCGGCGAGGCGGATCGACAGGTCCCACGGTTCCGGCTCGACACGGCGAAGTGCGACGCGGAGCCGGCGCGCGACCGGTCCCACGCTGACTCCCTGGACGACCACCGAGACCAGGACGACGACGAAGACGACGCTGTAGACGAAATCGGCGCCCTTCGTGCCCGCGCTGACCGCAAACGCGGCCAGCAGGATCGGTACGGCACCCTTCAGGCCGAACCACGCGACGAACATCTTCTCTCCTCGCCGGAGCCGAGCGCGCGCGAGGAGTGACAGCACCACGACGGGCCGGATGGCGATCGCGAGTACCGCCGCGAGCAGGAGACCGTCGGCCCACGCACCGCGATCGCCGATTGCGCCGAGGTCGATCGTCAGGCCGAGCCCGGCGAACACGACGACCTCCGCGATTCCCGCGAGCGCTCCGTGGAACCGGACGACCTCGGCCTTGTAGGGCGCGCGAGCGTCGCCGACCAAGACACCCGCGATGAAGACCGCGAGGAACCCCGAGCCATTGGCGACGCTCGCAACACCGTAGAGGACACCGGCCGCGGCGAGTGTGCGCAACGGGTAGAGGCTCTCGCTCGGAAGCGAGATGCGCTGGATGATCGACCGCAGCGCAAGGCCGCCGGCCACGCCAACGCCGGCTCCGACGACGAGCTGAAGGAAAAAGGTCGCGGCGCTGCCGAAGAGATCCGGCTGGGCGGCATTGAGGTACGCAATCACGCCCAGCATCAGCGCGATGCCGACCGGATCGTTGGCCCCCGACTCGCCATCGAGGATCGTGCCGCTGCGACCGCCGACTTCGCGATTGCCCAGCACGGAGAACAGCACCGCCGGGTCGGTCGGCGCCAACGCGGCGCCGAGCAGCGCGGCGACCGACCAGCCGACGCCGAGCAGCCCGTGTGCCGCGACCGCCACCAGCGCGCCCGTGAGGAAGGTGCCGAGAACACCAAGGCCGACGATCGGCGAGACCGACGATCGGAACCGGCGCCATCCGACCTGCATGCCGCCGTCGAACAGGATCATGATCAACGCGACCACCGCGACGCGCTCGACCTGGTGCGGCGTGAGCGCCAGCGCCGGGTGGATGTCGCTCGCGATCGCGGCGGCGAGCAGGAAGACGGCGGGGGCCGGAATCGAGAAGCGCTCGGACAGCGAATGTGAGGCGATCGCGGCAGCCAGGGCGATCGAGACGAGCAGCAGCACCAGCCCGAACGCGGCGACCTCATCCAACGGTGACCACCCGTCCATCAGGGGTGTCCACCGACCAAGCGAATCGTCGGGGCGCCATCCTGCCTCCTCTGCCGATCAGGCTTCCCGGCGCTGCGCGTGTGCCTCCGATGATAGTGCAGGCAGACGGCGACAAAGCCGTCATCGGCGGAGTAGGCTGTCGTCCGACGAACGACGGTGTGCCGGGAAGCCTGGTCGGCGAAGGAGACCCCGTGATCCATTCCGGGCCGCGCGCCGTCCTGCCGCGCGGCATCTCGCGGGCCGGGCGCCTCGCCGAGGCGGAGGCACCGGCGTGAACGGCCAGACGGCGTCGCCACGGCTCACCGCGCCCTGGACGGTGATTGCAAGCATCGCGTCCGTCGTGGCCGTCACGGCGATCGTCGGCGCGCTCGCGCGGGCGGTGCCTCCGATCTCGCTGGGCGTTCTCTATCTGTTCGCGATCTTGCCAGTGGCGGCTCGCTTCGGCCTCGTCTATGCGACCGCCGTTTCGTTCGCGAGCATGCTCGCGTACAACTTCTTCGTGCTGCCGCCGGTGCACACGTTCAGACTCGCGGAGTCCGCGAACTGGTTGGCTCTTGCCGTGTACCTCGCGACGAGTGCGGTGGTGAGCGAACTCGCGGCCCGCGATCGACGTCGCGCCGAGCAGGCGGAGCGGCGCGAGCGGGAGGCGACGCTGCTGGCTGAGATCGCGACCGGGCTCCTGTCGCGCGGGGCGAGCGAGGCCGAGGTCGATCACATCGCCGTCGGTGCGGCGGCCGCCGTCGGCGCCCGCCGCGGGCGAATCGCCTTCGGCAGTCACGTCGTGGAGGTGCCGACCGGGAGCGCGGCCTACCCGCTGCGGTCGGCGAACGGGCACGTCGGCACGCTGGTCACGGACGAGGGATCCGAACCGGATGCCATGATCGTCGAGCGTTTCCTGCCGGCGGTCGCGTCGCTGCTGGCGGTCGCGATCGATCGCGATCGGCTTGTGAACGAGGCGGCCGAGGCTGAGGTGCTGCGGCAGAGTGATCTCATCAAGACGACGATCCTGCGCGCCGTCAGTCATGACCTGCGCTCGCCGCTGACGGCGATTCGCGTCGCCGGCGAGGCGCTCCGGGACGGCACCCTCACGCTCGATGCACTGGATCGAAGGGAGCTGACAGACACCATCCTCGCCGCGTCCGAACGCCTCGATCGCGTCGTCGGAAACCTGTTGGATCTCTCCCGGCTGCAGGCCGGGGCGGCCGAGCCACAGCCGGAGTTGCTGACGACGGATGGTCTGGTCGCCGACGCGCTCCGCGAACTCGGAGACGAGGCTGACCGGGTCCACGTCGATCTGGCTCCGGAGCTCCCGCTGGTGCACGTCGACCGTGGCCAGATCGGTCGGGTGCTGGCGAACCTGCTTGAGAACGCGCTGCGCTACTCCCCGCCCGGCAAGCCCGTCGTCGTCCAGATCGGACGCACGGCGAACGAGGTGCAAATCGCGGTCATCGACCACGGGCCCGGTCTGGAGGCCGGCGATGGCTCGCGCCTGTTCGAGCCGTTCGCGCGCGGCCGTCACGCTACGGGTGGCGGCGCCGGGCTCGGCCTTGCCATCGCGCGCGGTTTCGCTGTCGCCAACGGCGGCTCCGTGGCGGTGGAGGAGTCAGCTGTGGGGGCGACGTTCGTCCTGACGCTGCCCGCCGGCGGCGAGGAGCCGTGAGCGGCCAGCGGATCCTGGTCGTTGACGACGAGCCGCAGATTCTGCGCGCGCTGTCGACGGCGCTGCGCGGCGCCGGATACACGGTGGAACCCGCAGCGACCGGGGAGCAGGCGCTGATGCTGCTCGCCACTCGGCAACCCGACGCGGTCGTCCTCGACCTCGTCCTCCCCGGCATCAGCGGTGCCGAGGTCTGCCGAGAGCTCCGTCGCTGGTCGACGATACCGGTGTTGATCCTCTCCGTGGTCGGCGACGAGAAGGAGAAGGTCGCGGCGCTCGATGCAGGTGCTGACGACTACGTCACCAAGCCGTTTGGCATCTCCGAGTTGCTCGCCCGGCTGCGCGCGTGCCTTCGTCGCGCGACCACGTTCCCTCCCGATCAGCCCGTGATCAACGTCGGCGACCTCGTCGTCGACCTCCCGTCCACGAAGGTCACGGTCGCCGGCGTGCGTGTCCAGCTCACCCCGATCGAGTTTGCGCTGCTCTCGCTCCTCGCCCGCAACGTGGACAAGCTGCTGACGCACCGCTCAATCCTGCGCGAGGTATGGGGTCCCGGCTATCAGGACTCATCCGCGTACCTGCACGTGCACGTCTCGCGATTGCGCGCGAAGATCGAGTCCGACCCGACCCGGCCGCGCTACATCGTGACCGAGCCGGGCGCGGGCTACCGGCTGGTCACGCCGCCGGGGTCGTGACCCGACCCGTCGCGGTCCGTTAGATCACCGCAAGACCCGAACGGCCATTGCAAGGCCGTTGTACGACCGCGCCCCGTACGCTCGGACGTGCTGCACCGCTGACGCGCGGGGGTGGCGCGGTGTGCCGGGAAGCCTGGTCGGCGACGAGCGTCCGCTTCGCCATGACCACGGTACCCGACACCCGCCCCCTGCCGCTCGTCGCTCGTCGACGTGGTCGACGGGTGGCCCTCTTCATCGGCTTCGCGTTCGCCGTCATGGCCGATCCGGTGTCGTCCGTCGCGTACACGATCGAGGCATCGCTCCGCGCGCTCGACGGACATCTCGGCCTGCTCCTCCCGACACAGATCCTCGTCCTGGGTGTCATCGCCCTGGTCGACGTCAACTACTGGCACCTCGTGGCCCGGTTCCCGCTCGGCGGAGGGTCACCCGAGGCTGCCGCCCGGGCGTTCGGCACCGGGTGGGTGTTCGTCCCGATTGGCGCGCTGATCGTCGACTTCGTCCTCACCATCACGATCTCGATCGCCGCCGCTGTCAGCGCGCTGATCGCGTACCTGCCGGAACTGGCCGGTTGGCGGCTCGGGCTCGGACTCGCGATGCTCCTGCTGGTTGCCGGGTTGACCTGGTACGGGCACGGCGGCCGGCTGGTGTTCGCCGTCATGACGCTGCTGTTCCTCGCCGGCAGCGCAGTCGTGCTCGTCAAGGGCTTCGTCGATCCCGCGGTCGCGCGGGGTCAGGCGCCGGTCACGGGCGCTTCGGGCCCGGCCGTGCTCGCAGTGCTGCTGTCGTTCCCGGTCGCGATGGCACTCGCCACCGGTACCGAGGCGCCGGCCACGGCGATCGGGCAGCTCGGACAGCTCGACGCCGACGCGCGGCGTCGCTTCGCCCGCAGCACGCTGGTCCTCACGCTCGTCATCGTCGGAACACTCACGATCGGCATCACGGCACTTGCCGTTCGGCTGCATGTCGGTATTCCCGCGGCCGATTCGACGCAGATCGCTGACGTTGCGCGCGCCGCGGCCGGCAACGGCACGGCCTTCGCCCTGTTCCAGGGTGCGAGCTCGCTCCTGTTGCTCGCGGCAGCGAGCTCGTCGTTTCAAGCCGGACCAGGACTCTTGAAGGCGCTCTCACGCCACTCCGACAGCGCCGGCGTCGGCATCCTGCCGCGGAGCCTCGGCCAGGCAAACCGCCACCACACGCCCTACTGGTCGGTCCTCGTGTACGTCGCGGTGTCGGCCGTGATCCTGATCGCAGCCGGAGGCCACGAGCAGGAACTCGTCCTCTTCTACGCCGTCGCCGTCTTCGTCAGCTTTCTCGCCGGTCTGGCTGCGATCGCGCGATTCTCGCGTCGCGAGGGACGCCGGGTCCTGACCGGCGTCAACGTCCTGGGTGCCGCCGCCGTCGCCTTCACGCTGGTCGTCAACCTCGCACGTGGCTATCCGTTGCTGTCGCTCGCGGCCATGCTGGCGATCGCCGGCGCGCTGTACGCGTCATGGGTCCATGCCGGCCGGCCGGCCGGCATCGAGCAGGTCGAGCAGTACGCGGAGACGGACGCGTAGTGCGGATCGTCGCCCGAACCACGGACGATGGCTCGTCGTCTCCGCTCCCATTGTCACGCAGCGCGGAGCAGGTCCTCGGGCCTGATCATCCGATTTCGCGTGCGTCCCACTGGCATGCCGTCCTCGTCCAACAGGCCGCGCTGGCCGGGAGCCTGTTCCCACTCGCGATCGGGCTCGCCGCCCTGAAGCGCAGTCCCGAGACAATCGCCTTCGCGTCGTGCGCGGTAGTCGTCGAGATCGCGGTTGTCGCGGCCACGGTGCTGGCCGCCACGGTGCTGCGGGAACGGGCGCGCGACAGCATCGCCGCAGACGGCGGTCGCCGGGACGTGGACGAGATTCGCACCGAGTATCTGCGGCTGGAGCACTCCACCACTCGCGACCTGCTGGCACACGGCCTGCAGCGGACCCTCCACGAGGCCGAGCACTGGCACGAGATCCCGATCTCGACTCGGCCGCCACCTGCTGTCTGTCAGCTACTCGCCTACGAGGACGTCGTCACGGCGATCGCCGGCCTCGTGCGAGAGCCCGGGGCGGATGTCCGGGGCGTTGCCCTCCTCGATCGTCTTCTCGGCGGGGGTTTTTCCTCGCTCCTCTATCGCGGGCCCTCGCAAGCGCTCGAGGAGGAGCTCCGCCGGATCCGCTATCTCCTCTCATGAGCGCGCGCGACCCGCGGGCTCGCGGACGGGTTGTGGTCGCGAGACCGGCTCGCGCTTTCCGAGGGGATCGAACGCGGACAGCTCCGGCGGTTTGAAGAACGCCTTCTCCAGCCGGGGCTTCTCGCCCGGGCCGTAGCGACGGCCGTCGATCGGCCAGTCGTAGCCCTCGAGCTCGTCGGTGTCGCGCCCGAGGACCGCGCCGGTCCGCTCGTACTCATCCAGTACGGCCGGTAGCCCGTAGCGCTGCACCGGGCACACCTTCATGCAGATGGCACAGTCGTTGGCCTGCGCCATCACGGGGAAACAGCGCTCGGTGTTGAGCTTCGCCTTCTCGACGCCGCGGTACATCTTGCGGACCGGCGTCAGCGCGCTCGCCGGGCATCGCCGCACGCACGCCTGGCAGGCGTCGCAGATGGCGGGAATGCCGAAGTCGATGGGATGGTCGACAGCCAGCGGCGCATCGGTCGTGATGATCGTCAGCCGGCACCGCGACCCTGCCCAGGGCGTGAGCAGCTGACCATTGAGCCCCAGCTGCCCGAGGCCGGCGGCGAC
>JBBQFB010000007.1:0-42299 GCA_038321545.1 Gaiellales bacterium
GACGGCAGTATGCTCTAGCCCCTCGAGCGACACAAATGGGAACCGTCGATGACAGCCCCGCTGGCCGGATCACGATCGGCGACGACGTCGTCGCCGAGGTCGTCGGCCTGACCGTGCTCGAGTGTTACGGCGTGGTCGGCATGGCGGGCAAGCGCGTCGTGCACGGCGTCGCGCGACTGCTGGGGCGCGACAGCACGGCCGCCGGAGTCGAGGTGGAGGGCGGGGAGGGCGGCGAGGTCGCCGTCGACGTCCACGTCGTGATGGAGAACGGCCTCAACCTCGCGGAGGTGTCCGAGAGCCTGCGCAGCCGCGTCGCCTACGAGGTGGAGCGCCTGTGCGGGATCGTCGTGACGGCCGTCGCCGTCCACATCCACGACGTGCGGCGAGAGTCCTCGTGAGCGAAGTGCTGGCGCGCTCGCGCGCCGTCGTCGCGGGTGCGCGGGCCGCGATCGAGGCGGCGCGCGACCACATCAACGACCAGAACGTCTACCCCGTGCCCGACGGCGACACCGGCACGAACCTGGCGCTCACCGTCGCGGCCGTGGACGACGCGCTGGCGGCGGCGCCCGATGCCGGGCCGGCCGAGGTCGCGGCGCTCGTCCGCCGCTCGGCGCTGATGGGCGGCCGCGGCAACTCCGGGATCATCCTGTCGCAGATCGTGCGCGGCCTCTGCGACGCGCTGGCGACGGCGCCCGATGCGTCGGAGGAGTCGCTCGCCGTCGCGTTTCGGGCGGCCTCCGACGCTGCCTATCGCGCGGTGCGCCAGCCGGTCGAGGGCACGATCCTGACGGTCGTCCGCGAGATGGCCACGGCGGCCGAGGCGGCGGCCGGCAGCGGGCTGTTGCGCGAGGCGGTGCTGGCCGCGGGCGAGGACGCCGTGGCCCGGACGCCCGAGCTGCTGGCGGTGCTGCGTGATGCCGGGGTGGTCGACGCCGGCGGCGCGGGGCTGCTCGAGATCGCCCGCGGCGCTTTCGCCGGCCTGGCCGGCGAGGAGCTCGCGCTCGCCGCGACCCCGCTCCGGGCGGTCGGTGCCGACCATCGCGCAGAGCCGTCGCCGTACCGCTACTGCACGAGCTACGTCGTGTCCGGACCTGGCGTCGCGATGGCGGAGCTGGAGACCGCGCTGCACGCCATCGGCGACTCGCTGATCGTTGTCGGCGACCCGGAGGCGACCAAGGTGCACGTCCACACGGACGACCCGGGGCGCGCCCTGTCGCTCGCGACCGCGATGGGCGCGGTGGCCAACGTGGAGGTGGCCGACATGCACGGCCAGATCGTCGAACGCAGGCACCGGCTCGCGCAGGTGGCGCCGGAGCACCGCTCGACCGACGTCGTGATCGTGCTGCAGGGCGACGGGAACCGCGCGATCGCGCAGAGCCTGGGCGCGCGCCGCGTGATCACCGGCGGGCAGACCATGAACCCGTCCACCGGCGACATCGTGCAGGCGCTGCGCGCGGAGGGCGCCGACGGCGCCGTCGTCCTGCCGTGCAACGCCAACGTGCTGGGCGCTGCGCGCGCCGCGGTGGCCGCGTTCGGCACCGGCTGTCACGTGGTCGAGGCGCTGTCCATCCCGGCCGGGATGGCCGCGCTGGTCGCCTACGACCCCGACGCCCCGGCCGACCGCAACGCGGCGGCGATGAGCGTCGCCGCGGCGGCGGTCACGAGCGCCGAGATCACGCGCGCCGTCCGGAGCGCGCGCGTCGACGGCGTCGACGTCCGCGAGGGCGACTGGATCGGCCTCGTCGAGGGAACCGTCACGGACACCGCGGCCGGCATCGAGTCCGTCCTCGACGCGGTCGCCGGGCGCCTGCTGGCAGGCGACATCGCGTTGGTGACGGCGCTCGTCGGCGCCGACGACGCCGAGGCGGCGCGGGCCGCGCTGGCAGCGGTCGCCGCGGCCCATCCCGCCGTCGAGTTCGACGTCCGCGACGGCGGCCAGCCGTACCACCCGCTGCTCCTGGGGGCCGAATGACCATCCGCACGCTCGACAACACCGCGATCGTGTTCGACTCCACCGCCGACCTCCCGGACGGCCCGGGGACGGGGCGCTACGCGATGGTGCCGCTGCGCGTGATGTTCGGCGCCGAGACGCTGCTCGACCACGTCGACCTCGACCCGCCGGCCTTCTACCGGCGACTGCGGGCCAGCGCCGAGCCGCCGACCACCTCCCAGCCGCCGCCGGCGGCGTTCGCCGACGCCTACCGCGACCTGCTGCGGGAGCACGAGCACATCTACTCGCTGCACGTGTCGGGCAAGTTGTCCGGCACGATCGAGTCGGCACGGCTCGCGGCCGGCGAGTTCGGGGACCGGATCACGGTGGTCGACACGGACTCGGTGTCGGCCTCACTGGCGAGCGCCGTGCTCGGTGTGCACGCGCTCCTCGGGCATGGAGCGGACGACGCTGCGATCGGCCGGTTCATCGACCGGCACCGGAGCGAGGCGCGCTGCTTCGTCGCGCTCGACACGCTCACCTACCTCCAGCGCGGTGGCCGGATCGGCCGTGCGCAGGCGCTCGCGGGCCAGCTGCTGTCCGTCCATCCGGTGCTCGAGGTGACCGGTGGCGAGGTGCTGCCCGGCACCAAGGTGCGCGGCGCCGGGCGCGTCCCCGCCGAGCTCGTGCGCTGCGTCTCGGAGACGGTCGGCGATCGCACCGATATGCGGATCGTGGTCGTCCACGCGGCCGCGCCGGAGCGTGCCGAGGCGCTCGCCGCACTGGTCGCCGAGGCGCTGCCGGGCCGGTCGGTCGATCGCATCCTGCCGCTCGGTCCGGCGGTCGGAACGCACGCCGGACCGGGCGCGGTGGGCGTTGGCGCCGCTCCGCTACCGACGATCCCTTAGAAAACCGCGCTAAGCCTCGTAAAAGCCGCGGCCGGTACTCCTCGCCGGACCGCCTCGCGCGACGTACAACGAGTGTGATGACCCCCGTCATCGACCTCCGGCGCTTCGCCCGTGCGGGCGAGCGGGCTGTCCTCGTGCGTCTGGACGGCCGGCAGGTCCGCGCCGCGTTTGCGCACGTGTCGACGGAGTGGGCGACGGTCGCGGTGCCGCACGCCACGATGGTCGTGTCCGACCACGTGCGAACGGCGCTGTACCGCGACGGTGCGCGCCTCGCCGTGACGTTCGAGGTGCTCGACGTCACGTCCGGCTCGACGGAGGACTCGGCCGAGCTGACCGTGGTCGCGGCGGCCGTGCTCGGCGAGCGGCCGATCCGCACCGCGGCGCCCGCCGGCGAGAGCGAGGCGCTCGCGATCCGGGTGGTCTCCGACGACCGCGTGGAACGCGTGCCGGTGCGGATCATCGATTTCGCCGTCGGCGGCATCGGGATCGAGGGTGCCGACGTGTTCGCGCCCGGCGACGAGATCACGATCGTGGGTGAGGGCCGCGTCGGATTCCGTGTCCGGGTGCGGGTCGTCCGCCGGACGGTGGGCCAGGACGGCGCCGCGCGGTACGGGTGCCGGCTGGTCGCGGCCACGGCCGACGACGAGGAGCGCCTGCGCAACCTCGCCGCATCGGTGTGACCCGGCGTCCCGGGCCAGAAGCTAGCCGCAGGAGGGCAGGTCGTGCTCGGCGTCCGCGCCTTGCAGGAGCCGCTCCCAGATGCCCGTCAGCGTCGCCTGCTCGTCGGTCGTGACGAGCTCGTGGAACCGCGCCCGGACACCGGCGAGGTGCGTGCCGCGCGCCTCGGCCAGCCGCGTGCGGCCGACGTCGGTCAGCACCGCGTACCAACCCCGGCGATCACGCTCGCAGCGCACCTTCGCGACCAGGCCGTCACTGACGAGCCGGTCGACGAGCCGCGTGATGCCCGACGGCGAGAGCAGCACGGAGTCGGCCAGCTCGGCCATCCGCATGCGGTGATCCGGCGACTGCGACAGGACCAGCAGCACCTCGTACGAGGACAGTGGCAGGCCGTGGGCCCGCTCGAGATCGGCGGAGAGCTCGCGGATCAGCCGCGCATGGACCCGTAGCAGCCCGCGCCATGCTGCGACCTCAGGCTCGTCGAGGTAGGCGGGAAGTGGTTTGACGCCTGGTTGCCCGGACAACAGAATCCCTCTACCAAAGTATAGGAGACGACCGCATGGCGCTTGTCGAGCGCGTACGACCCGCAGCCGGCGAGCCGGAGGGTGCTCTTGTCCTGCTGCACGGACGCGGCGCCGACGAGAACGACCTGCACGGCCTGCTCGACCAGCTCGACCCCGACCGCAGGATGGTCGGCGTCACCCCGCGCGCGCCGCTGTCGCTGCCGCCGGGCGGGGCGCACTGGTACGCCGTGTACCGCGTCGGCTTCCCCGACCCGGAGACGTTCTGGCCGGTGTTCGACACGCTCTGTACCTGGTACGACGGCCTGCCGGAGCGACTGGGCTTCCCTGCCGACCGGATCGTGCTGGGCGGCTTCTCGCAGGGCTGCGTGATGTCGTACGCGCTCGGGCTGACCGCGGGCCGTCCGGCCCCGCGCGCGCTGCTTGCGATGTCCGGCTTCATGCCGGTCGTCGAGGGGCTCGATCTCGACCTCGACCGGCAGGGCCTCGAGCTCGTGATCGAGCACGGTGCGGAGGATCCCGTGATCGGCGTGGGCTTCGCCCGGGAGGCCCGCGCCCGGCTGGCCGGCAGCCCGATCTCGCTCGCCTACCGCGAGTTCGCGGGCGGCCACTGGGTCGACCCGGGCGCGATGGCACCGCTGCACGCCGCCATCGCCGACGCGCTCGCCTGACACAATCCCCGCGTGCGACCCTTCGCCGCCGTCCTCGACGCGGACCTGCCGCGCCCGCGGACGGCCCCCGATCCGGGCGCCTTCGCGGGGCCGGCGCCGGGCACCGACCGCCAGCGGGCCGCGCTGCAGGCGCTCCACATCGAGACGGTCGGCGACCTGCTCGAGACGCTGCCGTTCCGCTTCGACGACTTCACGCAGGTGCAATCGCTGGCGCTGCTCGCCCCGGGCGACGACGCCACGGTCCTGGTGACGGTCGAGGGCGTGTCGGAGCGCCTGACGTCGCGCCGGAACCTCCGGATCATCCAGGCCCGCGTGACCGATGCCGCCGGCGGTGCGGCGACGCTCTCGTGGTTCAACCAGCGCTACCTGTTGCGCGTGCTCGAGCCCGGCATGCTGCTGCTGGTGCGCGGCGATGTGCGGTCTGCGACGCGCGGCGCCGAGATCTCGGTGAAGACGTTCGAGGTGGTCGCGACGCCGGAGGAGGCAGAGCGCGGCGAGTCGGGCACGGTCCTCGGCCTCGCGCCGGTCTACCGCGCCTCGTCGAAGATCTCGTCGCGCACGCTGCGGGACATGGCCGGCGCGGCGCTGGCCGGCGTGGCGCGGATCGGCGACCCGCTGCCGCCGTCGCTGCGCGTCCGCAACCGGCTGCCGCTGCGCCGCGACGCGATCTTCGCGGGCCACCGGCCCCGCACCGCCGACGAGCATCGCGTCGCGCGCGACCGGCTGGCGTACGAGGAGCTCCTGCTGCTCCAGGTCGCGCTGCTCCGGCACCGGGCGGAGGTCGCCGCCGCGGGCCGCGCCGAGGCGCTGGAGCCACCGGGCGACCTCGTGGCGCGGTACATCCGCGGCCTGCCGTTCGCGCTCACCGGCGCCCAGCAGCGGGCACTGGAGGAGGTTGGCACCGACCTCGGCGGCACCGAGCCGATGCAGCGCCTGCTGCAGGGCGACGTCGGCTCCGGCAAGACGGCGGTGGCGCTGGCGGTGCTCCTGCGCGCGCTCGAGGGGGGCGGCCAGGCAGCCCTGATGGCGCCGACCGAGGTGCTCGCCGTCCAGCACATGCTCACGGCCGAGCGCCTGCTGGACGGCCTCGGCGTCGAGCTGTGCCTGCTCACCGGCGACGTCCCGAAGAAGGAGCTCGACGTGCGGCGGCAGCGGATCGCGGCCGGGGAGCCGCTGATCGCGATCGGCACGCACGCGTTGCTGTACGCCGAGTTCGACCGCCTGCTGGTGGCCGTGATCGACGAGCAGCACCGGTTCGGTGTCGACCAGCGAGAGGCGCTCGGAGGCGGTGCCACGCCGCACGTGCTGCACATGACGGCGACCCCGATCCCGCGCTCGCTGGCGCTGACGCTGTACGGCGACCTCGACGTGACCGTGCTCGACGAGCTGCCTGCCGGCCGGCAACCGGTGATCACGCGGAACATCCCGGAGTCGAAGCGCGAGGACGGCTACCGCTGGATCGTCGAGCAGGTGCGGGCCGGTCGCCAGGCGTACATCGTCTGCCCGCTCGTCGAGGGGTCGGTGGCGGTCGAGGCGCGGGCCGCCGAGGCGGAGGCGACGCGGCTCGCCGCCGGGCCGCTGAAGGAGGTCACGATCGACTTCGTGCACGGCCAGATGAAGGCCGCCGAACGGGGTGAGCGGATGCGCCGGTTCGTGGCCGGCGACCTCGGCGTGCTGGTCGCGACGACGGTCATCGAGGTCGGCGTCGACGTACCGAACGCGTCCGTGATGGTGATCGAGGACGCCGACCGGTTCGGGCTGTCCCAGCTGCACCAGCTGCGCGGCCGGGTGGGGCGCGGGGCGGAGCAGTCGTACTGCTTCCTCTACGAGTCGCCCGAGCCGACCGAGGACGGCGCACGCCGCCTGCAGGCGCTGGTCGAGCACACGAGCGGCTTCGACCTGGCCGAGATCGACCTCGACATGCGCGGCGAGGGCCACCTGCTCGGTCAGCTGCAGAGCGGCCGGGGCGACTTCCGGCACGCCCGTCTGTCACGCGACCGAGAGCTGCTGGAACAGGCTCGTCGCGACGCCCGCGCGTTGCTCGACGCCGGCGGAGAGCCCGTCCTCGAGCAGGCCGCGGACGAGCGGTTCGGTGCACTGATCGCCGGGATCCGCCGCGCATGAGGATCGTCGCGGGCGCGTTCCGGTCGCGTCGCCTGGTCGCGCCGGCCGGCCAGGGCACCCGGCCGACGTCCGACCGGGCGCGCGAGGCCCTGTTCGCGATGCTCGATGACATCTCCGGCGCCCGCGCGCTGGACTGCTTCGCCGGCTCGGGGGCGCTCGGCCTGGAGGCGCTGTCGCGCGGAGCCGCCTCGTGCACGTTCGTCGAGCGCGACCGCGCGGCGCTGACGGCGCTGCGCACGAACGTGGCCGCACTGGAGGTCGGCGACCGTTGCACGGTGCGCGCGCTCGACGTCCGCCGGTCGCTACGTGCCGACGCCGCGGCCGGGCGCCAGTACGATCTGTTGCTGATCGACCCGCCCTACCCGTTGCTGATGGACATTCTTCCTGCACTCGACCGCCTTCTCGGCAGTGTCGCCCCGTCCGGCGCGCGTCTCGCGCTGGAGTCGGCGGCGCGCGACGAGCCGTGCGTGCGCGGGTTCCAGCTCGATCGGCGCAGGCGCGCGGGCGCCGCGACGCTCTCGCTCTTCACCCGCGTGGAGGACTCGCCCTGAGCACCAACATCGCGATCTGCCCGGGGACCTATGACCCGGTCACACTCGGCCATCTCGACATCATCCGGCGGGCCGCGACGCTGTTCGACGTGGTCGTCGTCGGGGTCGTCCGCCAACCGCGCCACAAGGCCACGATGTTCACCGTCGAGGAGCGCATCGCCTTCCTGGAGGAATCGATCAGGGACACGGCGAACGTCCAGGTGCTGCCGTTCTCGAATCTCGTCGTCGAGTTCGCCCGCGACCAGGGCGCGAGCGCGCTCGTGAAGGGTCTGCGTGCGGTCTCCGACTTCGAGTGGGAACTGCAGATGAACCACCTCAACAAGCGACTCGCCCCCGACATCGAGACGGTCTACCTGATGAGCTCGCCAACCTACTCGTTCGTCTCGTCGAGCGGTGTTCGGGAAATCGCCGAGTTCGGTGGCCCCGTGACCGACCTGGTTCCGGAACCGGTCGTCCGCGCCTTCGCTGCGCGATACGCTGCCCGCTAGGAGGCTCTTTTCCGTGGACGTCCTCGTACTCATCGATAAGCTCGACGATCTCGTGCACCAGGCCAAGGCCGTGCCGCTCACCGATCAGGTGCGGATCGACCGCGAGGAAATCTGGGAGATCCTCGACCAGATGCGCGCGACGATTCCGGAAGAGATCAAGCAGGCCCGCTGGATCGTCAAGGAGCGTCAGGAGATGCTCGGCGAGGCCAAGCGCGAGGCCGAGAGAATCATCCAGGAAGCCCGCGAGATCGCCCAGCGCGAGGCGTCCCAGCAGGAGATCGTGCGGCTCGCAGAGCGGCAGGCATCGCAGATTCTCGAGTCGGCGCGCCAGCGCGAGCGCGAGGTGCGGCTCGGCGCGGAGGACTACGCCGACCAGATCCTGTCCACGCTCGAGACGAACCTCGGCAAGTTCCTGTCCGCCGTGCAGCGCGGCCGCGAGCAGCTCGCGCAGGGCCGCACCGAGCTCGGCCCGACGGGCACGACCGGGGCGTTCACCGAGATATCGACGCGGTAGCGAACGTGTTCGACCTCCGCTCGGTCCGTCTGACGGCAGGGGAGCAGCATCGTCAGGTGCTGCCGGTCGCCGTTGCCGGCTTCACGGTCGGCGGCGAACCCTACGCGGCCGAGCCGTCGGTCGTCGACGCGGCGTTCGCCGTCACGCGGCTGCGCAACGGCTGGGTGTTCGACGAGAAGTTCGCCGTCGAGGTGCACGGCCCGTGCCACCGCTGCCTCGAGGACGCGATCGTCGACCTCGACATCGAGGTGCAGGAGTTCCACTCGCTCGATCCGGAGCTGGCCGGCGATGAGGACATGACATCGCCGTACCTGATGGACGACGACGTGCTCGACACCGACCGGATGGCGTCCGACGCCGTGATCCTCGCGATGCCCGTCCAGGTGCTGTGCCGCACCGACTGCGCCGGCCTCTGCCCGCGTTGCGGCTCGAACCTGAACGAGGGCCCGTGCTCGTGCCCGCCGGAGGCGCCGGACCATCGCTGGTCGAAGCTCGGCGAGCTGCTGGAGCCCGGCTCGGGCTAGCCCCAACCGTCGGCGGCGTGCACCACGTCGCCCGCCGACAGCGTCAGCAGCGTGCGTGCGCTCCGGATCTCGTCGTGGCCGCCCGCGAACAGGTCACGGTCGAGCAGCACCAGGTCGGCCAGCTTGCCCACCTCGATGCTGCCGGTCTGCGCCTCGGCGAACGCGACGTACGCGCCGTTGATCGTGTGCGCGGCGATGGCGGTGTCCAGGTCGAGGCACTCCCCGGCGTAGAGCGGCTCCGTCGCGGTGCCGTGCGGATCGATGCGGCTGACGGCGGTGGCGAGCTGCTCGAGCGGGTTCGGCGTCGAGACCGGCCAGTCGCTGCCGAACGCGATCCGGCTGCCGGCCGCGTGCAGGCTCGCGAGCGGGTAGATCGTCCGCGCCACCGCGTCGCTCACGAAGGGCAGCGTGAGCAGCTCGACGGCGTCCTCGCGCTGTGCCCAGAGCGGCGTGACGTTGGCGGTCACGTCCAGCGCGTGGAGGCGCGCCAGGTCGGCCGGGTCGACGAACTGGAGGTGGGCCAGGTGGTGGCGGGCGTCGCGGCGGCCGTTCATCTCGATCGCGTGCTCGAAGATGTCGAGGCACTCGCGCACGGCCCGGTTGCCGAGGGCGTGGATGTGCACCTGGAACCCGGCGGCGTCGCACGCCACCACGTAGCGCGCGAGGTCGTCGAGGTCGTACTGGTCGAGGCCGTACACGTCGGTCGGCGAGCCGCTCGCGTCGAGGTACGGTTCGATCATCGCGGCCGTGTGGTTCTCGAACACGCCGTCGTGGAAGAACTTGACCTCGTCGCAGGTGAGGCGGCCGATGGTGCCGCCCGCGCGCCGCTCGCGGAGCTCGTCGAGCTGGCCGATGTCACCGGTCGGCTCCCACCCGAGCATCGCGCGCACGCGCATCGTCAGCTCGCCGCTCGCGGCGAGCGTCGTGTACGCCGCCTGGGTGGGCTGATCGACCAGGGCGTCGGCCCAGGAGGTGATGCCGAGGCGGTGGTAGTGGGCCTGCGCCTGGCGGACGCCGGTCACGCGTTCGGTGTCCGTCGGCTCGGGCGCCATGGCGAATACCAGCTGCATCGCCTGCTCCTGGAGCATGCCGGTCGCCCGCCCGGCCGCGTCCCGCTCGATCCGGCCGCCGTCGGGGTCGGGCGTCGAGTCGGTGATGCCGGCCGCCTCGAGCGCGCGGGTGTTGACCCACATGCCGTGGTAGTCGCGGTTCGTCAGCGCCGCGGGCCGGTCGGCCACGACGGCGTCCAGCTCCTCGCGGGTGGGGAGGCCGCCCGGGAAGTCGCCCATGTTCCAGCCGCCGCCGAGCACCCAGCCGCGATCGGGGTGGCGGTCCGCGTACTGGCCGATGGCCCGGATGGTCGGCTCGCGGCCGGCGATCTCGTGCAGCGTGCAGTGCGTCAGCTCGTGCCCGGCCATCGCGGCGTGGCAGTGCGCGTCGTGGAACCCCGGCAGGAGCATGCCGCCTTGCAGGTCGATCTCACGTGTTGCGGGGCCGCGATGGGCAGCCATATCGGCTGCGCCGCCGACCGCGACGATGCGGCCGCCGGCCACCGCGACGGCCGAGGCGACCTGGCGGGATGCGCTGACGGTGTGGACGACGCCGTTCTGGAGGATCAGGTCTGCAGGCACGCCGCAGAGCCTACCGGGGCCTCACCACAGGAGACGACCCTCCATGCCGCCGGCAACGGTCACGATCTGGCCGCTGAGGTGGCCCGCGGCGGTCTCCGACGCCAGGAACACGATCGACGCCGCGCAGTCCTCGGGCGTCGCCACCTTCCGCAGCGGGTAGGTGCTGGTGGCCCGCGCGACGAACGAGTCGTCCAGCAGGTCGCCAACCATCGGCGTCACCGTCCAGCCCGGCGCCACCACGTTCACGCGGCCGCGTGGGGCGAACCGGACGATCTCGTTCTTGAGGCTGCGGGCGAGCCCGAAGCAGAGACCGGACTTGACGGCCGCGTACTCCGCGTTGCCCTCCTCGCCGAAGATGCCCGACGTCGAGCCCACGAGGACGATCGATCCCTCGCCGACCTCCCGCACGTGGCGCAGGTATGCCCGGCAGGTGAGGAAGCTCGCGGTCAGGTTGCCGTCCACGACGTACCGGAAGCGGTCGAGCGACATGTCGACCAGCGGCACCGATTCCTGCGACCACACGCCCGCGTTCGCGACGCACACGTCGAGCCGGCCGAGCGCCGCCACCGCGGCCGGCACGAGAGCGTCGGCGGCCGCCTCGTCGGTGAGGTCGGCCTGCAACGCGACACCTCCGGTCTCCGTCGCCAGCCGCTCCGCCTCGTCGCGGCTCGTGCGGTAGTGGATCGCCACGCGCGCGCCCTCGGCCGCGAATGCCCGTACCGTGGCGGCACCGATGCCGCCCGCGCCGCCCGTCACGAGGACGCCCTTGCCCGTCAGTCCAAGATCCATGCGTGGAGCATATGGTTCGATCCGTGCGGTATGCTCCGCCCCATCGCGGGTCCCCGGGGCCCGCGTTCGCGTGACCTGACCACGAACGAGGATCGACCGGCATGGCCGTCCCGAAACGCAAGACCTCCAAGTCCCGGCGCGACCGTCGCCGTCATAACCACGGCATCAGCGCTGCCGCCGTCGCGACCTGCGAGCGCTGCAAGTCGCCGAAGCTCGCCCACCGGGTCTGCCCGACCTGCGGTACCTACCGCGACCGGGCGTACCAGGCCGCGACTACCTGAGTCTGCGGTACGCGGGGTGCGCGCCGTCACGATTGCGCTCGATGCCATGGGCGGCGATCGCGCGCCCGGTGAGATCTGTGCGGGCGCCCTCGACGCCGTCGTGCCCGGCCAGATCGAGATCGTCCTCGTCGGCGACACGCCGCTGATCCTCGCCGAGTACGGCGGGAAGCTGCCGCGCGGCATCACCATCCGCCACGCGCCGGAGCAGATCGCCTTCGACGAGGAGCCGCTCGCCGCCGTGCGCGCGAAGCCCGAGTCGTCGATCGTCGTGACCGCCGGCTCCGTGCGGGAGGGCTGGGCACAGGCCGCGGTCTCGGCCGGTTCGACCGGCGCGCTGCTGGCGGCGTCCACGTTTTCGATGCGGCGGATCGCCGGCGTCCACCGGCCCGGCCTGGCGGCGGTGATCCCGGCCATCGGCGGGCCGCTGACGCTGATCGACTGCGGCGCGAACGTCGATCCGCGACCCGAGATGCTGGTGCAGTTCGCCCACATGGGCGCGTGCTTCGCCGAAGACGTGCTCGGCCGCCGCGCGCCGCGCGTCGGGCTGCTGTCGATCGGCGAGGAGCCCGGCAAGGGAAACCAGCTCACGAAGGAGGCCTTCGAGCTGCTGGTGGCCGAGGCCGGCCTCGACTTCGCGGGCAACGTCGAAGGGCGCGACCTGCTGACGAACAAGGTGCAGGTGGTCGTCACCGACGCGTTCACCGGCAACGTCGCCCTGAAGACCGCCGAGGGGACGGCGCGGGAGATCTTCAAGCTGATCCGTGGTGCCGCGAAGCGCAATCCGCTCACGATGGTGGGCGGCCTGCTGCTGCGCGGCGGCGTCCGCGACCTGCGCACGCGGCTCGACCCGGAGACCTACGGCGGAGCCTTCCTGCTCGGCCTCGCGGGCATCTCCGTCGCCGCGCACGGCTCGTCCTCGCGGGTGGCGATCGCGAACGCCTGCCGGATGGCCGCCGAGGGCGTGCGGCACGACGTCTGCGGCCACGTCGCGGCGCGCGTCGGGCGCGAGGCGGCACGGGCCGCCGCCGTTCCCGCGTCCGAGTAACCGTTCGGCCGCAGCTGCACGCTCGGCATGTCCGCCGGGGCCGCTCTCTGCTACATTCGGCCGGCTCGATTACGCCAATAATGGACGGTTACGGGAGGGTGGATTTGGCCAGTCGCGAAGAGGTCTTCGAACAGGTTCGAGAGATCCTTGTCGAGCGCCTGGACGTCAAGGAGGGCGACGTCAATCTCGGCGCACATCTGCGCGACGATCTCGAGGCCGACTCGCTCGACCTCGTGGAGCTGATCATGGATCTCGAGGAGCGCTTCGGCGTCAAGATCAGCGACGAGGAGGCGCAGTCGATCACCACGGTGGGCGAGGCCGTCGACTTCATCTCCGAGCGCGCTGAATAAGCCACCGGGCGACCTCGCGCAGCTGGTCGACGAGCTGCCCGACGACCTCCGGAGGCGGGTGCTCAGCCACTCCTCGTGGCACGACGCGCGCGGTGACTCATACGAACGACTGGAGTTCCTCGGTGATGCCGTCCTCGGGGCGGTCGTCGCCGAGGAGCTCTATCGTCGTCATCCCCTCTCCGACGAGGGCAGGCTCGCCCGGCTGAAGGCCCACATCGTCTCGCGGCGCTCGTGCACGGCCGTGGCGCGGCAGATCGACCTCGGCAGCCGCATGCTCGCGCACGGCGCCGAACGCCGCCGCGACGATGCCGCCCGGCTGGTCGGCACGCCGACCGTGCTGGCGGCCCTCGTCGAGGCCGCCATCGGCGCGATCTACCTCGAACACGGCTGGGAGACGGTGCGCCAGGCGGTGGTGACGTCGTTCGATGAACGCTTTGCCTGGGCCGAGCAGAGCCGTCTCGACCCCAAGACGGAGCTCCAGGAGACCCTGCAACGTCAGGGCCGGTCCGTACAGTACGTCGTCGTGAGCGATACCGGCCCGGCCCATGCGAAACACTTCGAGTCCGTCGCGCTCGTCTCCGGCGAGGAGATCGGGCGTGGCGCCGGGCGCTCCAAGAAGGACTCCGAGCAGGAAGCCGCGCGGGCCGCGCTCGTCCACCTCGACGCGGGCCGAAAGACGTAGGTAGCCGATGTATCTGAAGACGCTGAGGCTCCGGGGCTTCAAGAGCTTCGCGGAGCCCGTCGAGCTGCACTTCGAGCGCGGGGTGTCCGTGATCGTCGGGCCGAACGGCTCCGGCAAGTCGAACGTGGCCGACGGCCTGCAGTGGGCGATGGCCAGCCAGCCGCCGAGCGAGCTGCGCACGCAGGTCGCCGCCGACGTGCTGTTCGGCGGCTCGGCCCGCCGCCAGCCGTCCGGCCTGTGCGAGGTCGAGCTGGTGCTCGACAACGAGGACGGCACGTTCGGCACCGACCGTCCCGAGATCTCCGTCATGCGGCGTCTGCGCCGCGATGCCGACGCGCAGTACCTGCTGAACCGCATCGCCGTCCGCCGGCTCGACGTGCAGGAGGCGCTCGCGGACGCGGGCCTCGGCCGCGAGCTGCACGCGATCGTCTCGCAGGGCCGCGTCGACGAGATCCTGCTGTCGCGTCCGGCCGATCGGCGCGGCTTCATCGAGGAGGCCGCCGGCCTCGGCAAGTACAAGCGCCGCCGCCACCGGGCGGCCGGCAAGCTGGCCCGCGTCGAGGCGAACCTGTCGCGCGCCCGCGACCTCGAGGCCGAACTGAAGGCGCGGCTGCGGCCGCTGGCCCTGCAGGCCTCGGCCGCCGAGCGAGCCGCCGCGCTGGCCGGCGAGGTAGACGCGGCCCGCATCGAGCTGACGTCGTCGCAGATCGCGGCCGCCCGCCGCCTGCGCGCGCGGATCGCGGCCGACCTCGAGCAGGTCGGCGCCGAGCGCACGCGGCTCGACGCGGCCATCGCCAGGGCCGCCACCGAGCGCGAGACGATCGAGCGCGAGCTGGCCGGCCTGGTCGGCGAGCAGGAGCGCGCCTCGGAGCGGTACTGGGGACTCGCGAGCGGGCTCGACCGCCTCGCCGCGCGGCGCGAGGCGCTCGCCGAACGGCTCACGACGCTGGCCGAGGACCGCCGCCGCGCCCTGGCGCGGGCCGAGCGCCTCGATGCCGAGGTGGCCGCAGCGAAGGCCGAGGAGGCGCACGCCGCCGCCGCGGCCGACGCCCATGCCGCCACACTGGCCGCGGCCGGCGACGGCACCGAGGAGGAGGTGCTGGCGGCGCTCGTGCGCGAGGTCGCCGGCGCGCTCGACGCCGCGTTGGCGGCGCGACAGGAGCTGGCCGAGATCGACGGGCGGGCCAACCGCGCCGCGCACGACGTCCGCGAGGCGTCCGAGCAGGCGCTCGCCGCCGGCGCCCGCGCCGACGCCCTGGTCGCCGAGGCGGCCGCCCGGGCCGCGTCGCGGGCCGGGCTGGAAGCCGCCCTGGCCGCGGCCGACGCCGACGCCACCGCTGCCACCGTCGCGCTCGCCGCCGCACAGGCCGCCGCCACCGCCGCCCGGAGCGCGGCAGAGTCCATCCGCGAGCGCGAGCGGGAAGCCCGCGAGCTGCGCGGTGCGGCCGCCGGCCGGTCACAGGCCGCCACAGCCCGCGCCGAGGCCGCCGATCGCGCGGTCGAGCGGGGCGACGGTCTGGCTCCTGCCGTGCGCCGGCTCCGCGAGCGGGGCGTGCAGCTCGCGCTGGATCTGGTCGAGCCCGGTGAGGGGCTGGAGACCGCCGTCGCCGCAGCGCTGGCGTGGCGGGCCGGCGAGGCCGTCGCCCCGGCTGCCGTAGACGCCATCGAGCTGCTGGACGACTCGGGCCTGCAGGGCGCGGCGCTGCTCTGCCTCGACCGCCTGGGCGGGCGGCCGGCGCCCGAGCGGGGCCGGCCGCTGGCGAGCCTCGTCACGCTCGCTGACGATGCGCCGGCCGGGCTGCTGGACGGCATCAACCTGGTCGACGACCCGGCCGACCTCGCGCTTGTCACGCGCGGCATCGCCGTGACGCGCGACGGTCGCGGCATCGACGCCGACCGGGGCCTCGCCTTCCGGGCCGGCAGCACCGGCACCGTCGTGCTCGAACTGCGGCGCGAGCGCGACGAGGCGCGCACCGACGCGACCTCTGCCGCCGCCGCCGCGGCGGCCGCCGAGACCGAGTTCACAGCGGCCGCCGCGGCGCTGCAGGACGCCGACGAGCACGAGCGCGCGGCGCGCGGCACCGTCGCCACCGCCACGCGAGCCGCGGACGAGGCGGGGCGGCGGCAGCGCGACGCGATGCGTGCCGCCGACGCCGCCGGCCGAGACGAGGAGCGCAGCGCCGAGCGCCTCGCGGCGGCCCGTGACGAGGGGGTGAGGCTGGCCGAGCGTGCCACCGCCGGACAGGTGGAGGCGACCGCGCTGGCCGAGCGCCGCGGCGCCGTGGCAGCCCGGGCCGGGCAGCTCACGACGGCCCACCAGGAGATCGACCTGCGCCGCGGTGAGCTGGCCGAGACCGTCGCCGTGCGCCGCGCCGACCGCGCCGCCGCTCGCGAGCGCGCCGACCGGAGCCGCGCTGACCGCGACCGCCACGCGCACGCCGCCGACGTCGCAACTCGCCGCGCGGCCTCGTCGCGCGCCCGCGCCTCCGCCATCGTCGCGCTGGAGGAGATCCTGCCGGCGGCCGTTGCCGCTCTGGCGGGCGCCGCGGAGCGCGTCGAGGTGCTGCGCGCTCCCGAGCGCGCAGCACTGGAGCGGTTGGAGCGCCGCGCGGGCGAGCTGGCCGCCGCCATGAGTGCCGGCTCGGAGCGCGAGCAGGTGCTGCAGCGCGACGCCCGCACCGTCTCCGGCCGGGTCACGGCGCTGGAGGTCGAAGCGGCGCACGCCGAGGAGCGACTCGGAGACCTGGTGCGCCGCCGCGGCGAGATCGCCGACCGCGCGGGCACACCGCCGGTCGAGCGCATCGAGCCGCTGCAGGCCGACGAGGAGGCGACGCTCGCGCACAAGATCGAGCGGCTCGAGCGACGCCGCGATCAGCTCGGCGCGGTCAACCCGCTCGCACAGCAGGAGTACGAGGAGGCGAAGGCGCGGCACGACGAGACGAGCGAGCAGATCGCCGACCTCGAGGGGTCGCTCCGCGAGCTGCGCCGCCTGATCCGCGACCTGACGGCGACCATCACCGAGCGCTTCGACGAGACGTTCACCGAGGTGGAGCGCAACTTCGCGCAGGTGATCACGACCCTGTTCCCGGGTGGTCGCGGCCGGCTGCGGCTGGTCGAGCCCGAGCTGCGGCTGGCCGGAGAGGGGGAGGAGGGCGACCCGCCCGAGATCGCGGTCGCCTCGTCCGAGCCGGGCGTCGAGCTCGAGGTGACGCCGGCCGGCAAGCAGATCACGCGGCTCGCGATGCTGTCGGGCGGCGAGAAGGCGCTCGCGGCGATCGCGTTCCTGTTCGCGATCATGCTGGCGCGGCCGTGCCCGTTCTACGTGCTCGACGAGGTCGACGCGGCGCTCGACGATGCGAACGTCGAGCGGTTCCTGACGCTCGTCGACCGCTACCGCGAGCAGGCGCAGTTCATCGTGATCACGCACCAGAAGCGCACGATGGAGATGGCCGACGCGCTGTACGGCGTCACGATGGCCGGCGACGGCATCTCGAAGGTCGTCTCGCGGCGCCTTCCGCGGGATCGCCGTGAGGCGTTCCAGCCGGCTGCGACGTGATCGACTACTCCGAGATGTTCATCGGCCTGTCCGGCGGAGAGGTGCGCGCCGAGGGTGCGCCCGAGGAGCGCCGTCGCGGCCTGTTCCGCCGGCTCGTCGAGAACCTGTCGACCAGCCGTAAGGCGCTCGCCCAGCAGATCGCGACGATCGCGTTCGATCCGGCCGACGACGCGGTCTGGGAGGAGCTCGAGGAGGCGCTGCTGCTGGCCGACTGCGGCGTCCCGGCCACGGTCGAGATCGTCGGCCGCCTGGAGGCGGAGGCCGCCGCGGGCGGCCTGCGCACGTCGGCAGACCTCACGGCGGCGCTGCGGCGCATCATCGCGGAGCTGCTGTCGGGCTCGGAGTCGCGCATCGATGTCACCGCGCGCCCGACCGTGATCCTCGTCGTCGGCGTCAACGGCACCGGCAAGACGACCACGGTCGGCAAGCTCGCCGAGCACGTCCGTCGCGCCGGCGGCACGGTGGTCGTGGGCGCGGCGGACACGTTCCGCGCCGCGGCCGGCGAGCAGCTCGAGACGTGGGCGAAGCGGGCCGGTGCCGACTTCGTCGGGTCGGTGCACGGCCAGGACCCGGCGGCGGTCGCCTACGACGCCGTGGCGGCGGGCGAATCGCGCGGCCGCGATGTCGTGATCATCGACACGGCGGGCCGGCTGCACACGCAGACGAACCTGATGGAGGAGCTCTCGAAGGTGCGGCGCGTGATCACGCAGAAGGTGCCGGAGGCTCCGCACGAGACGTTGCTGGTCGTCGACGCCACGACGGGCCAGAACGGCCTCCAGCAGGCGCGTCTGTTCGGCGGCGCCGTGCCGCTGACGGGAATCGCGCTGACGAAGCTCGACGGCACGGCGAAGGGCGGCATCGCGATCGCGATCGCGCACGAGACGGGCCTTCCGATCAAGCTGATCGGCGTCGGCGAAACGCTCGACGACCTCCGTCCGTTCAGCGCCGCCGACTTCGCGACCGCCCTGCTCGGCGAATAACCCGCAACCGCCCAGCTCGTGCCGATTGCTACCTGGGGTCTGACCCCGAAACGCCCGGCCGCGGGGTCAGACCCCAGAACGCAACGTGCCGGAAGGCGCGCATCTTTTGCGATCTGTCACGCGGCGTTCGGATACGGCGCGGAGCGTGACGGCTCGGTGCGAGCTTGGCGTGGTGGACTGGCGGGGTGCGATCTGCGCCGAGTTCGCCGTGGCCGGCCCGGCTCCGATTCGGCGCCGGCGATTCGCGGCCTTCCGGTTCTCGGACCCGCAACCGGTCGATGCCCGCCGCATCTCCTCGACGCCCTGTTGCTCGTGACTGCCGCAGGACATCGCCCGCCGTCCCATGAAGATGGCTGCCCGGGAGGGCCACCGTCGGCCGCTCCCGGGCGTGCCCCCCGCTTACCTGCGGCGCTCGACGTTGCGGACGCAGCCGATTCGGTGGGCCCGGGACGGTGTCCTGTCCGTCCCCGTCGTCGATTGCGTCAAACGCACCATCACGCGCCCGAATCTGATCGCGCTCCGTGCCCTCGCCGGATCCGACCGGTGCATCGAGTCCTCTATCGGCGGGCTCCGGCCGCAGCATGAGCGGGTGCGAACTGCAATGGGTGGAACCCGTCATCGCCTGGTACCGGCGCGACCTGCGGCTGGACGACAACCCCATGCTGGATGCCGCGCGCCGCTCGGGCCGGCCGGTCCTGCACCTGTTCGCCGCGGATGATCGGCTGCTGCGCGGGCCCCGCGAGCCGATCGTCCGGGCGGCGGTCGACGACCTCGCGCGTCAGCTCGCCGACCGCGGCCAGCGCCTCGAGATCGCGCACGGGGCCGGCGAGGAAGCGGTCCTGCGCGTCGTGCACGCCACCGGGGCCCGGGAGGTGCACGCCACGGCCGACGGGACGCCGTTCGCGCGCCGCCGCGACGGGGTCGTCGAGGCCGCGCTCGGCCCGCGCCTGGTGCTGCACGCCGACGATGTGTGCGTGCCGCACGATCTGGTGGGCCGGCCTCGCACGTACTCCGCCTACGCGCGGGCGGTGACCGCGATCGGCATCGCCCGGCCCACCGATGCGTGGGAGCCCCCGGCGGCCGTCTCGGCGTTCGCCGCGAACGGCCTGCGCCGCTATGCCACGAGGCGTAACGTCATCGCCGACGACACGGCCACGTCGCACCTCTCGCAGCTGCTGCACCTCGGCACGGTCTCGCCGCGCCGGCTGGTCGCGCTGGCCGACGATGCGGGCGCCGGCAAGTGGCGGGCCGAGCTGCTGTGGCGCGACTGGTTCCGGTTCGTGCTCCACACGCACCCCGACCTCGCGGACCGTGCGGTGGACGCGCGGTTCGAGCGGATCGCGTGGCGCGACGACGACCGCGGCTTCGAGGCGTGGTGCCGCGGCGAGACGGGGTACGGGCTGGTCGACGCAGGCATGCGGCAGCTGGCGACCGAGGGATTCCTGCCGAACCGCGTCCGGATGGTCTGCGCGAGCTTTCTCGTCAAGCATCTGCTGGTCGACTGGCGCCGCGGCGAGCGCTGGTTCCGGCGCCACCTGATCGACGGCGACCTGGCCTCGAACGCCGGCAACTGGCAGTGGGTGGCCGGCACCGGCCTCGATGCGGCGCCGTACTTCCGCATCTTCAACCCGCTGCTGCAGGAGCGGAAGTTCGACCCGGACGGCGTCTACGTGCGCCGGTACGCGCCCGATCGCCCGGAGCCGATCATCGACCTCGCCGAGGGCCGCGCGCGGGCCCTCGCCGCCTACCAGGCCCCGCCGCCACCGCCTCCGCCTCCGCCACCGCCACCGCCGCCGAACGAGCCGCCACCGCCGCCCGAACTGGACGTCGACGGTGCGGTGGCACCGGCCGACACCTGACTGCCGAGGTCGCTGTACAGCGACGTGGAGGAGGCCAGGCCGGGCACGCTCGCGACGGCCATGACGGAGTTCGCCCACGGGCCGTACAGCAGCGCACCGGAGGTTCCGATGCCCGAGTCGGCCGTGCCGGCCTCGCCGATCCGCAGCCGCGCCGCCTCGGCGACGCGTTCGGCACAGCCGAACGCCGTCGCGTAGACGAGCAGCTTCTCCCACGTGCCGAGCGTGATCGGCGACTCGTCAGAGAGGCGCGGCAGCTCCTCGAGATAGCGCCGGAACGCCTCCCAGCGCGCGATTCGCGGCATCGCATCGCGCTTCGTCGACACCCACACGGAGCGCGGTGCCGTGAGCACCAGGAAACCGAACGTCGCGATCGCGCCGCCGATCAGGATCCAGGTCATCGGGCTCCATGCCGGATGGCTGGTGTACCGGGCTGCGCCGATGATCACGGCCACGACGCCGAGGCCGAGCACGAGGAACGCGATCAGCCGCGTGACCGCGTCGGCACGGGGCACGCGGAACTGCTTGCGCTCGGCCTTGATCAGCTTTCCGCGCGCCGCCACGAAGTGCGACTTCCGCGACGCGTTCGACGTGCGCTGCGACGCCGACAGGTCGCCGAGCTTGTCGCCGAGCTCGCTGAGGGGGATCGGCTCGTCCTTCAGCACCGATTCGACGATCGCCACGACCGGCTTCTCGTGGTCGGCGAGGGCGATCGACGGGTCGCCCTGCTCGAGCAGCAGGTCGGGGCCGTGCTGGCCGTCGCCGACGTGCGTCTTGAACCGGCCGCGCACGATCAGGTCGAGCAGCGTGGCAGCCAGCGCGTCGCCATCCCCGGGTCCGGGGTTGCCCTGGTTCGTGAGCGCCAGAGCCACGGCCGGCGGCGCGTCGTCGGGCGGCTCCGGGAAGTAGGTGACGGCGGAGTCCTCGCCCTCCGGCTCCTTGCCGTACCGCAGCCAGGCGAAGCCGTACATGATGATCGCGCCTGCCAGGCCGGCCAGGATCACGGCCAGCGCGACCAGCGGGCGGTTGTCGAGGACGCGCTGGAACTTGCGGAAGTCGGCCGCGCTCCGATCGAAGTCGGCCTGCTCGTCGCTGACGATGCGGTTGAACGCGTCGCCGTGCTCGACCAGCGCTCCGGGCACGTCGGCCGCCAGCGCCGTGCGCGGCAGCAGCGTGCGCAGCTCGACGAACTGGCCGCGCGGGATGCCGGCGGCGGCGAGCGTGATCTTGCGGCCGTCGCGCTTGACGGTGCCGCGCACGCTGCCGGGGTGGCCCCAGATGCGCTCGCTGCCGTCGGGCACGCCGGCCGGGATGGTCAGCGTCGCGTCGAGCTGGTCGAGCGACCCCTTCCAACCGTCGCCCCACACCTGCCAGAACAGATCGACGGCGTCGTCGTGCACGCGGGTCAGGCCGCGGACCCGGTAGTGGATCTGGAACGTGCGCGTCTCGTCGGTGGCGGTGAAGTGCCAGACGATGCGCACGACGCGCCGCCCGGAGCCGTCACGCGCCGCGACCGCGCCGAACGTGCCGGGCAGGCCGAACCCGCCCAGCTCGGTGCTGGCGCCCGAGTCGTAGTCGGTCGCGCCCTCGCGAACGCCGATCTCCTCGAACGTCTGGTTGTCGGCCAGCGGGATGTCGCGGAACGCGCCGGAGAAGTTGCCGTGGAACTCGAAGGAGATGCGTTCCGACACGGTCAGCGCGCCGTCGGTGCCGAGCGAGCCGTCCACGACGGCGTGCGTGAGCCGGTAGTGCTTGCCCGTGCCCTGCACGTCGCCCTGCCCGTTTCCGTCGCGGGTCAGGACCAGCAGCAGGCCGAGGAAGACGCCGAACAGCAGCGCCGAGACGATCGCGATGCGGGTGATGTCGCGTTTCATCGTCAGTCGGTGAAGTAGGGGAGGGGGCCGAAGCGGAAGGCGCCGGCGACCAGCGAGCCGGGGAAGGTCTGGCGGGCGTCCTCGTACGTCTGCACTGTCCGGTTGTAGACCATCCTGGCCCTGCGCAGGTCGTTCTCGACGTCTTTCAGTGCCGCGACCAGCTCGCCCGCGGCCTCCGAAGCCCGCAGCTGCGGGTACGCCTCGGCGACCGCGATCAGGCCTCCGGCGGCCACGCCCAGCTGCCGCTCGGCCGCGAACCGGGCCTCCGACGGCCCGTCGCCGGCGGCGGCCTGCGTGCCCGCCCGGGCGGTTGCGACGGCCTCGAACACGCCGCGCTCGTGCGACATCGCGCCCTGCACGACGTTGACCAGCCGCGGGATCGCCTGCGCCCGGCGCGCCAGGAGCGCGTCGCAGTCCGACCACGTGTACCGCGTCTTGTTGCGTAGGCCGGTGAGCCGGTTGTACAGCCACGCGATCGCTCCCAGCACGACCACGGCGGCGGCGATGCCGATGAACGCGATCACGCGGGCATCACGAGCGGAACATGTCCGGGTAGAGGCGTCGGCACATCTCCTTGGCCTTGCCGTGCGGTGCCGGCACCAGCTTCTTGCCGTACAGCGTGAGCAGCTCCGCGTGCACCTCGCCGAGGAACCGCGCCGCCCGCTGCCGCTTGGCCTCCACTTCGAGCCGCGCCTCCGGCTCGCCGACCGGGTACGTGATCCGGTCCCACGCCAGCTCGAGCCGGTGCAGCCCCTGCACGTAGAGATGCGACGACCGCTTGTTCTTCAGCTCGCCGATCTTCTCGAGCTCGATATCGCCTTCCAGACCGGCCGGCGGGCCGACCAGCTCCCACAGGTGGTAGCGCTTCAGCGCGTCGATGATCTCGGCCGCGACGGTCGGCACGTGGTCGATCGGCACCTCCACCTCCTCCCGCTGGCGGGCGCCGTCCTCGCGCCACTCGCTGGGCCCCTTCCAGGTCAGCACCGGGTGGGGGAGGTTCGACTGCCGGCGGATGCGCAGCGAGCAGCCGGCCCGCCGCAGATCGAGCTCGTGGGTGTCCCAGAAGGAGTCCACGATCTCGAACGAGAGCGACTCGGCCAGGGCGAAGCCGGCGAGCTCCGCGGGAACCATCATCGCGTCCGTCGACCGGTAGAGGTACTGGAGCTCGATCTCCACGCACCCGGTATTGGAGCATGCGGGGCGGCACGGGGAGACCCTCTATCGTTCTTTGCGGTGTTTGACTCTCTCTCCGACCGGCTGAATGCGACCCTCACCGACCTGCGCTCGCGCGGGCGGTTGTCGGAGGAGGACGTCGCCACGGCGATGCGCGAGATCCGGCTCGCGCTGCTCGAGGCGGACGTCAACTTCAAGGTCGTGCGCGAGTTCGTCGCGAAGGTGCGCGAGCGCGCCGTCGGCGAGGGCGTGCTGACGGGCCTGAACCCGGGCCAGCAGGTCATCAAGATCGTCAACGAGGAGCTCGCCGCCCTGATGGGCACGGGCGCCGCGAAGCTCGCGTTCCGCTCCAGCCCGTCGGTGATCCTGATGGCGGGCCTGCAGGGCTCCGGCAAGACGACGACCAGCGGGAAGCTGGCGAAGCTGCTCGCCAAGCAGGGCCGCAAGCCCGCGCTGGTGGCCTGCGACGTCTACCGCCCGGCCGCGATCGAGCAGCTGAAGATGGTCGGCTCGCAGGTCGGCGTGCCGGTGTTCGACCGCGGCACCGACGTCGATCCGGTCGAGATCGCCGCGTGGGGCGTGCAGCAGGCGCGCATGCAGGGGCGCGACACGGTGATCGTCGACACGGCCGGTCGCCTGCACGTCGACGACGACCTGATGGCCGAGCTGGTGCGGATCCGCGACGCGGTGAAGCCCGACACGACGCTGCTCGTGCTCGACTCGATGACCGGCCAGGACGCCGTCAACGTCGCCGAGACGTTCCGCGAACGGGTCGAGTTCGACGGCATCGTGATGACGAAGCTGGACGGCGACGCGCGCGGCGGCGCGGCGCTCTCGGTCCGTGCGGTGACCGGCATGCCGATCCTGTTCGCGTCCGTCGGCGAGAAGCTCGACCAGCTGGAGGAGTTCCACCCCGACCGGATGGCCTCGCGCATCCTCGGCATGGGCGACGTCCTCAGCCTGATCGAGCGCATCGAGGAGTCGGTCGACAAGGACCAGGCCGCCGCGATGGAGGAGAAGCTCCGCAAGCAGGAGTTCACGCTGGACGACCTGCTGGACCAGCTGCGGACGATCCGGAAGATGGGATCGCTGGGCGGACTGATGAAGATGATCCCCGGTCTCGGCAAGCAATTGCGGGACGCGCCGGTGGATGACCGGCAGCTTGATCGGGTCGAGGCGATTATCCTGTCCATGACGCCGGAAGAGCGTCGCGCGCCGGAGATCGTGAACGGCACGCGGCGGGCCCGCATCGCGCGGGGTTCCGGTACGTCGGTGCAGCAGATCAACGCCCTATTGCAGCAGCACCGTCAGATGAAGAAGATGATGAAGACCCTCGCGGGTGGCAAGATGCCCGGGTTGCCCGGTTTGCCGGGAATGCCGGGTGCCACTGCCGGCGGTGTGTCCAAGAAGCGGAAGAAGAAGAGGTAGCCAGGCGTGCTCAAGATCCGCCTTACACGGGTCGGCTCCAAGAAGAACCCGATCTATCGGGTTGTTGTTGCCGACTCGCGGTCGCCGCGTGACGGCGCCGCGCTCGAGTACATCGGGCGCTACAACCCGCAGCTCGAGCCGTCGCTGATCGAGATCGACGCCGACCGCGCGAAGCACTGGCTGTCGAAGGGCGCCCAGCCCTCCGACCCCGTCCGCGTGCTGCTGAAGAAGCAGGGCATCGTCTAGCCCGTTGGACGAGGTGCTGCCCCAAGACTCCCGTTCGCTCGCCGAGTTCCTGATCCGGCGGCTCGTCGACGCGCCCGATGAGGTCGTCGTGACCGAGGAGGTCGACAAGGGTGAGCGCGTGCTGCGGGTGTCCGTCGCCGAGGCCGATCGCGGCAAGGTGATCGGCCGGCAGGGCCGGATCGTCCGCGCGCTGCGCACGATCATCCGCGCGAGCGGCGTGCGCAGCAACGAGCGCGTCACGCTCGAGCTCGACCGGGAATGACCGGGCGGCGCCCCGACCGCGTGCGCCTCGGCACCGCGGGCAAGGCGCACGGTCTCGACGGTACCTTCACCGTCGACGCGCCCTGTGGATGGTTTGCGTTCGCCACCGGCGCCGTCGTGCTGGTCGATGGAGCGGCACATCGCATCCGGCGCCGTGCGGGCACCGACGCCCGCCCGCTGGTGGCGCTCGACGGGGTCGACTCGCGTGAGGGTGCGGAGGCGCTCCGCGGTAAGCCGATCGAGATTGCCGGCGGCGACGTGCCGCCGCCCGAGGAGGGCGCCTACTTCCGGTTCGACCTGGTCGGCTGCGAGGTGTTCCAGGCCGACACCCGGCTGGGCGTCGTGACCGAGGTGGAGGACGGCGTCGCACACGACGTCCTGCTCCTCGACTGCGACCTGCGCCTGCCGTTCGTCCAGGCCGTCGTCCCGGTCGTCGACGTCGCCGCGCGCCGCATCGAGATCGATCCGGATCTCGATCTCGGATGACGCTCGAGATCGACGTCCTGACGCTGTTCCCGAGCTGGTTCTCGTGGCTGGTGGAGGAGCGGCACGTCGCGAACGCTCTGGCGGGGCCGCTGTCGCTGCGGCTGCACAACCTCCGAGACCACTCCGTGCACCGGCACCGGATGGTCGACGACACGCCGTATGGCGGTGGGGCGGGCATGCTCCTGCGGGTCGATGTGGCGGTCGCCGCGGTGGAGGGAGCGCTCGGCGCCGGCCTCGAGGAGGTGCGCCGCACGCGCCGCGTCGTGGTCCTCGACCCGGGTGGCCGGCGGCTCGACGACGCCTATGCCCGCGAGCTCGCGGCCGGCCCGCCGATGGTGCTGCTGTGCGGCCGCTACGAGGGCTTCGACCACCGCGTCCACACGCACGTCGCGACCGAGTCGCTGTCGGTCGGCCCGTACGTCCTCTCGGGTGGTGAGATCGCTGCGATGGTCGTGATCGACGCCGTGGTGCGGCATCTGGACGGCGCGCTGGGCGCGTCGGAGTCGGCCGAGCACGAGTCGTTCTCGCCCGCGCTCGCGGGCCGCCTCGAACATCCGCACTACACGCGGCCGCCGTCGTTTCGCGGCTGGGACGTCCCCGAGGTGCTCCTGTCGGGCGACCACGGGGCCGTCGATCGCTGGCGGGTGGCCGAATCGGAGCGGCGGACGGAAGCGGCAGGCGATCCCGACACCCTCCGCTAGAGTGCGTCCGCCACCGCTTCCGACCGGAATCGATTCTTCAATGAGCACCATCATCCGCGACATCGAGGCCATGCAGCTGCGCGACGTGCCGCAGTTCAAGGCCGGCGACACGGTCCTCGTCCACTTCCGCGTGATCGAGGGAAACCGTCAGCGGGTGCAGGTGTTCGAGGGCATCTGCATCAAGCGCCAGGGTCACGGCGTGCGCGAGACGTTCACCGTCCGCAAGCAGTCGTTCGGCGTCGGCGTGGAGCGCACGTTCCCCGTTCACTCGCCGAAGATCGACAAGATCGTGGTCTCCGCCATCGGCGATGTCAGCCGCGCCAAGCTGTACTACCTGCGCGACAAGGTCGGCAAGCAGGCCCGGGTCCGCGAGAAGCAGCGCTGAGCCGTCGCCCGCGTGCGACGAGACGCTAGTCTGAGGGCGTGAGCTCGGGCGTCGACGACCCCGCTCGCCCGCCCTCGGCGGACGAGCTTCCTGATCCGCCGTCCGCCGATTCGGCGCTGTCGGCAGCGGCGCCGCCGGATCCCCCGGAGCCGCCCGACCACGACGGCGGTGGTCTGTTCGGCTGGATGGGGGCGACCATCGGCCCCTGGGTCGAGCTGGTCGTGGTGGTCTGCCTCGCCTTCGCGGCGGCGTACCTGGTGCAGTGGTTCGTCGTGAAGCCGTACCGGATCCCGTCGGAGTCGATGGAGAACACGCTGCTCGTCGGCGACCGCGTGCTCGTGTCCCGGTTCTGGTTCCGGTTCAGCGACCCGAAGCGCGGCCAGGTGATCGTGTTCCACCCGCCCGGCCACGGCGACGAGGTGGTCGACAAGGCGTCGACGCCGGCGAACGACCTGAACTTCATCAAGCGCGTCGTCGGCCTGCCCGGCGAGTGGGTGGGCGGCTACAAGCGGCAGGTCTGGATCTGCCCGACCGAGCCGCCGGGACGACAGCGGCCGTCGCCGTCGTGCAAGGTCCTGAAGGAGCCGTACACCTCGTCCGTGCAGCGACGGTTCACCTTCCAGCAGGTGCCGGCCGGGCGCTACTTCGTGATGGGCGACAACCGCGACAACTCCGACGACTCTCGCGTGATCGGCACGATTCCGCGCGGATGGATCCTCGGCCGGGCGTTCGTGACGTACTGGCCCCTCACCCGCATCGGGTCGCTGGCATAGCCTCCTTCAGGCCGCGCCCCGACTTGCCGACTACCATTCCGCCGCCTTGAGCCGACTGAAGGAACTCCGCGCGAACCCGGTAGTCGACGGGATCATCACCATCGCCTCCGCGATCCTGATCGCGTACGTCGTGCAGCTCCTGATCGTGAAGCCGTACCGGATCCCGTCCGAGTCGATGGTGCCGACCCTCGCGATCGGCGACCGCGTGATCACCGCCCGGTTTCTCCTCCACTTCCGCGACCCGAAGCGCGGCGAGGTGTTCGTCTTCCACCCGAACGGCCGCGGCAGCGACGTGTTCCAGCCGTCCCAGGGTGAGACCTCGGCGTCCACCGAGAACTACGTGAAACGCGTCGTCGGCCTGCCCGACGAGACGGTCGGGTCACTGCGCGGCAACGTCTACACCTGCAAGGGCGACCGCGTCGACTCGGCGATCGTGAACGGTGAGCTGAACACGGGCCGGTGCGCGTTCCTGCGCGAGCCGTACGTGCACGGCCAGCCGACGACCACCTGCCAGGGGTCGGCCGACCTGCCGCCGCAGTACATCCCGGCGAAGCACTACCTGATGCTGGGCGACAACCGCGAGAACTCGGCTGACGGCCGGTGTTGGGGGCAGACCCCGCGCGGACAGCTGATCGGGCGGGTGTTCATGACGTACTGGCCGCTGTCCCGAATCTCGTTCCGCTGACGTGAGGGTGCTCCGCGAGATCGTCCTGCTCGCGATCGCCGTCGTGGTGGTGCTGGTGCCCGGGCAGATGTACGTCGTGAAGGCGTTCCGGATCCCGTCCGAGTCCATGGTGCCGACCCTGCAGGTGCACGACCGCGTGCTGACGGCCCGTTTCCTGCTGCACTTCCGCGACCCGAAGCGCGGTGAGATCTTCGTGTTCCACCCGAACGGCGAGGGGTCGCAGGTGCACCCGTCCGCAACGGCCTCGACGCAGAACTACGTGAAGCGCGTGATCGGCCTGCCGAACGAGGTGATCGGCTCGGTCAAGGGGCGGGTCTACGTGTGCACCGGCGCCCGCTACCCCGATGACCAGAAGGAGCCGGAGCGCACGCCCGGATGCACGTTCCTCGACGAGCCGTACACCCACGGGCAGCCCACGGAGTCGCTGGCCAACCCGGGCACCGACCTGGCGCCGACCGTCGTGGCGCCGGGCTACTACTTCATGATGGGTGACAACCGCACGAGCTCGGCCGACTCCCGCGCGTGGGGCCCGGTGCGCCGGTCTCAGCTGATCGGCCGGGTGTTCGTGACCTACTGGCCGATCGGCCGCTTCGCGTTCTGGTGAGGGCGCTGAAGCTCGCGACGGTCGCGCTCGGCGTGCTGGTCCTGCTGACCGTCGTGCTGATGAAGCCCTACGTGGTCCCGTCGGGGTCGATGGTGCCGACGTTCCGGCCCGGCGATCGCGTGCTGGCGGCGCCGTTCTGGTACTGGCTGGGCGACCCCGGCCGCGGCGACGTCGTCGTGTTCCACCCGAACGGCCGCGACGCGCGGGTGTTCCGGAGCAACCGGGCGTCGACGCGGACGTTCGTGAAGCGCGTCGTGGCACTCCCGGGCGAGACGGCGGGCTCGATGGCGGGACGCGTGTACGTGTGCCGCCGTGGCGTCCGGCCGGCGAATGCGACGGCGCCGGAGCGAACGGCGGGCTGCGCATACCTGGACGAGCCGTACACGAAGGGCCAGGCGACGACGCGGTGCGACGAGCGGCTGCCGTACGGGCCGGAGACCCTGCCGCCGGGCCGCTACCTCCTGCTCGGCGACAACCGCTCCGATTCCGAGGACTCACGGTGCTTCGGCCCGATCGCGCGCGGACAGATCATCGGGCGCGTGGTCGCGCGCTACTGGCCGTTCGGGCGCATCGGCGGGGTCTAGAGGCTCGCTGCGGCCTCTGCCGTAGGCTTCTCGCGGATGGATCTGTACAGGCTCGCCCAGGGCGCGAGGTGGCCGCGCCCGTTCGCCGTGGTCCCGGTCGCGCTGCTGGTCGCGATCGGCTGCGCCGTCTGGCGGCCGCTGCTGGTGGTGTTCGCGGCGATCTGGGCCGTCATGGCCGGCCTCGGGGTCCTCGATGCGCGGGCCCGGGGGCGCCGTGGGTTCGCCGCGGGCGTGCTGTCGGCGGCGGCCGGCCCGATCGTGGTCGCGCTGATCGCCCGCAGCACCCGCGGCCACGTGCGCAAGGCGGGGAAGCGCCTGCGTGCCGCGCTGCCCTATGCACTGGTGTTCGCGATTGCCGGCGGTGTCGTCGGCTACTCGCTGGGCAACGCCGTGCTGGACGGCATCGCGTTCACGGGGAAGGCTCCGTCGGGTGCGCTCGCCCCGCGCATCCGCGAGGGCGACCGGATCGTGGTGTCGCGGGCGCTGCTGGGCCGCCTATCGCGCGGTGAGCTCGTCGCCGTCGGCCCGTTCCGCGAGGCGGAGCCGCTGCTCGGCCGCGACCGGGTGGTCGCTGTCGGCCGGATCGTGGGCATGCCGGGCGAGTGGATCGGTGCGACCGAGGAGGGCGCGCTCTACGTCTGCATCCAGGCGCCCGACATCCTCCAGCCCGTGACCCCGGACGTGCCCGGCTGCACCTTCCCCGACGAGACGCCGTACCTGACGTCGAAGACGGCGGCGTTCGGTCCGGTCGAGGTGCCGGCGGGCACCGTCTTCCTGATGTCCGACGATCGCGAGAACCTGTCCGACTCGCGCACGTACGGTCCGGTGCCGAACGGCGCGCTCGCCGGACGCATCATCGCGACCGTGTGGCCGCCCGGTCGCCTTGCAGTGCGATGACGGCACGGTCCGCGCGGGACGCGCCGCCGACGGCGGCGGTAGGCTCTCCGTCATGGCCGTCGCGACCCGCCGCCGCTCGTCCGCACCGCCGCTGCGCAAGCTGCTGCGGCACGACCGCGAGCTCGGCACGCGGTTCGTCGCCGGAGCCGACGAGGCAGGTCGCGGCGCGCTCGCGGGGCCGCTCGTGGCCGCTGCCGTGCTGCTCGAGCCTGACGCCATCCCGCTCGCGCAACGCCGCGCGCTGGCGCGGCTCGACGACTCGAAGCGCTGCACGGCGCTGGCGCGCGACGTGCTGTTGCCGGCCGTGATGCGCAGCGCGATCCGCGTCTCGCTGGTCGTGATGAGCGTGCCCGAGGTCGACTCGCGCAACATCCACCGCGCAAACCTGTACGCGCTGGCGCGGGCGCTCGAGCAGCTCGATGCGCCCGACGACACGTCACTGATCGCGGACGGGTTCAAGCTGCCGATGGCGCGTGAGCACCGCAACATCATCGACGGCGACGAGAAGTCCGCGGCCATCGCAGCCGCCTCCATCGTGGCGAAGGTGACGCGCGACCGGCTGATGGTGCGGCTGGCCGAGCGCTACCCGGTGTACGGCTTCGAGCGCCACGTCGGGTACGGCACGCCCGAGCACCTCGCGGCGCTGCGGGTGCACGGTCCGTCGGTGCTGCACCGGCGCTCGTTCGCGCCCTGCAGCCGGCAGCTCGCGTTCGAGCTGGAGTGACCCGCGAGCGCAGCCGCTTCGGCGCGCAGGGCGAGCTGCTGGCCGCGGCGTCGTACGTGCTGCGGGGCCACCGCATCCTCGGCCGCCGCGTGAAGACGCCGGCCGCCGAGGTCGACCTCGTGTGCCGTCGCGGTACGCGCCTGGTGCTGGTCGAGGTGAAGCGCCGGCGATCCGCGCCACGGGGTGTGCCGTGGGTGACGGTCGAGCAGACCGACCGCCTCTACGCGGCCGCCGAGTGGCTGCGCCGCCGCGAGCGCTGGGCGCAGGTCGTCGGGGTCGAGCTGGTCACGATCGAGGGCTGGCGCCTGCGCCATCGCGGCTCGTTGTAGGTTCTGGCGGGCGGACCGCCGCGGCTGTACGATCCGCGGGCGGATTTCTGTATCCAATCCTTGCGGGCCACGCGGTGGTCCGGCGGGCGACGAGAGGTGGGCGAGCGTGGCGGACAGCGTTGATCGGCTGGCCAGCGAGGGCGTCGAGTTCGTGCAGGTGCTCTACACCGAGCTGCACGGCGTCTGCCGCGGCAAGGAGGTGCCGATCGAGGAGATCCACCACAAGGCCGAGAGCGGGATCGGCATGACCGAGGCGATCATGACGATCGACCTCGGCCACAACGTGATCTCGGGGTTCGAGCACGGCTTTCGTGACATCTTCCTGGTCCCCGACCTGTCGCAGCTGCGGCGCGTGCCGTGGGATCCGGCCACGGCGTGGTGCATGGGCGACCTGCGCGAGGGCGACGGCACGCCGTACGCCGCCGATCCGCGGCACGCCGTCCGGCGCGCCGTCGACGAGCTCGCGGCGCTTGGCCTGAAGGCGATCGTAGCCCCCGAGCTCGAGTTCTACCTGGTCGACCCCGACACGTACGAGACCTACACGCCGCACCTGTCGAGCGTCTACACGGTCGGCAGCGTGGCCGATCCGAAGGGCGTGTTCCGCGAGATCCACCGCAACGCGCGCGACCTCGGTCTGCACCCGCTGGGAGGCGCGCAGGAGTACGGCTGCGGGCAGTTCGAGATCAACCTCGCGCACGGCGAGGCGCTCGAGGTGGCCGACCGCAACCTGCTGTTCAAGACGATGGTCAAGCAGACAGCCTCACGGCACGGGCTGCTCGCGACGTTCATGGGCAAGCTGCGCGACGACGAGGGCTCCGGCATGCACCTCCACGTGTCGCTCGCCCGCGAGGACGGCTGCAACGCGTTCGACGACCCGGCCGGCGAGGACGGCCTGTCCGAGGTCGCGCGGCAGTTCGGCGCCGGCGTGCTCGAGCACACGCCCGCGCTGACGGCGTTCCTGTGCCCGACCGTGAACGCGTACCGGCGGATGGAGATCGAGAGCCTGGCGCCGACGCACATCAACTGGGGCACCGACAACCGCCTCGCGATGCTGCGCTACCCGGCGCAGCGCGGCAAGGCGACGCGGGTCGAGCTCCGTGTCGGCGATGGCGCCGCCGCCATCCACAACTCGGTCGCCGCGATGCTGTTCGCCGGCCTCGACGGCATCGAGCGCGGCCTCGAGCTGCCGCCGCAGTGCGAGAAGCTGCCCTACGAGGACCCCTCGACGCTCGGCGAGCAGCTGCCGTCGTCGCTCGGCGAGGCCCTCGACCTGCTGGCCGCCGACGAGTATCTGACCGGCAAGATGGGCGCCCGGCTGACCGACATCTTCCAGGAGATCAAGCGCTACGAGCTCGACCGCTGGAACGCGTACCAGGCGAAGGTGACCGACTGGGAGCGTCAGGAGTACGCCCACCACCTGTAGGCGCTACACGGCGCGGAGCAGTGCGGCGGTAGCCGCGGCGGCACAGATCACGACCAGGAACGGCATCCGCCGGGCGACGCACACGGCTGCGACGGCGAACGCGGGCAGGCGGGCGTCGACGTGCAGCGCGTGGCCGTCGGCGAGCGTCCCGACCACGACCAGCGCGGCCAGCATCGGCACGGGCAGCAGCGCGATCAGGCCCGCGGCGCGTGGGTCGAGCGAGCGGTTGCCGACGACCACGGGGCCGACCGCCTTGAGCGCGAACGAGATCGCGGCGAGCACGCCGATCGCGAGCCACGTCATGCGGCACCCACGCGGCTCCGCGGGCGCAGCGCGAGCACGACGGCTCCGCCCGCGGCGATGATCGGCACGCCGGCCGGTGCGATCGGGATCAGGGCGGCTGCGACGAGGCCTCCGGCGACGGCGATCCGCCGTGCTCCGGGCGCACCGAGGTGCGGCGCCAGCAGCGCGAGGAACGCGGCGGGCAGCATCGCGTCCAGGCCGAACCGGCGCGGATCGCCGAGCGCCCCGCCCGACAGGACGCCGATCGCAGTGCCGGCGTTCCAGCAGACGAAGATCGCGATCCCCGTCGCGACGAACGCCCGGCGGCCGGTCTGCGGTGTGGTCTGTGCGCGTGCCATCGCCGTCGACTCGTCGATCACGAGGTGCGCCAGCCCGAGCCGTCGCACCAGCGAGCCGTGCAGCAGCGATGCGAGCGAGATGCCGTAGAGGCCGTTTCGCACCGCCAGCATCGCGGCCGGCAGGATCGCCGCGAGCGGGCCGCCACCGGCCGCGAGCACCCCGATGAAGGCGAACTGCGACGCCCCCGTGAACACGAGCAGCGAGATCGCGATCGTCTCCGCCGCGCCGAGACCGGCGGCGTGCGCGAGCGCGCCGTAGGAGACGCCGAACGCCCCGACGGCGAGACCGATCGTCGTCGCGTTCCGGACGATCGCATCCTGGAACAGCGTCGGCGGGGCCATGGGCGTTACGGTACTGCGCGAAGGCGCGACAATAGTTGCAACATCCGACGTAGGAGGGACGTGGTGCGCAACTTCCCACCGCTCGACCCGGTCGATCGCGCAATCATCGACCACCTGACCGTCGATGGACGGATCTCCAACCTCGACCTTGCGGCGGCGGTGCACCTGTCGCCGTCGGCCTGCCTGCGCCGCGTCCGGAGCCTCGAGGAGCGCGGGGTGATCCGCGGCTACCACGCCGACATCGACCCCGCCAGCGTCGGCCGCGGCTTCGAGGTGCTCGTGCACGTCGAGCTCGGGCGCAAGGACCGCGAGACGCTCGAGCAGTTCGAGGCCGAGATCGCCGGCTTCGAGGAGGTCGTCGAGTGCCGCCGCATGTTCGGCATGCCCGACTACCTGATCCGCGTCTCGGTCGCCGACCAGGAGGCCTACGAGCGCTTCTACATGAGCCGCCTGGCCGGTCTGCCGGGCCTGACGCGCGTGAACTCGCAGTTCACGATGAAGACCGTGAAGCAGGCGCGCACGTAGCCGCTGCCTCGCGCGCTTCCGCGCCCTCCCCGTGACACGCTTGCCGGTCATGCTCGGTACGTGCTCGCATCCGCCCTCAGCTTCGCCGTGCACGGCATCGACGCGATCCCGGTCGAGGTCGAGGCGCACTGCTGGGAGGACCAGCGGCCGGCCTTTACCATCGTCGGGCTGCCCGACCCGAGCGTGCGCGAGGCGCGCGACCGCGTCCGTTCGGGGCTGAACAGCGCCGAGTTCATGCTGCCCGCGCGGATCGTCGTCAACCTGGCCCCGGCCACGGTGCGCAAGACCGGCGCCGGCTTCGACCTCGCGATCGCGCTCGCCATCCTCGGCGCCTCCGGCGCCATTCCCGCGGAGGCCCTGCGCGGCGTGGGGGCGTTCGGCGAGCTCGGGCTGGACGGCACCGTCCGGCCGGCGGCCGGTGCCCTCGTGGCGGCGGAGGGGGCCCGTCGGATCGGCCTGGAGGCGCTGCTGTGCGCACCTGCGTCGTGCAGCGAGGTCGCGCTGGTCGACGGCGTCCAGCCGATCCCGTGCCACGTGATCGAGCACGCCGTGGCGTTCCTGCGCAGCGGCGAGGTGCGGCCGATGCCGCCGGCGGCGCTGCGGCGAGACGAGCTGGCGATCCCCGACCTGGGCGACGTACGCGGCCAGCCGCTGGCGCGTCGCGCCCTCGAGATCGCGGCCGCCGGAGCCCACAACCTGCTGATGGTCGGGCCACCCGGTGTCGGGAAGTCGATGCTCGCGCGACGGTTGCCCGGCATCCTGCCGCCGCTGACCCCGCACGAGTCGCTCGAGGTCACGCGGCTGCAGTCCGTGGCGGGCATCCTGCCGCCCGGCGGCGGCCTCGTCACGCGGCGTCCGTTCCGGGCCCCGCACCACTCGGCGTCGTCGGCGGCACTGGTCGGCGGCGGGCCGAACCTGCGTCCCGGTGAGCTCAGCCTCGCAAACCACGGCGTGCTGTTCCTGGACGAGCTGCCCGAGTTCCGGCGCGACGCGCTGGAGGCGCTGCGCGGCCCGATGGAGGACGGCGTGCTGGTGATCGCGCGGGCCATCGGCTCGGTCGCCTACCCGTGCCGCACGGCCGTGATCGCGGCGATGAACCCGTGTCCGTGCGGCGGAGCCGCGGGCTGTACCTGCACGGCCGAGCGCCGGCAGGCGTACCGGCGACGGGTGTCGGGGCCGCTGCTCGACCGGATGGACGTCGGCGTGCGCCTGCAGCGCCCGACCGCCGAGGTGTTGCGCGGCGATCGCCCGGAGGGCACCGCGTCCGTGGCCGAGCGCGTGTCCGGCGCGATCCGGCGCCAGACGGAGCGGGGCGGACCGGTCAACGGCCGGCTCGAGGCGTCCGAGGTGCGGCGCGACTGCCGTCTCGACGAGGCCGGCGAGAAGATGCTGCGGCGGGCGATCGACCGGATGTCGCTGTCGCCGCGCGCGGTCGACCGCAGCCTGCGCGTCTCTCGCACGATCGCCGACCTGGCGGGCGTCGAGGACATCGCCGTCGAGCACCTGGCGGAGGCGTTGGCACTGCGGCTCGGAAGTGTCGGGTGATCCTGCGTCCGGGCGCGCCGGGCTGGCCGCCGGGGCTGGCCGACCTGCACGATCCGCCGGCGTCGCTGTACCTGCGTGCGCCCGGCCAGCCGGCCCGTCTCGCCGAGCTGCTCGAGCCGCCGGTGGTCGCGATCGTGGGCGCCCGCGAGGCGTCAGCCGCGGGCGCCGCGTTCGCGCACCGGCTCGCCGCCGGTCTTGCGCGGGCCGGAGTGGCTGTCGTGTCGGGTCTCGCCCGCGGCATCGACGGCGCCGCGCACACCGGGGCGCTGGAGGCCGGGGGCCGAACGGTCGCGGTGCTCGGATGCGGCATCGACGTCGACTACCCGCGGGCCAACGCCGGACTGGCCGCCCGGGTCGCGGCGACGGGCGCGATCCTGTCGGAGTACGGCCCGGGCATCCCGCCGGCACCGTGGCGGTTCCCGGCCCGAAACCGCATCGTCGCGGCGCTCGGGCAGTCGGTGGTGGTGGTCGAGGCGGCGCGGACCAGTGGCGCGCTGATCACGGCCGGGTTCGCTCTCGAGATCGGCCGCGAGGTGCTGGCGGTGCCGGCGTCGCCCTGGGTGGATGCCGCTGCGGGCGGCAACGCGCTGCTGCGCGACGGGGCCGGCATCGTGACGTGCGCCGGCGACGTGCTGGTCACGCTCGGCATCGACCCGGCTGCGGCGGCGGGCGAGGAGCGCGAGGCGGTCAGCGTGGAGGCGGGAAGGCTGCTGCAGTCGATCGGCCGGGCTCCGGGCACGCCCGAGGCACTTGGAGCGAGGCTGGCGCTGAAGCCGGCGAAGCTCCAGGCCCTGATCGCGGAGCTCGAGCTGGCCGGCGCGATCGTCCGCGAGTCCGACGGCTCGCTGGTGGATGTGTAACGGACGTCCGAATTTGGTAAGCATCCTCTGCACAAACACCGCGACCTGTAGGAGGACGCATGGCTTTCACGCTTCCCGATCTGCCCTATGCGTACGACGCGCTCGAGCCGCACATCGATGCGAAGACGATGGAGATCCACCACTCGAAGCACCACCAGGCGTACGTGACGAACGCGAACAACGCGCTCGCCGGCACGCAGTGGGAGAACTCGAGCGTCGAGGACGTCCTGAAGAGCCTGTCGGCGCTTCCGGCCGACAAGCAGGGCCCCGTGCGCAACAACGCGGGCGGCCACGCCAACCACTCGCTGTTCTGGACCGTGATGGGCCCGAACGGCGGCGGCGCACCGTCCGGTGCACTCGGCGATGCGATCAGCTCGGCGTTCGGCTCGTTCGACGACTTCAAGGCGACGTTCGGGCAGAACGGCGTCGCCCGCTTCGGCTCCGGCTGGAGCTGGCTGGTGCACGACGGCTCGGGGCTGAAGCTGTACTCGACCGCCAACCAGGACTCCCCGATCAGCGAGGGCCACACGCCGCTGCTCGGCATGGACGTCTGGGAGCACGCCTACTACCTCAACTACCAGAACCGGCGGCCCGACTACATCGCCGCCTTCTGGAACGTCGTCGACTGGGACGCTGTCGGCAAGCGCTTCGCCGCGGTCTGAACCGACGCGATAGACTGGCTTACGGCCGAGGGGCGTAGCTCAGCTGGTAGAGCATCGGTCTCCAAAACCGAGGGTCGCAGGTTCGAGTCCTGTCGCCCCTGTCCACCGAAGCCCGCAGCGATGCGGGATTCGGCCGTCCTCAAGGGTGTCCGCAGGTTCTCTGCCCCCCCGAGTGGGGGGATCCCTCCATGTGGGTACACCTTGCCCGCAGCGGTTTCGGCCTGCCTCGCCGCGGGCTGTCTCATGGCATGGGACCCCCTCCTCTGGCCGCGCACGAGGCAGTCGACGTCGTACGACGACGTCGGCTGCTCCAGCTCGGGCTGACGCTCGGCGGCGCGGCGGTGGTGTCCGCGGTCGGCCTCGTCGGTCCGTCGCTCAGCGCTGCCGGCCCCTCCAGCGAGCAGGACGCCGAGATCTTCAAGTTCGCCCTCCACCTGGAGGACCTGCAGGAGTCCTTCTACCGCCAGGCCGCGGCGACGACGACGCTCCCCGCCGGCGACCTGCGTCAGTTCGTGGAGACCGTCCGCGACCACGAGGAAGCCCACGCCATCTACCTGCGGACGCTGCTCGGCCAGGGCGCGCCGACCGCGACGGCGTTCACGTTCCCGACGCAGCTGGCGTCCGCCGACACGATCGCCGCCACCGCCACGATGCTCGAGGACCTGGCCGTCGCCGCCTACAACGGGCAGGCCACGAACCTCACCACGGCCGGGCTCGCGGAGGCCGCGAAGATCGTCTCGGTCGACGCGCGCCACGCGGCGTGGATCCGCTCGATCGTCGGCAACCCGCCGGCGTCGCAGCCGACCGATCCCGGGGTCACGTCGGCCGTCGTGACGAGCTCGCTCCAGAAGGCCGGCCTGGCATGACCGGTGACATCCGTGTCGACGCCGTCGATCCGGCCGGCGCGATCGCCGAGACGCGGGCTGCGGCTGATGCCTCGTCGCGCCGCCGCTTCCTGCTGGCCGTCACCGCCGGTGCGGCTGGGCTCACGGCGCTCGCCTCGGCTCCGGCCGCACGCGCCGCGAGCAAGAACGACGTCGCGATCCTCAACTATGCCCTCACGCTCGAGGAGCTGCAGGCCGCCTTCTACTCCGAGGCCGAGCGCGGCAAGGCGCTCAGCGGGCAGACCGCCGTCGCGGCACGCACCCTCGGCGCCGTCGAGCGCGCCCACGTCGGAGCGCTGCGGAAGGTGCTCGGACGGTCGGCCGTGGCCAAGCCGTTCTTCGACTTCCAGGGCACGACGGAGAACCAGGACGTGTTCCTGAAGACCGCCGTCGCGTTCGAGGACCTGGCGGTCGCCGCATACAAGGGCCAGGCGCCGCTGATCGACGCGCCGGAGGTGCTCGCGGCGGCCATCTCCATCCACTCCGTCGAGGCGCGGCACGCAGCGTGGATCCGGTTTCTGGTCGGCGCGCCGCCCGTGATCGCGGCGCTCGACGAACCCCAGTCGCGGGACGAGGTGCTCGCGCTCGTCCGCGCCACCGGCTTCATCGCGCGCCGCCCTCGCACGGCCAGTCGCCGGCGACCGAAGTTCACCGGATGACGCTGCGCGTCCGCAGGCTGCTCGCCCACGTCGCAGTGCTGGCCGGCGCGGCCATCGCACTGGCGGCGTGCGGCGGGAGCGGCCCCGCCGCCCGTGGCGGGGCCGCAGCGGCGGCCGCGCCCTCCAGCGCGTCCGCGCGTGATCCGCTGGTCGGCCTGCCGCCGGTCCCGGCCTCTGCGCTTGACATTCGGGCGCCCGAGCCGCTCGCCGACGAGCACGTCACCACGTGGGCCCCCGTACTGCGCCGCGTCGTCGCCCGCAGCCGTCCCGCGACCGATGCCCGCTCCGTCGTCACGGTCGCCGCGCGGACGCCCGAGGAGACGGGCAACATCGTCGCCGTGCTCGGTCGCCGCACCGTCGGAGCGAGCCTCTGGGTGAAGGTGCGGACGGCGTCGCTGCCGAATGGCCTGGTCGGCTGGGTGCCGCGGCAGGCGCTCGGCGGCTACCAGACCGTCGACACGCACCTGGTCGTGGATCGTGCAGCTCGGTCGGTCACGCTGTTGCGCGCGGGGCGGCCCGTATTCACCGCGCCGGTCGGGGTCGGGCGCGACGCGACGCCTACGCCGGCCGGCGAGTTCTACGTCCGCGACGTCCTCCACCAGTACGCCAGCCCGACCTACGGCCCGGTCGCGTTCGGCACCAGCGCCCGGGCCGCCACGCTGACCGACTGGCCCGCAGGCGGCTTCGTCGGGATCCACGGCACCGACCAGCCGGACCTCTTGCCGGGCGCCGTGTCGCACGGCTGCATCCGCCTGCGCAACGCCGACATCCTGCGCCTCGAGCGCTTGCTGCCGGTTGGAACCCCGATCACGATCCGGTGACTCACTGATGCGATCCCTCAGATTCCCCCGCCTGCTCGTCCTCGGCTGCCTGCTGCTGCTTGCGGCGATGGGCGCCGCGCCGGCTGTCGCGGCCGATCCGGAGCCGCTCTGGAACGCGTTCCCGCTCTCTGGCACCACCGAATCCGCACCCGTCGTCGATCCCGCGCCGCGGGCGCCGGCACCGAGTACCTCGGCGGCGGCAGTCAGGCACGCTGTGTCTGCCGAGCCGGCGCGGACAGGCTCGTTCCCGGTCGCGTGGGTGCTCGTCCTCGGCGGACTCGGCGTGGTGGTCGTAGCCGGGGTCGTCGCGGCTCGTCGCCGCGGCGTCGCGGTGACGAGGCCCCTCGCCGAGACATCGCGGGACGGGACGCTGATCCTCGACGAGTGCATCATCCGCTGCCGCACATCGCGCGCGTGGTCGTGGTTCGAGGCGGTCGCGACCGAGCGCGGCAATGGCGATCGGTGGGTCGTTGGCGTGTCGCCGCAGTTCGCGCCGAGCGAGCACATCGACCCCGACGACCCGGCCACCGCCGCGGCGCTCGACGCGCTGCTCGGACAGCTGGCTGCGCAGCGCTGGCAACGCGTGTCAGGGGCACTGCTCTCCAGGCGGGACCGGCAAGTTCCGCGATGGTTCGAGCAGCGATTCGAGCGACAGCCCTCGGCCGGCGCCAGGTCCGGTGAATCGCACGGGAGGCGGCTTCTGCGGCGCCCTCCCGGCGACCGCCGGGCCGTCTCCGGTTAGCCCTGCCGCCGATCGGCCGCACGGGCGCGCGTGCCGCGGACCTTGATCGGCGCCATGCGGATGTCGTGATCGGCGACGGACGCACCGATCGTGCCCGTCGTGTCGACCGGGGCCGTGATTCGCCAGCGCGGCTCATCGGCCGTCGACGCCGACGGGACGATCAGCCCGCGCCGTGTCGCCTCGAGGGCCGCCGCGACGCGGTTCGACACCTCGAGCTTGCGCATCGCGCCGCTCAGATACTCCTTCACCGTGTGCCGGCTGAGGAACAGCCGGGCGCCGATCTCGATGTTGGTGTGACCATTCGCAACCAGCGCGAGTACGTCGCGCTCACGATCGGTCAGGACCAACGGCGCGCACGTCGTCTCGGCGGGCGTCTCGGCCATCGTCCTGATTCGCGCCGTGGGCGAGCATGGATCGGCGACGCCTATCCGCTCCGGTCGAGGCCGGCATCCACCGGCACGCTCGGCCCCGGGTCGTCGCCCGCGGCGACGGCCTCGACGTGGGGGAGGTAGAGCTCGCACAGCCGGCCGCCTGCCCGGATGCACCGATCGACGAGCTCCTCCGAGAGCGGCCCGTCGCCTACCGGCAGCATGATCTTGCACCGCACCTCGCCGTCCCTGAAGTCGAGCTCGAAACTGCCGAGGCTGAGCCCGTAGTTGATCCGCGTCAGAAACGCCGCCATGGCAGCCCGGTGCTCGGCCGCCACCGTCACCGGCAGCACCGAGTAGAAGGCGACGATCCGGCCTCCCTCGTCAATCTGGACAACCAGCACCCAGTGCCCGAGCGCTCCGGACAGCTCGCAGATCAGGGCCGAGAGGTCGGCGCGCTCGTGATAGCCCCAGCTGCGGTCCGCGAAAATCGTGCGCAGCTCGTCCCGCAGGGTCGCGGGCAACGCAGCGCCGGCCGGCGACCGGTTCCCGCCGTCCCCGGGAGCGTCATTCCGCATCTCCGAGTCGTTCCCCGGCGTGCCGCGCACAAACGGCGCGGCGCCTACCAGCCGACGAGGCCGGGAAACGCCGTGTCGCCGGTGATGCAGGCAGCCGCGAGCAACGCCGCTCCGAGGTCGCCCGTGTAGAGCGTGTACCAGGCGCGCCCGTCGGCCGCGTTCAGGCGCGTCACCTGGTCGAGGGCGTGCATCGCGAACGCCCGGGCTCGGTCGAGCCACCGCTCGTCGCCCGTCCGCTCGAACAGCGACAGGAAGGCGAAGCCGTTGCCGCCCGTGCCGTGGCAGAGGCCGGCGTTGCCGGTCACGGGCCCGACCTGCCACACGAGCTCGCCGCCGGCCGCCAGCAGGGCGCCGTGCGCGTCATCGTCCCGCCCGATCCCCGCCAGCGAGATGATCATGCCCGGCGCGCCGTGGCACCACTGCACCCGCGGCAGCCTGCCGGGCGCCTCGCTCGTGGTCGGCGACCAGTTCGCGCGGTCGCCGTCGACGATCGCGAGCGCGCGAGCCGTCGCGATCGCTCGCGTCTCGACGCCCGCCGCATCGTCGAGCCACTCCGGGGCGCCGGTCAGCGCGAGCACGTTGCCGGCGAAGCCGTGGCCGGCGCCGATGTACTGCACGCGGCTGCCGTAGATGTCCTGCGTCCACATGCCGTCCGGCTCCTGGCGGGCCAGCAGCGTGCGCGAACTTGCGCGCCACAGCACCGAGAAGCGCGGGTCGCCGGTGCGGGCGTGCATCGCCTTCGCTGCGAGCATCGTCCCCGGCGCGCCGAGCAGTAGCTCGTTCGCCGGGTGCTCGATGTTGTCGGCGATCGCAGCGGCGAGCGCGTCGGCCGTGGCGTCGGACGGGGCGAGCCGGTGCGCGACCAGCAGGATCCCGCTCGAGCCGACGAGCAGCGACGCGCCGGCACCCGTCTCGTCCGGCGAGGCGAGCGACGCCTCGTGGAGGCCGCCGGCGATCGCCGCGCCGTCCAGCGTCGGGGTGTGCAGCCCCGCCTCGGCGAGGCGCTGCAGCCCGAGCAGC
>JBBQFB010000008.1:0-41456 GCA_038321545.1 Gaiellales bacterium
ATCGCCGACGGCATGACGATCGCCGTCAAGACCTAGCCAGCGAGCGACCCAGCTCGACGGTCACGTCGACGAGCGCCTGCACGTCGTCCTCCGTGGTGCGGAAGTTGACGATGCACGGCCGCAGGCAGGCGCGGCCGTCGATCGACGCCGACGACACGTAGACGCGCGAGTCGTGCTGCAGCGCCTCGACCAGCCCGAGGTTGTGCGCGTCCAGGTCGGCGACCCCGGGCGGGACGTGGCGGAACGGGACGGTCGACAGCTGCGGTTCGGCCACGACCAGCTCGAGCTCGGGGTGCGCGCGGACGATCTCGGCCAGGCGCTGCGCGAGGCGGAGGTTGTCGCCGATCGCGTCGCGGAATGCCGCGGCGCCGTGCACGCGGAAGGCGAGCCAGAGCTTGAGCGCACGGAACGGCCGCGAGTACTCGAGCGTGCGGTCGACGGCGTTCAGGCCGTCGTCGCCGTGCAGCATGTAGGCCTCTTCGTGCACGAACGCGCGCTCCAGCGCGGCCCGGTCGCGCACCAGCACGACGCCGCACGCCTTCGGCAGGTACAGCCACTTGTGGGCGTCGACCGAGACGGAGTCGGCGCGGTCGAGCCCGGCGAACAGCGACCGGGTCGCCGGCGCAGCGGCTGCGGGCAGGCCGTAGGCGCCGACGACGTGCAGCCACACGCCGCGCGCGGCGCAGACCTCCGCCAGCTCGCCGATCGGGTCGACCGCACCCGTCAGCGTCGTGCCCGCGGTGGCCACGACGGCGACCGGGACGATGCCCGCCGCCACGTCGGCGTCGATGGCGGCGGCGGCGTCGGAGGCGATCATCCGCCGTCGCTCGTCGAACGGGATCGAGCGCACGTTGCCGGCACCGATGCCCAGCACCTCGGCCGCCCGCTGCACACTGTAGTGCGCCTCGGCCGAGCAGTAGAGCGCCGCGGGCCGTGTGTACAGCCCCGTCTCGCGGACGCCGGGCAGCGCGAACTCGCGCGCCGCCACCAGCGCGGTCAGGTTCGAGATCATCCCGCCGCTGGTGAAGGCGCCGCCCGTGGCCGGGTAGCCCACGAACCGGCCGACCCAGTCCAGTGCCTGTCGCTCGACCAGGTCCGCGACCCCCGCGTGCGTGGCCAGGTTGACGTCGTAGGCGGAGGCCAGCGCGTCGGCCAGGACCGCCACCTCGAGGCCGGACGACCCGACGAACGCGAAGTACCGGGGCCGGGCCGGCGCGAGGCTCTCGTCCAGCACCTGGGCCGCGTCGTCGAGGGCCGTCAGCACCGGCGTCGCGTCCTCCGGCAGGCCGCCCGCGAGCACCCGCCCGAGCGCGTCGCCGAGGCCGGGCTGGCCGTCTCGGGCGTGGTCGAACGACGACCACGCCCGCTCGATGTGATCGGCCGCGCGCCGCAGCGCGTCGGCTCGCGGGGCATCGAGCGGCAGTCCGGACACGCGTGCAGCCTAACGTCGCCGCGCTGCTGGTTGCATGAATCCGACGCGTCCCGTATCGTTTGCCACACGTGCCGGCCCTGGCACGGAAGGAACCGTCTCGTGAAGCAGCACACGCCTACACCGAACCCCGTGGCCTATCCGGCCGCCGGTTCGGGCGTGCGCGCGGCCACCATGCCGCGCCTGCCGCTCGCCTGACGCCCGAGCCGGCACCCGCCTCCCGCTCGCCCGGCCCGTCGTGGGCCGCAGCCGCCGACCTCCGACCCCTTTCCGTGCCATGTCTCCGACTCCCAGTACCCATAGCCACCGGCCTCACGTCAGGCGGATCGCGGTCGCCCGCGCCGTCTCGATCGCCGGCGCCGAGGCCGCCTACGTCGCGATCGTCGCGACGATGCTCGACCGTACCGGCTCCGCCGCCTGGGTGAGCGCCGCGCTGCTGGCGTGGATCGGCGTCGGCGGCCTCGTGGCACCGATCGCCGGCTCGCTCGGCGACCGCTTCGACCGCCGTCGCGTGATGATCATCTCCGACCTCGCCGGCGCCGCCTCGTTCGCCGCGATCGCGCTCGTCCACACGCCCGTCGGGCTGCTCGGGCTGACGGTCGTCGCCGCCCTCGCGGAGTCGCCGTTCAACCCGGCCGCCACCGCCGCGATCCCGAACCTGACGCCGGCGGACGACCTCACGTGGGCCAACGGGCTCGTGTCCGCAGGCCGCACCTTCGGCGCGCTGGTCGGGCCGGTGACGGGCGGTCTCCTCTACGGCACCGTCGGTCCGGGTGCGGCGTTCGCCGTCAACGCCGTCACGTTCGTCGTCTCCGCGGCGCTGATCGCATCCGTCCGGGGCCGGTTCTCGGAGGAGCGCGAGGGACCGCTGCGCGGCGGTGCGATGGCCGGGTTCCGGTTCGTCGCCGGGTCACCGTTCCTTCGGTCGCTCGCGATCGGCTGGTTTCTGTTCCTGATCGGGATCGGCCTGATGCTGGTCGCGGAGCTGCCGATGGCCCGCCTGCTCGGTGCGGGCTCGCTCGGCTACGGGATCATGGTTTCCGGCTGGGCCGGGGGGTCACTGATCGGCTCGCTGATATCGCGCCGCGTCGTCGCGCGGCGGGGCGAGCTGCCGGCGCTGGTCTGGGGCGCGGGCCTCGCGGCGGTGGCCCTGGGCGCCATCGGAGCGGCGCCATGGCTGGCGTCGGCGGTGGCGCTGCTGGCCCTCGCCGGGTTCCTGAACTCGATCTCGGCCGTTGCCGAGGAGACGATCGTCCAGCGCTCGACGCCCGATCACGTGCGGAGCCGCGTGATGGCCGCGCAGGAAGCGATCTGGATCGCCGCGCTCGGCATCGGCCTCGGCGCCGGCGGTGGCGTGATCGCCCTCCTCGGCGTCCGCGCGACGTACGGACTGGCCGGCGCGCTCGGTTTCGCGGGGTCCCTGGTGCTCGCCTGGCTGCTGGCCCGGAACAGGTCGCCGGCCGTCTCCCAGTGAAAGTGCTGAAAGGACTTGGTACGTTCGTCACAACATGACGCGACGCGCCAACGGCCCCGGCCGCCCGAACCCGACCCTCGAGCAGGTCGCTCGGCTGGCCGGCGTCTCGATCGCGACCGCCTCGCGGGTCGTGACGGGCGCCGTGCCGGTGTCGCCGGATCGCCGCGCACGCGTCGAGAAGGCGATCGCCGACCTGGAGTACGTGCCGGACGAGCGCGCGCGCGACCTGCGCCGCGCGACGACGAGGGCGGTCGGCATCGTCGTGCCGTCGCTCGACAGCCCGCTCTCCGGCGAGGTCTTCCGGCTCGTCCACCGGGCGCTCCAGCGGGGCGGCTCGACGGTGCTCGTGTTCGAGTCGGACGGCGACCGTGACGCCGAGCGCGCGGCGGTCGAGGTGCTCGTCCGCTCGCACGCCCGCGCCGTCGTGGTCGCGGCGGCGGCCGGCCTCGCACCGGACGCGGCGCAGTTGCTGCGACGGCGCGACATCCGCGTCGTGTACTTCGGCGACCGGCCGCCCGACCCGCGGCAGGCCTGTGTCTGCATCGACGACCACGGCGGGTCGCGCCTGCTGACGGAGCACCTGATCTCGCTCGGGCATCGGCGCATCGCGCTGCTGTGCGGCGCGCTGGACGGCTCCACCGGCGTCGACCGCCGCGCCGGTCACCTGGAGGCCCTCGCCACCGCCGGCATCGAGTCCGACCCCGATCTGCTCGCCGCCGACGGCTGGACGCTGCCGGGTGGCGAGGCCGCGGCCGCCCGGCTGCTCGATCTGCCCGACCCGCCGACTGCGATCCTGGCGGCCAGCCCGATGCTGGCCGCCGGCGCGCTGCTGGTGTTGCGGGAGCGCGGCCTGCGGATGCCGGACGACCTCTCGCTGGCGTGCTTCTTCGAGTCGGACCACATCCGTTACGTCACGCCGGCGATCACCTGCCTGAGCAACGTCGGCGAGGCGATGGCGGTCGCGATCATCGCCGCCCTCGACCACCGCGAGGCGGGACGCATCGACGTGCCGGTGATCGCGGCACTGCGGCCCTCGACCGGGCCGCCGCGCGTCGGCGGCTAGCCCGTCAGGCCGACGAAGCCGGGCTGGTTCTCGGACCCGACCGCGACGATCGCGTCGGGCTCGGGCATCGGACCGGAGCCCTCCGAGCCACCACCGGCCGACTGCACGAGCGCCGCGTCGTCGAGACCGCTGGCCTGCGAGATGTCGGTGACCCCCTCCAGCTCCGCGCCCTCGGGCGTTGCGGCCGGCGGAAGCGTCCCGGTCGCGGCACCGGCGACGGGCGGCGCGAGGGTCGTCGCGGGCGCGCCCGTGCCGACGCCCGGGGTGGCGTGCTCCCACGCCGACACGTAGGCGATCGGCGGCACGGCCCAGCCGCCGTCGGGATGCATCTCGAAGTGCAGGTGAAACGGCGTGCCCTTGGCGTCGCCGGTGTCGCCCATGTAGCCGATCACGTCGCCCGTGTGCACCTTCGCGCCGTCGACCGCGAGGTCGCTGTACGCGGACAGGTGCGCGTAGTAGAAGAAGTTGCCCTGGCCGTCGTCCAGCCAGAGGCGCCAACCGCCGAGCCGGTTCCAGCCGACGCGGAACAGCGTGCCGTCGTGCACGGCCACGAGCGGGGTGCCGTTTGCCGAGAACAGGTCGATGCCCTGGTGAAAGCCGGTCTCGGCGCGGGGACCGCCGAAGTCGTCGGAGTAGCGGGCGCCGCCGACCACCGGGAACACGTACTGGCCGCTCAGCAGCTCGGCCTTCGTCTCGGGGCGGATCGGCGGCGTGCGCGTGAATCCGCCGGCCGGCGGCTGCTGGGTGCGCGACGTGTCGCGGCCGCCGCCGTTGCCGGTCTCGACCGGCGGCAGCGGCGTCGAGGCGACGGCCGGCGTGGTCGTGGCGGTGGTGGTCGTGGCCGCGATCGCCGTCTTCACGACGGCCGGCGGCTTCGGTGCCGCAGCGCCGCCCTCGGCGTAGCCGACGAGGATCTCGGAGCCGGCCGGCAGCCCGGCAGCGGCCTTTGCGAGGCGCAGGTGCAGCGCGACCGTGAACGTGCGGCGGCCGCCCGGCGAGCGGATCGCCTCGACCGTCTCACCGACCGTAAGGGTTCCGACGCCCGGGAGGTCGATGACGTCGTTCGCGCCGGCGTTGACCGCCACGCCCGCTACCCGCAGACCGGAGACGCGCGACCGGATGGCCGACTTCGCCCGGCCGCGATCGGCGTCGGCGCCGGCTGCCACGCGGAGCGAGGCGGCCGTCACGAGGCCGCCGAGCAGTGACACGGTGCTGCTCGTCACCTCGGTGTGCGCCGACGCCCGGGTGCCCGACGCGGAGGCCAGGACGGACGTCGTGGAACCGGCCACGCGAACGGCGGAACCGTCCTCGGGGAAGGCGTAGTCGCCCTGGCCGGTGGCGGAGCCGGTGCGCGTGTGCAACGCGCCCAGCGCGACCGGATCGGCGCTCGGCCGCACCACCTGCACGACCAGCGCGACCGCCTTGGCGCGCGCCTTTTTCGCAGGGGCCTTTGCTGCGGGAGCAGCGACAGCAGTCGCGGCCAGTGCGACCGCGGCGAGGATTGGGAGCAGGGCGCGACGCATGCCGTCTCACTCGATGGTATCCCAGAACCCCCGCGAGGCATGAGCTTTCGCGTTAGCCTTCGGCGGCGAACGGGAAGGAGTCCGAATGAGCGAGGCGATCGAAGCGCTGCTGTCGGAGACCCGGCGGTTCCCGCCGCCGGCGGAGTTCACGGCCCGTGCGCGGATCTCGTCGCCCGAGATCTACGCCCAGGCGGACGCCGATTTCCGCGCCTTCTGGCAAGGACACGCGCTGCGTGAGATCTCCTGGTTCAAGGAGCCGACCGAGGTATTGGACGACTCCAACCCGCCCTTCTACAAGTGGTTCGCCGACGGCGAGCTGAACGTCTCGTACAACTGCCTCGACCGCCACATCGAGGCCGGCGGCGGCGACAAGACGGCGCTGATCTGGATCGGCGAGCCCGGCGAGGAGCGCCGCATTTCCTACACGGAGCTGCGCGACGAGGTCTCGCGCTGCGCGAACGCGCTCAAGGAGCTCGGCGTCGAGCGGGGCGACCGGGTCGCGATCTACATGGGCATGGTGCCGGAACTGCCGATTGCGATGCTGGCCTGCACCCGCATCGGCGCGGCGCACTCCGTCGTGTTCGGCGGTTTCTCGTCGACCGCGCTCGCCGACCGCATCGACGACGCGGCCTGCAAGGTGTTGATCACGTGCGACGGAGCCTGGCGCCGCGGCACGGTCGTGCCGCTGAAGGACATGGCCGACGAGGCCGTCGCCAACTGCTCGTCCATCGACCACGTGCTCGTCGTCCGCCGCACGGAGAACGAGGTGGCGTGGACGGACGGCCGCGACGTCTGGTGGCACGACGCGGTCGCCAACGCCTCCAGCGACTGTGCGCCCGAGCGGATGGGTGCCGAGGACGTGCTCTACCTGCTCTACACGAGCGGCACCACGGCCAAGCCGAAGGGCATCTGCCACACGACCGCCGGCTATCTGCTCGGCACGATGATGACCCACCAGTGGGTGTTCGATATCCGGCCCGACGACGTCTACTGGTGCGCGGCCGACTGCGGCTGGGTGACCGGCCACTCCTACATCGTCTACGGCCCGCTCGCGAACCACACCACCGGCGTCATGTACGAAGGCACGCCCGAGCACCCGACCTGGTCGCGGCACTGGGAGATCATCGAGCGGCACGGCGTCAGCATCTACTACACCGCGCCGACCGCCATCCGGGCGTTCGTGAAGGCCGGCGACGACCACGTCGCGAAGCACGACCTGTCCAGCCTGCGGCTGCTCGGATCGGTCGGCGAGCCGATCAATCCCGAGGCATGGATGTGGTACCACGAGCGCATCGGCGGCGCCCGCTGCCCGATCGTCGACACGTGGTGGCAGACCGAGACCGGCGCGATCATGATCTCGCCGCTGCCGGGCATCACGACCACCAAGCCCGGATCGGCCACGCACCCGCTGCCGGGCATCGCGGCGATGATCGTGGACGAGAACGGCGCCGAGGTGCCGCGCGGAGGCGGCGGCTACCTGGTGCTGAAGCGCCCGTGGCCGGCGATGCTCCGCACCCTGTGGGGCGACGACGACCGGTTCGTGCAGACCTACTGGAGCAAGTTCGGACGCGACGTCTACTTCACGGGCGACGGCGCCAAGACCGACGCCGACGGCGACTTCTGGCTGATGGGGCGCGTGGACGACGTGATCAACGTCGCCGGCCACCGCATCTCGACGACCGAGATCGAGTCGAGCCTCGTCCAGCATCCGGCCGTCGCCGAGGCGGCGGCGATCGGCGCGCACGACGCGATCAAGGGCGAGCAGATCTGCGCGTTCGTGATCACGATCGACGGGGTCGAGCAGACCGACGAGCTGCGCCGCGACCTGCTCCAGCACGTCGCGACCCAGATCGGCAAGTTCGCACGGCCCGGGATGCTGCTGTTCACGACCGACCTGCCGAAGACGCGGTCGGGCAAGATCATGCGCCGGCTCCTGAAGGACGTGGCGGAGGGCCGCCAGATCGGCGACGCCACCACGCTCCGCGACCCGTCGATCGTCCAGTCCATCAAGGAACAGGCCGACCAGCAGCTCGGGCGCTAGATTTAGGGGCCGTCAGGGCCGGGGGCGCGGCAGAACCGCAACAACAGGTCGCCAGTCTCGTCCAGCAGCTGCTGGACGCGGTCGTGCGGCACCGAGTAGATCGTGCGGCCGCCGACCTTCTTCGACTCGACGAGCCCGGCCTCCCGGAGCTGGCGCACGTGGATCGACACCGTCGGCTGGGCGAGGTCGTAGATACGGGCCAGCTCGGTCACCGACATCGGGTCGCACGCCAGCTGCGAGAGCAGCGTGACCCGGGTCGGGTCGGACAGCACCTTCAGCCGGGAGGCGACCTCGCCGGCGTAGAAGCGCCGCGCCGTCAGCGAGTCGTGCGCGTCGGCCGGGGCGGCGACCGACAGCACCCGGCCGGTCGCGACGATGTGGCCGCCGCGGCAGCACAGGACCGGCGTCAGCAGGAGCGTCCCGGTTCGGGCCGCAGCGCGGATCGCGCCCGTCCACTCGGGCCGCCGCCCGACGTGCTTCTCGGACAGCAGATCGATCGGGGCGGCGCCGGCGGCGAGCCGCTCGCGCCAGGTGACGGCGGTCGCCTCGGCGTCCGCCTGGTCTCCGAACCGGCCGAGGGTGGCGTCCCAGAGGTCACGCAACACGGCGACGTATCTCGTCCGCAAGCGCGAGTCGCGCTGCAGGCGCCCGAGGCGGTCGATGATCGCCGCGCGGTCCTGGTCGCTCTCGGTCTCGAGGTTGACCGGGCCCTCGCCCACCCCCCCGAGGATGAAGTCGAGCAAGGCGGTCGGGTCGGGATCGAGCAGCGTGTCGCTGCGGTCGGCGATCACGAGCAGCTCGCCCCACCAGCCGCCATCCGTCCAGAACGTCTCGATGCGCTCGATCAGCTCCGGATACTCGGCGCGCACGGCCGCGACCTGTTCCTCGTCCGACGACGTGTGCTTCGAGACCTCGGAGATCGACATCACGAGCCAGGTCAGCTCTACAGCGGCCGACGTGCTGACGACCGCGCCCGTCGTCGCGGGGAGGGTGGCAGTCGTGGTCTCACCGTCGAATGGCATAGCCGCTCAACTATACCTCAGAGCCAAGCCATATAAATCCACGCTTGCTATGTGCATAGCTATATGGCAATATCTAGTCCATGCTGAACAACGATCCCATCTACCGCCTTGAGGAAGCGCGTCGCATCGTTGAGTCGCGCATCTCGCCCCGCTCGACCACGCCCCGGCACACCGGCCGGCTGCGCATGCGCCTCTTCGGCCCGCGCGGCGCCCAGCGCCCGCTCTAGGCCCACGTAAACTGGCCGCGTGGAACTTCTCGCGGCGCTCAGGCGCGACCCCACTCGGGCCGCGATCGTCCTCGACATCGATGGAACGCTCGCCCCGATCGCGCCGCATCCCGACCAGGCCGGCGTCCCCGCAGCGACCCTCCAGCTGCTCGGGACGCTGGCCGGTCATTACGGCCTCGTGGCCTGCGTCTCCGGACGAGCCGCCGTTGACGCGGCCCGCCTGGTACCCGTCGACGGGCTGGTGATCTCCGGCAACCACGGGCTCGAGACCATGACCGCCGGACGGGTGCACGTCGTGCCCGATGCGGCCGTCTGGCTGCACGAGATCCACCGGCTCGGGCGGGAGCTCGTCCCGATCGCCGCGACGGCCGGAGCGTGGGTGGAAGACAAGGGGGCGACGCTCTCACTCCACTATCGCGAGGCGCCCGACCCCGACGCCGCGCGGGCTGCGCTGGAGCGCGACGCCGTCCCGGTCGTCACCGCCACCGGGCTGGTCGCGCGGTTCGGCCGGATGACGCTCGAGGTGCTGCCGCCGATCCCGGTCGACAAGGGCTCCGCCGTGCGCCGGCTGCTGCTGCACCGGCGCATCGAGACCAGCCTCTACGCCGGTGACGACACGACCGACATCGATGCGTTCCGCGTGGTCGACGTCGCCGTCGCCGTGCGATCGCCGGAGATGCCGCCGGGCCTCGTCGAAGCAGCCACGTTCGCGGTCGACGGCACCGAGGGCGTCACCGAGCTGCTGCGCGTCCTGGCGGGGTAACCGCCGCTACCGCAGGCCGAGGTGCTGCTTGAGGGCGCGGGTCTGGCGCCGCGCCACCTCGAGCACCGTGCCATCCGCCAGCCGGACGCCCGAGCGACCTGGAGCCACCGTCTCGAGCGCAACGACGCGGCGCAGGTTCACGAGGTACGAGCGGTGAATGCGGAAGAAGACGGTCGCCGACAGCGCGTCCTCCAGCTCGCGCATCGACTGCGTCGAGAGCAGCCGCTCGCCGTCGGCGTGGATCCAGCAGTAGTCGCCGTCCGCCTCCGCGTACAGCACCTCGTCGGCGTCCAGCAGCAGCGTCTGGCCCTTGCGCGTGACCGGAACCTTCTGCAGCTCCGCGCCGGCCGCCCGCCGTGGATCCCCTCCGGCCCGCAGCGCCAGCACGCGTTGCAGGCAGCGGGCCAGGCGTTCCTCCGACACCGGCTTCAGCAGGTAGTCGATCGCGTCCACCGTGAACGCCTGGATGGCGTGGTCGTCGTGGGCGGTGACGAACACCACGGCAGGGCTGCGCGGCCAGGTCGAGAGCTCGCGGGCCGCATCCATGCCGGTCAGGTCGGGCATGCTGATGTCGAGAAACACGACGTCGTAGTCGACGCGCGAGGCCAGCGCGAGCGCCTCGCGCACGGAGGCCGCCTCGCCGACCACCTCGACGCCGCCGATGCCCTCGAGCAGGAACCGCAGCTCCGCGCGGGCCGGCGCCTCGTCGTCCACGATCAGGGCGAGCAGCGTCACCGTTCGGGCGGGAGGACCGGGATCAGCACGGAGACCACGGTACCGAATAGGGGCGACGACACGATCCGCAATCGGCCGTCCTCGCCGTACAGCGCGGTCAGGCGCTGATCGACCGACGCCAGACCGAGGCCTGCGGCACCCGAACCGACGCCCGCCTCGAGCACCCGCTCGGCGATCTGCGGGGGGATCCCGCGGCCGTTGTCGCGCACCGACACCCGCAGCCGGCCGAAGCGGACGACGGCGCTGATGGTGACCCGCAGCGGCCGGTCGGTCTTGCCGTGCTTGATCGCGTTCTCGACCAGCGGCTGCACCAGGAACGGCGGTACCCGCGCGGAGAGTGCGGCGGGCGCGATGCGTCGCTCGATCTCGAGCGACGAGCCGAACCGCGCCTCCTCGAGCGCCAGGTAGGCGTCGACGTGGCCGAGCTCGTCGGCGAAGTCGACGAACGCGCCCGGCCGGCGCAACGACGAGCGGCAGTAGTCGGCGAACGCGAGCACGAGCCGCCGCGCATCGTCGGGCTGCGTACGGCAGAAGGCGGCGATCGTGTTCAGGGCGTTGAACAGGAAGTGCGGCTCGATCTGGGCCTGGAGCGCGGCCAGCTCCGCGCTCGCCGCGGCGTTCGCATGCACGTCGAGCTCGCCGACCTGGAGCTCGGTCGAGAGCAGATCGGAGAGGCTCTGCGCGATCGCCCGGTCGCGATCGGAGACGTTCAGGGCGCCCTCGGAGAAGAGGATCACCGAGCCGACGACGCCCGACCGGGTGGCCAGCGGCGCGACCACGGCGGATCGCAGGGGACAGTCGCGCCCGTCGCAGCCGTGGCCCCAGCCGACCGGCAGGCGGGCCACGCGGCGGGCCGCCATCGCGGCCACCGCGCCGGGAGGGGCGCCGGTGCCGGCGCCGTGGTGGTCGGACGCCAGCCCCGCGTGCGCGAGCACGGTCGTGCGGTCGGTGACGGCCACCGCCCCGTAGCCGAGCCGCGAATTCGTCACGTGGGCGACCACCATCGCCGCTGTCTCCGTGAGACCGTCGCGCAGCGGCGTCCGGCACGCTTCGACGATCTCGAGAATCTTCGCCGCCGGCGCCTGCCCGAGCGGCACGACGGCGCCGAACGCATGACGGACGAGCCCGAGCCACGTGACGAGCATCAGCGTCGTGACCGCGACGATCGGCACCAGCAGGAACAGCGACAGGCCAAGCTCCTGCACGGCGCGCAGGCCGACGTAGACCAGGGCGGCCTGGAGGAGGGCGAGCGCGGCGGCGGCCAGCAACGAGCCGCGGATGTCGGCCCACCGCCTGCCGACGCGGGCGGCGGCGATACGACGCCCCGTCGAGACCCAGGTAAAGGTCGCCTCGCGACGCCGGTCGTCGCCCGCTCCGCTGCCGGTGGACGCGGACATCGCAGACAATCGTACCCGGCGACGCCCGGGATCTCGTACCCTGTGTCCGACCCCCGACCCGGGCCGGCACCTGGTGGCGACGCGCGAGTACACGACCTATGACGGGATTTCCCGTGCAGCGCGGCGGCAAGAACTCCGCCGGCGTCGCCGCGTACGCCTTTCGGTACTGGTCGCGGTAGTCCTTCTTCCGGCCGCGCTCGGCGCGCACGCGCTGCTGACCAGCGGCTCCGTGATGTCCGGCACCGACGTCGCCGGCGTCGACCTCGGCGGCCTCAGCCGCACCGACGCGCGGGCGCGCATCGTGCACGACCTCGGCGACCGGCTGTCGGCGCCCGTCACCGTCCGCGTCGGCGACACCACGGCCGACGTCGTGCCCTCCGAGCTCGGCATCGGCCTCGACGCCGCGGCCACGATCGACCGCGCCTACAACACCGGCCGCGTGCAGGCGCGACTGCTGCCGTACCTGACGTCGGCGAGCATCGACCCGGTGCTCACGTACCCGACCAGGCTGACCCTGCCGAAGGAGCTCGCGGCGCTGGAGCAGAAGCCGCGCAACGCGAAGCCAGTCGTCCAGGCCGACGGCACGGTCGGCGTCGTGCCCGCCGAGGACGGCCTCGTCTACGACGACGCTGCGACGCTGCGCGCGGTTGCGCTCGCCGCCATCCGCCGCGACGGTGCGGTCACAATCGCGCCGGCCGTCACCAAGCCGGCGATTTCGACGGCCGCCGCCGCCGCCACGGCCGACGACGCGAAGAAGCTGCTGGCCAAGCCGATCACGCTCACCTACAAGGACCAGAAGCTGGGGCAGATCACGCCCAAGGAGCTCGCGCCGCTCCTGCGGGTCAAGCGAGCCGGCACCGGTTTCGCCCTCACGATCGCCCCCGTCGGCCTGCGCAGCGCGCTCGCCGCGGACGCCGCCGACCTCTCCCGTCCGGCGGTCAACGCGCACTGGAAGACGGACGGCGCGAAGGCCCGCGTCGTGAAGCACAAGAACGGGCGCGGCATCGACGGCGAGCAGACCGGCAACGCGATGCTCGCGGCAGTGCTGACCGGCAACAGCCACACGGCGGCGGTCGTGCTCGGCCCGATCGTGCCCTCGCTGACGACCGGCGGCGCGCGAGCACTCGGGATCCGCGAGAAGATCTCCTCCGTCACGACCGACCTCGGGGCGTCCTCTCCGAACCGGGTCTACAACGTGCAGCTGATGGCGAGATTCCTGGACGGTCAGGTCATCAAGCCCGGGCAGACGTTCTCCTTCAACAAGCGCGTCGGGCCGCGGACGCCCGAACGCGGGTTCAAGGAGGGCCAGGCGATCGTCGGCGGCCTGCTGCTGCCGTCCATCGGCGGCGGCGTCTGCCAGGTCGCGACGACGGTCTTCGACGCCGCCTTCTACGCCGGCCTGCCGATCAAGTCGCGCGTCAACCACGCCTGGTACATCTCGCACTACGCGATGGGCATGGATGCGACCGTGGCCGATGGCGGCCCCGACCTGCTGTTCAAGAACGACTCGAAGTACGGTGTCCTGATCCGCGCGTCGGCCAGCGCCTCGACGATGACGGTGACGCTCTACTCCACCGATCGCGGGCTGCGGGTCGAGAAGGTCCCGGGCAAGCCCCACGACCAGGTGAAGCCGAAGGCCCGCTACATCCTGAACCCGGCGCTGAAGGGCGCCGAGAAGGCGCAGCGGACGGCCGGGCAGGAGGGCTTCTCGATCTCGGTCGAGCGCATCATCCGCAAGAACGGCAAGGTCATCGCGCGGAGCACGTTCGTCTCGAACTACATCGCCGAGTCGGAGCTGTTCGTGGTCGGCCCGGAGTTCGTGCCGGACGACGGCGCGGCGGTCGAGAACGCGCCGCCCGAGTTCGCCTTCTAGTCCGGAACCGGACCGGTCGAGGCCCGCGGGCGCAGCGTCGGCTCGACCAGCCGGTGACGGTCACCGATGGTGCCGCCGAGCGCGGCGATCAGGAAGCCGGTTGCGGAGCGGGCGACGGACTCCGCGCCCCAGTCGGTCGTCGTCAGCGGCGGCTGCAGGAGCCGCGAGATCGGGTGGTCGTCGAACCCGGCGACGGAGACGTCCTGCGGGATCCGCAGGCCGAGCTCGGCGCACGCCGCGTACACGCCGTAGGCAATCGAGTCCGACATGCAGAAGACCGCGCTCGGGCGATCGGGGCTCGACAGCAGCTCCACCGCGAGCGGCCGCGAGCCGTTCAGCGAGTAGGCGCACGGGACGATCTCGCACTCGATGCCGAGCGCGCGCGTGGCGCGCTCGACCGCTCGCTCGGCGCGGCGGCCGGGAGACGTCTCGACCGCCCATGACAGGACGGCAACGCGCCGGTGACCGAGGCCGTGGAGGTGGCGGAGAGTGTCCTCGACGCCCTTGTCGTTGTCGAACACCACCTCGCCGGCGGTCGGCACCCCCGGCAGCGCGTCGCCGATGGTGACCACCGGCACGCGCTCGGCGATCGCGGCCCAGTCGCCGCTGGGCGGCCCGATCGGTGAGACGATGATGCCGTCGACGCGGTGGTCGACGAGCCGGCGCGCGAGCTCGAGCTCGAGACCGGGCGTGCCGTCGGCGTCGGCCACCAGGGTGTGGCGATCAGCGGCGCGCAGCTCCCGCTGCACCGCCCGCGACATCTCCTGCGTGAAGAAGTCGGAGAGGCTCCCGACCAGCAGCGCGACCATGCCGGTTGCGCCACCGCGGAGGGCGCGGGCGATCGGATCGGCCTCGTAGCCCATCTCGGCCGCGGCCTCCTGGACGCGGACCTGGGTCTCGGCCGACACCTGGATGCCGCGCAGCGCGTAGGAGACGGCGGCCGGCGACAGCCCGGTCTTCGCGGCGAGCTGGCGGATCGTGGCGCGCTTCGGGGGGCTTGGCACGACTCCGACAGGGTAGTCCGGCCAGCAGGCTGCGGCGACTGCCAATTGACAACGGCCGGTGAACAGCGTTGAATGTGAATCGGTTCAGTGAATCGTTACAGGAGCGCCGCCGTGTCCGAGAGAGAGCTGCACGAGCTGGTCTGTCGCCTCGCCGAGGAGGGCGCATGGCGGTCGCTCGTGCACGAGGACCCGGAGCGGCGCCGGTTCGAGCGGCTCCTGCTGGACGACGATGTCGACGTGTGGGTGCTGTCGTGGATGCAGTTCCACGACACCGGCTACCACGACCACGACTCCTCCTGCGGCGCCGTCGCGGTGGTGGAGGGCGAGGTGGTCGAGGAGCGCCTGACGATCGGCGCCGCGCCGCTGCGGACGACGTACCGAGCCGGTGACCGGTTCTCGTTCGACCCCTCGCACGTGCACCGGATGCACAACGAGACGCCGCGCCTGGCCGTCTCGATCCACGCCTACTCGCCCCCGCTGACCCGGCTCGGCGCATACGTGATCGAGGCCGACGGCACCCTCCGCCGCCTGACGCAGACGGGCGACTCCGAGCTCGCCCCGCTGACCGCCTGACGCTAGCGCGAACTTCGTGCGCCCGGGCGCAAGCTCCCGGTCATCTCACGCCAAACCCGTGCCGCGTCGCGCGATAGTTGGCAGTTCCGGCACGAAGCGTTCTGGGGTCTGACCCCCGTGGCCGGGCGTTTCGGGGTCAGACCCCGGTCCTGGAACGCGCACGAATGCGCGCGGCTACGGCTTCAGGCGGGCGCGCAGATCGGCGTACGGGAGCGTGTTCAGAATCGCAGCCGGCGTCGCCCAGGCGCGGCGGGCAGTGGCCACGCCGTAGCGCATGAAGTCGAGCGTCGCCATGCGGTGCGCGTCGGTCGAGACGATGATGCCGACCCCCGCCTCGATCGCCAGCCGCGCCGCCGGCGGCGCCAGGTCGAGGCGGCGCGGGTTGGCGTTGATCTCGAGGAAGGTGCCATGCTCGAGGCAGGCCGCGATCAGTGCCTCGAGATCGAAGTCGTACGGCTCGCGCTCGCCCAGCTGCCGGCCCGACGGGTGCCCGATCACGTCGACGTGCGGGTTCGACGCCGCCGCCACCAGCCGAGCCGTCATCCGGTCCCGGTCGAGGCGTTGGCTCTGGTGGACCGACGCGACCACCCAGTCCAGCGACGCGAGCACCTCGTCGGAGTAGCAGAGCGTTGCGTCGCTCATCACGTCGACCTCGACGCCGGCCAGCAGGTGGAACGTATCCGGCAGCGTGGCGGCGTGCTCGCGGATCCGCTCGGCGTGCGCAAGGCACTCCTCGGGCTCCAGCCCGATGCCCATGCCGACGCCGTGCGAGTGATCGGTGATGGCGAGGTACTCGTATCCCTTCTCCATCGCCGCGGCCGCCATCTCGGCGATCGAACCGTGGCCGTCCGACGCCGTCGTGTGGGAGTGCAGGTCGCCGCGGATGTCGGCCACCTCGACGAGCCGCGGGAACGGCCCCTTGCGGGCCAGCTCCAGCTCGCCGGTGTTCTCGCGGGCCTCCGGCGGAATCGGCGAGTAGCCGAGGAACGCGTACACCTCGTCCTCGGTCGCCATCCGGTGAACGGTGCCGCTCTCGATCTCGGTGATGCCCCACTCCGAGATGGAGAGGCCGCGCGAGACGGCCTCCTCCCGCATCGCGACGTTGTGGGCCTTCGACCCGGTGAAGTGCTGCAGCAGGTTCCCGTACGACGCCGGCGGCACCACGCGCAGGTCGACCGCGATGCCGTCGTGCGTGATGACCGACGCCTTCGTGTCGCCCCGCGCCGTCACCTCGGCGACCGCCGGCAGGCCCGCGAACGCCTCGAGCAGCACCGGCGGATCGTCGCTCGCCGCGATCAGGTCGATGTCGCCGACCGTCTCGCGGCGGCGGCGGAGCGAGCCCGCCTCGCTGGCCGCGACGCAGTCGGGCAGCTCCGCGAGTCCCGCCAGCAGCTCCTCGGCGCGGGCGAGCGCGCGGTCGAGCAGGATCGCGCCCTTGCGCGCGCCGCCGCCAGCCGCGATCGCGGCCAGGATCTTCTCCTCCGCCTTCGCGCCCAACCCGGCGACGTCCCGCACGCGCTCGGTCTCGCAAGCCACCCGGAGCTCGTCGATGGTGGAGACGCAGAGCGCATCAAACAGCTTGCGCGTCGTCTTCGCGCCGACGCCCGGAAGCCGCATGATGTCGACCAGGCCGGGCGGATACTTCGCCTCGAGCTTGACCAACGCCGACAGCGAGCCCGTCTCGCGCAACTCGGTGACCTTGGCTGCGATCGTGTCGCCGACGTCGGGCAGCTCGGTCAGCCGCCCCTCCTCGGACAGCCGCACGGCCGACTCGCCGGTCTGGCGGATCCGGGCCGCGGCCTTGCGGTACGCGAGCACGCGGTAGATGACGGCACCGTCCAGCTCGTAGAGGTCGCCGAGGCGGTCGATGATGTCGGCGAGATCGGCGTTGCGGAGCGCCACGATCGACAATCATAGGGGCGTGGCGGGCGCGATCCTCTGTCTCCCGACGTATGACGAGCGGGAGAATCTCGCCAGGATGGTCGACGCGCTCGAAACGGTGCGATCGGGCGAGGCCGACCTCGAGGTGCTCGTCATCGACGACGGCTCGCCGGACGGCACGGGCCAGATCGCCGACCAGCTCGCGCACACGCGGCCGTGGCTCCACGTGATGCACCGCAACGCAAAGGAGGGCCTCGGTCGCGCCTACCTGGACGGTTTCCGGTGGGCGCTCGCGCGCGACTACGACCACGTGCTCGAGATGGACTGCGACTTCTCGCACGACCCGGCCCGCGTCCCGGCCCTGCGAGACGCCGTCCGCAACGGGGCCGACCTGGCGCTCGGATCGCGGTACGTCCCGGGCGGCGGGGTGGCCGACTGGGGGCTCGCCCGGCGCATCATCTCCCGCGGCGGGTGCCTGTACGCGCGCTTCCTCCTGAGCCTCCCGGTGAACGACCTGACGGGCGGCTTCAAGTGCTTCGACCGGCGGGTGCTCGAGGCGATCGCGCTGGACGAGGTCGGCGCCGAGGGCTACGCGTTCCAGATCGAGATGACGTATCGCGCCCGCCTGCTCGGGTTCTCGATCGCCGAGGTGCCGATCGTCTTCAGCGACCGCGTCCGGGGCGGATCGAAGATGTCGCGGCGCATCGTCGCGGAGGCTGCTTGGCGTGTCCCGCAGCTGCGCTACCGGGTGCTGCGCGGCAGGATTCCGCGCGATCGGTAAGGACATCTGCCTGCAGCGCGGTATCTTGTGGCAATGCGTGCGCGCTGGTGGATCACGATCGGGACGGGCGTGGCGCTCGTTGCCGGGAGCGGAGGCTACACGGCCTACGCGTACGAGACGCAGACCGAGTTCGGCGCGGCCGTACCCGCGGCCGGCGCGATCGTGAACAGCGCGGCGCCGCAGATCACCGTCGCAGCCGACACCTCCGCGCTCTCCGACGTCAAAGTGATGATCGACGGCGCCGACGTCTCGACGAGCCTCAACGCCACCGGGAACAGGCTCGCGATCGGCGGCGTGAAGCTGCCCGACGGCGAGCACACCGTCCTCGTCCAGGGCCACACCGGCGGCCTGTTCGGCGGACCGCGCAGCGCGACCTGGTCGTTCACGACCGACACGCAGGCGCCCATCGTCACCGTCCTCTCGCCCAACAAGGCGTGGACGCACGGCCCCGACGTGCTGGGCCGCTCCGAGCCCGGCGCGACGGCCAGCGTCCAGTGGGACGGCGGCGTGGCCGAGACGGTCGTGCCGGAGAACGGCCTCTTCCGGATCCTCCCGAAGATGCCCGCCGGCGATCACATGATCACGATCGCCGTCAAGGACGCGGCCGGCAACACGACCAGCTCGCGCCGCCACCTCCGCTTCGACGACGAGGCTCCCGTGCTGCCCGTCCCGACCTGGGCCGACGTCGAGAAGAAGACCGACTCGCCCGTCTTCGAGGGCCAGGCATCGGACAACCTGAAGCTGAAGCTGCAGGTCACGATCAACGGTGAGACGGTCAAGCCGAAGCTGACGCCGACCGGGTACCGCATCGAGACCCACGGGCTCGCGCAGGGCACGCAGACGATCAACGTCCGTGCCAGCGATCGCGCCGGCAACACCGTCGCATACACGAAGTCGCTCCTGGTCGACTCGACCGAGAAGCTGTCGCCGAAGATCACGCTCGGGCCGGGCGCGCACGGCCGCGACGTGCTCTCGCTGACGCGCCGGCTTCGCCTCGAGGGCGCGTGGAAGCGCAAGACCCTGGCCCGGACGTACGACAACCGCGTCGTCGCCGCCGTGAAGCGCTACCAGAAGCAGAACAAGATGGTCCAGGACGGCATCGCCCGTCCCGCGCTGCTGGCGGCCACCCAGGGCAAGATCATCATCGACAAGTCGAAGTTCCGGCTCCGCGCGTACCGCGACGGGAAGCTGGTGCTGACGTTCCCGATCGCGATCGGCCAGGCTGCCTATCCGTCGCCGACCGGCACGTTCGTGGTCACCGAGAAGCTCAAGAACCCGACCTGGATCCCACCCAACTCGCCGTGGGCGAAAGGCCTCGAGCCGATCCCGCCCGGCTCCGGCAACCCACTCGGCACGCGCTGGATCGGCACGTCCGCCCCGGCGGTCGGCATCCACGGTACGCCGGCGAACAACTCGATCGGCACCGCGGCATCGCACGGCTGTATCCGGATGCACATCTCGGACGTCGAGAAGCTGTTCAACTACGTCGACGTCGGCGAGACGGTCGTCTTCCGCACCTAGCCCGACCCCTTAGGCGAGGTGGTCGAAGCCGGCCAGTCCGGTATCCGCGCCGGTACCGGTGAACCGCACGCCGGGCAGGCCCCCGAGGATGCGACCGATCCGAGTCAGCGGCACGCCCGACGCGGCGAACGCCTCCTCCGTCAGCGCCACGAGCAACTCGTAGTCCTCGCCGCCCGTGGCGGCGAACACCCCTGGCGCGACACCGCGCGCGGCCGCTACGTCCTCGACGCCGGGCTGGATCGGCAGCGCGTCGAGGTCGATCTCGACCGCGACCCGGCTCGCATCCGCGAGGCGGCGCGCGTCGGATGCCACGCCGTCCGACACATCGAGCATCGCGTGGACATCGCCTGCGAGCGCCTGGCCGTCGGCCACCCGCGGCACGGGCCGCCGGTGGCGATGCGCGAGCGCGGCGGCAGTCGCGCTCTCCTTCGCGCTCGCCTCGAGCAGCAGGCGTCCCGCCTCGGAGCCGCCGAGACTCCCGGTCACGGCCACCACGTCGCCGACCACGGCGCCGGCCCGCGTAACGGGCCGCGCCGCGCGGCCGAACACGGTCACTGCGAGCACCAGCGTGGCCGCGCGGGAGACGTCGCCTCCCACGACCGGGCAGCCGCAGTCGCGCGAGCACTCGGCGAGGCCGCCATAGATCTCGACCGCCTCGTCCTCGGTCCAGCCAGCGCCGAGTGCCAGACCGACGACGGCGCCGAGCGGCTCGGCGCCCATCGCCGCGATGTCCGAGACCGCGACGGCGAGCGCCTTCCAGCCGAGGTCGCCGAGCCCCGTCGTGGCTCGGCGGAAGTGCACATCCTCGACGACCAGGTCGGTCGACACGACGAGATCGGGCGACAGCACCGCCGCGTCGTCGCCGATCCCCAGCGTCACGCCCGCGCCGGCACCGCCGAGAGCCGCGGCCAGTCGTGCGATCAGCTCGAACTCGCCCACCTCGCGGCAATGGTACGCTGGCGCGCGGTGAACGGCGCACGCCACAACCACGGATTCCTGTTTACGCGGCCGGGAGGCTAGTAGACGGCATCGCCGTCTCTCGGGCTTCCCGGCGCGCCACCTGCTCCGGGACCTGCGCGTCTCCGGGGCGTTGAACCCCGAACCAGGATCCCACCATGGCCTACGTGCACCGACCTCGCATCGCATACCCCGGCGCAGCCGGCTCCTACACCCAGGAGGCGTCCGCCGTCCTCTACCCGGACGCCGACCTGTACTCGGCCGGCACGTTCGACGACGTGTTCGAGCATGTCCGGAGCGGCCAGGCGGCCGCGGGGGTACTCCCCATCGAGAACTCGCTGGCCGGGCTCGTCGTCGAGACCTGGGACCTGCTCTCGGAGGGTGAGTTGCCGATTGGCGGCGAGGCCGTCATGCACATCCCGCACTGCCTCGCGGTCGTGCCGGGTGCCACGCTCGAGGGCATCGAGAGGATCCACTCGCATCCGGTCGCGCTGCAGCAGTGCCGGAAGTTCCTGAACGGACGCTACGATCGGATCGCCACCTCGACCACGTCCGACGCGGTGATGTCGGTGGCAGAGGCCGGCGACCCGGCACAGGCCGCGATCGCATCGCCCGGGGCCGCGCAGCGGTACGGCCTCGAGATCCTGCTCGAGGAGATCTCCGACCACCCCGAGAACTTCACGCGGTTCGTCGCCATCTCGCGCGGACCGGTGCGGCCGTACGTGCCGGGACTGCCGTGGCGCACGGCGCTGCGGGTCGTCACGAACCACCGTCCCGGCGCGCTGCACGAAGCGATCGAGCCGCTCCGCTACCACGGCGTAAACATGGTCTCGCTGCACTCTCGCCCGATCCCCGGCGAGCCGTGGCGGTACCAGTTCTCGCTCGACATCGACGGCCATCGCGACGAGGAGACGGTGGGGCGCGCGCTGGCCGACGTCGAGCGGCGGTCGGCCCGCGTGGTCGTGCTCGGCGTCTACCCGACGACGGCGCGGCCGGGCGTCTGACGCCGTCGTTCAGCCGCGAGCGGGCCGGGCGGGCCTGCCTTTGGTGCCGCGGATCTTGGGTGGGGTATTCGGTTCTGGGAGGAGCGCTGGTGAGGCGTTCGACGGCTGGCGATGGGTCCGGTCTGCGCCGCAGCCCGGAGCGGGCGCCGGGCCGAGCCTGGGTCTGCCGTCGGCCGAACGGGCGCTCCCACCCGCGCGCAGCTGCCCGCGCCGCGGAAGCTACCGTAGAGGCCATGCGGAGGCCTTGGGATGACGTGCTCGCGCTCGGCCGGCCTCCCAACGAGGAGCGGCTCGCGCACGTCGAGCAGCTGGCGGCGAAGCCGGCCGACTCGGTGCCGTTTCCGGACGATCTCGACCCGCGGCTGTGGTCGGCGCTGGTCGGCTCCGGCATCACCGGCCTGTACACGCACCAGCGCGAGGTGTGGGAGCGGTCGCGGCGCGGGGCGCACGTCGGCGTCGTCACGGGCACGGCCAGCGGCAAGACGCTGGCGTACGCGCTGCCGGTCGTGGCCGCGCTGCTCGACGATCCGCATGCCCGCGCGCTGTACCTGTCGCCGACGAAGGCCCTGGCGCAGGACCAGGCGCGCACCCTCCGGGCGCTGCAGCTCGGCCGCGATCTGCGGCCCGCGCTGTACGACGGCGACACCGACCAGCGCTCACGGGCGATGGCGCGCCGGCACGCCAACCTGCTGCTCACGAATCCCGACATGCTTCACGTCGGCATCTGCCCGCACGCCGACCGCTGGGGGGACGTGCTCGCGAACCTGACGCACGTCGTGATCGACGAGGCGCACGTGTACCGCGGCGTGTTCGGCTCCCACGTGGCGAACGTGATCCGCCGCCTGCGCCGGGTCTGCGCCGCAGTCGGCTCGTCGCCGCGATTCCTGCTCGCGTCGGCCACCGTCGCGAACCCGGCAGAGGCGATGACGGAGCTGATCGGCGACCTCGTCGAGGTCGTCACGGGCGACGGCGCCGCCCGGCCTGAGCGCACGGTCGCGCTGTGGAACCCGACGCTGCTCGATCCGGAGACGGGCGAGCGCGCGTCGGCGCTGGCCGAGGCCTCGGCGATGATCGCCGAGCTGGTCGCACGCGACCTGCGGGTGATCTGCTTCGGCCGGTCGCGACGCATGGTCGAGGTCGTGCACCGCGTCGCCCGGGAGACGATCACGGCCCGCGCGCCGCACCTCCGCGACGCGATCGCGCCCTACCGCGCCGGGTACACGGCCGAGCAGCGCCGCGAGCTGGAGCGCCGGCTGTCGGCCGGCGAGTTGCGCGCCGTGGTGGCGACGAACGCCCTCGAGCTCGGCATCGACATCGGGCTCCTGGACTGCGCGATCTCGATCGGCTTTCCCGGCACCGTCGCCAGCCTGCGCCAGCAGTGGGGGCGCGCCGGCCGGTCAGGCGCGGGACTGGCGGTGCTGGTCGCTTCGGCCGACGCGCTCGACCAGTACTTCATCCGCCACCCGGCGATGCTGACCGGCCGGCCCGTCGAGGCCGTCATCCTCGACCACGCCAGCGTCGAGATCCGGCGGCTCCACCTCGCGTGCGCGGCCTACGAGGCGCCGATCACGGAGGCCGACGACGCGATCCTCGGGTCGGGCGCGTACGCCAAGGCGCTCCGCCTGGCCGAGCAAGGCGATCTGCGCGTGACGGCCGCCGGCGTCACGTGGGGCCGCGGCGAGTTCCCCGCCGGCCACGTCGCGCTGCGCTCCTCCTCCGGTGCGATCATCGCGATCGTCGACACCGACACGGGTCAGGTGCTCGGCACGGTCGAGGGGGAGCGCGCCTACCGCACCGTCCACGAGGGGGCCGTCTACCTGCACATGGGCGAGTCGTGGCACGTCTCCGAGCTCGACCTGGTGGAGCGCGTGGCGCGCGTCCAGGCCTTCACCGAGAACTGGTACACGCAGGTCAAGAGCTCGACGATGACCGAGATCACCCGCGAGCACACGTCAGCCGTCACGCTCGGCGTCGAGCTCTCGTTCGGCGAGGTGAGCGTGACGGAACAGGTGCTCGCGTACCAGCGGCGCGGCCTGCCGAAGCACGAGGTGATCGACACCCACGAGCTCGAGCTGCCGGCCAGCACGTTCCACACGCAGGCGCTCTGGTTCTGCGCGCCGGACGGGCTGCTGGCCGGCATCGACGACGTGCTGGGTGCGCTCCACGCCGCCGAGCACGCGCTGATCTCCGTGCTGCCGCTGCACGCGATGTGCGACCGCTGGGACATCGGCGGCCTCTCGACCAACCTGCATCCCGGCACCGGCCGGCCGACGATCTTCGTCTACGACGGTCATCCGGGCGGCATCGGGATCACGCGGCGCGGCTACGACGACTTCGCGGCGCTGCTGCGCGATGCGCGCGACGTGATCCGCGACTGCCCGTGCACCGACGGCTGCCCGAGCTGCGTCCAGTCGCCGAAGTGCGGCAACCTCAACGAGCCGCTGTCGAAGCACGGTGCGCTGGCGCTGATGGAGCGCATGCTCACCTCCTGATAGCATCGCCCCTGGAGGTCGCCATGCGCGTAAAGGGGAAGTCCGGTGCAATGCCGGCACGGTCCCGCCGCTGTATGGGGCACCGTCCCGCCGTCGGGTGAGAACCCGCCCACTGGTTTCGACCGGGAAGGGAGGCGAGGCGGCCGGCACATCGCCGGAAGCACGCCCCGAGTCAGAACACCCGCCTCCGCCCAGTCCAAGTCCCCCTCGAGGAGAAGGAGGCACCTATGAAGCCCAGGCGGGCAATCGTGGCGACCCTCGCCCTGCTGGCGGTCGCCGTACCGGCGTCGGCCGCAGCCACGCCGACGATCCGCGTCGAGACGGTCTCGAAGGAGCTCGTCGCGCCGGTTTCGAGCGGCTCCGTCCGCTCGTACGTCGATACGGCCGGCGTGCCGCACGTGCTCCCGGCGCGCAGCGCGCTCGGTCAGATCGTCGCGCTCGGTGCGCACCAGGACGTCGCCGTCGGCGTCCAGTTCTTCGCGTCGTTCAGCTCCGGCCTGCTGCAGCGGTTCGGCAGCAGCCAGTCCGCCACCGGTGGCTGGCAGTTCACGGTCAACGGCGTGCCGTCGCCGGTCGGTGCCGATACGGCCGTCGTCCCGAACGGCGCCGAGGTCGTGTGGTGGCTGATCGACGACTTCGGCACGCAGGGTGCCTTGCTGCCACTCGACCTCGACGTCGTGAAGAAGTCGCGGGGCGACGTGCGGTTCCGCGTCACGAGGTACGACCAGGCCACCGGCAAGGTGGTCGCTGCGCGGGGTGCGACCCTCCGCATCAACGGACATGACCACACGGTGTCGGCATCCGGCTTCGTGACCGCGCACCTGAAGAAGGGCGCGAGGTTCTCGGCCCGCGCCACGGCTCCAGCGTCGATCCGCTCCGAACGGGTCAGCGGAAAGGCGTGAACATCCAGCGGGCCATCCTTTGGCTCGCGCTCCCGGTGCTCGTCGCAGGCTGCGGCGAGCACCGGGTGCAACCTCCCGTGACGTCGCCCGCCGCACCGGCCGCGTCGCTGGTCATCTCGGAGGGCTTCGGCGCGAACGTGGTGCGCGACGAGCGCGTCGCCCCGGGACAGTCGGTGCTGGCCGCGCTCCAGGGCGTCGCGAAGGTCTCGACCCGCTACGGTGGCCGCTTCGTGCAGTCGATCGACGGGCGGGACGGGTCGCTCGGCGAGGGCCAGGACTGGCTCTACTTCGTGAACGGCGTCGAGGCGGAAGTGGGCGCTGCCGAGTGGAAGCTGCGCGACGGCGACATCGCGTGGTGGGACTTCCGCCGCTGGCGTGCGTACGCGAACGTACCGGCAGTCGTCGGCTCGTGGCCCGAGCCGTTCGTCCACGGTGCCCGCACGAAGCCGGCGAACGTCGTCGCCGACCCGCCGCTCGATGCGGTGTTGCAGGCGGCCGGCGCCACGCTCGGGACGGGCGACTCCGCGTGGCGGGTGCTGGTCGGCGCCGAATCCGACCTCCGCGCCCGGGATGCAGATTGGAGCCGGGCCGCCGAGGATCCGCGGTCGGCCGGCCTGACCGCATGGGTGGACGGCGACGAGGTGCGCTGCTGGGACGCCGCGAAGGGCAAGGACGTGGTGGTGCCCGCAGGCCGCGCGGTCGCGGCGGCGACCGCAACCGCCGACGGCGGCGTGGTGTTCGCGGTAAGCGGCGTCGACGCGGCATCGGCAACGGCCGCGGCCATCGCCATCGCCGCCGATGCGGGCGTGCTCGACCACCGCTACGCCGTCGTTTTCGACGCTTCGGGTGCACCGATCGCCTACGGCGGCGGCGCGTGAGGCCTCCCCTCGCACCGCTCTCGATCGGCCTCATCGCCGTCGGTGTGACGACCACCGCGTTCGCGGCCGACGACCCGTTCGTGATCGCCGCCTGCCTGCTGACCTCCGCCCTGCTGCTGGCCCGCTCGCCGGGCCCGCGCCGGCTGTTCGCAACGATCGCGGTCGCCACCGGGCTCGCGGTGGCGATCCTCAACCCGTTCGTCTCGACGCAGGGCGACCTGATCCTGATCGACGGCCCGACGTCGGTGTTCCTCGACCTGCAGGTGACGCTGGAAGAGCTGCTGTACGGTCTCGCCGCCGGCGCCCGGCTGGCTGCGGTGACGCTGGTGACGGGCGCGTTCCTCGCACTCGTCGACCGCGATCGGCTGGCGGCTCGGGCCGCGCTGGTGGCGCCACGCTCGGCGCTCACCGTGGCGCTGGCGGCGCGTCTGGTACCGGCGCTGCGACGCGACGCCGTGACGCTCCACGAGGCGGCCCGGCTGCGCGGCTGGCGCACCGGCGGCGTCCGTCGCGAAGCGCTCCGCAGGTGGGGTGGCCTGCTGGAGCCGATGTGTGCCGCCGCGCTCGAGCGGGGCGGCGAGCACGCCGAGGCGATGGCCGCGCGCGGCTACGGTGCCGGCCGCGCGACCGCGCTCCCGGAACGCGCGCTGACGCGACGCGAGCAGGCGCTCGCGGCGGCCGGCGCCGGCACGGTCGCGACCGCCGTGTGGATGCTGTTCGGGGCGGGCAACTTCCGGTGGTACCCGACGCTCGGCTCATCCGGTGCCCCGGCGCTCGCCGGTGCGGCGATGCTGACGCTGCTGGGCATCGCGGCCGCGATCCTGGTCGGAGTGCGCCGATGATCGCCTCGGCCGAGCGCCTCACGTACCGCTATCCGGACGCGGCGCGGGACGTCCTCGATGGCGTCGGTCTCGAGCTGCACCGCGGCGAGATCGTGCTGCTGGCCGGCCCCTCGGGCGGCGGCAAGACGACGCTGTTGCGCGCCTTCGCCGGACTCGTGCCCCACTTCCACGGCGGCCGGTTCGCCGGTCACGTCGTGATCGACGGCCTCGACACGCGCACGGCCGCACCGGCCGCCGTCGCCCGCCGCGCCGGCATCGCCTTCCAGGATCCCGAGGCGCAGGTCGTCTACCGGGCGGTCCTCCGCGACGTCGCGTTCGGTCTCTCGAACCACGGCGTGCCCGCCGCCGAGCTCGAGCCGCGCGCCCGTCGCGCCCTCGACCGCGTCGGCGCGCTGGGCCTGGCCGACCGGACGGTCGACACGCTGTCGGGCGGGGAGCTGCAGCGCGTCGCGCTGGCCGGCGTGCTCGCACCCGAGCCGCCCGTGCTGCTGCTCGACGAGCCGACCGCACAGCTGGACGACGAGGCCGCGGCGTCGTTCACCGCACTGATCCGCGCGCTGGCCGACGCCGGCACCGCCGTGCTGATCGCGGAGCACCGGCGCGACCGGGCCGACCGGATCGCCGACCGCGTGATCGAGATTCGTGGCGACGCGCGTGAGGAGCTGCCGCCGCACGAGCCCGGCACCAGCGGCGAGGTGCTGCTCGCGGCCCGCGGCATCGACGGCGGCCGAGACGGGAGCCGCGTCCTGCAGGGCATCGAGCTCGAGGTGCGGGCCGGCGCCGTCGTCGCCCTGCACGGCGCCAACGGAAGCGGCAAGACGACGCTGCTGCGCCTGCTGGCCGGACTCGACCAGCCGCCCGCGGGATCCATCGAGCTGCACGGCCGCGACGTGACGCAGCAGCCGGCCGAGCTGCGCTACCCCGCGCTGGCGCTCGTTCCGCAGGATCCGGGCCGCTTCCTGCTGTGCGACACCGCGCGGGCCGAGGTCGCATCCGGTGCGCCGCACGGCGCGATCGATGAGGTGCTCGCCGCCCTCGACATCACCGAGCTGGCAGACCGGCATCCCCGCGACCTGTCAGCCGGTGAGCGCGAGCGGGTCGCGATCGCCGCCGCACTGGCGGCCGATCCTGCCGTGCTGCTCCTCGACGAGCCGACACGCGGTATGGATCCGGCCCGGCGGGCGGCACTGGCCCGGCTGCTCCGGGCCCGTGCGGCGACCGGCAGGGCGGTCGTGCTCGCGACCCACGACCAGCGCTTCGCGGCAGCCTGCGGGGCCGAGGTACACGAGCTGGCCGGCGGCCGGCTGCAGGTGGCACGATGACCGCGGCCGAGCTGACCCTGCTGACCGGCGCCGCCCTGGTGCTGGTCGGATTGGTCGCCTGGGAACGGTCGAGCGGAGGCGGGCGCGAGGTGGCGCTCGTCGCCACGCTCGGCGCCGCCGCGGCCGCCGGCCGGGTGTTGTTCGCCGCCATCCCGTCCGCGCAGCCGGTCACCACCATCTGCGCGTGCGCCGGCGTCAGCCTCGGACCGCGCGCCGGTGCGGCGGTGGGCGCGACCGCCGCGCTGGTGTCGAACGCGTTCCTCGGCCAGGGGCCGTGGACGCCGTGGCAGATGCTCTCGTGGGGCCTGGCCGGGGCGTCGGCCGGATTCCTGCGCCCGTTCCTGCGCGACAACCGCGTCCTGCTGATCGCGTTCGGGATCTTCTGGGGCTTCGCCTTCGGTGCGATCATGGACCTCTACCAGCTCGCGTCGTTCGGCCCCGTCTTCACGTGGCAGGCGTTCGTCGCCACGCACGCTCGCGGAATCCCGTTCGACATCACCCACGCCGTCACGAACGCCGTCCTGCTCGGCGTTGCCGGCCCCGGCCTGATCCGGCTCCTCCGCCGGCACGGCCGACGCCTGCGCGCCGAGCTCGTCCCCGACCCCACACCGCCATGAGACGACTGACACCCACACTGCTGCTCCTCCTCGCGCTCCTCGCCGTCCCGGCGACCGCACCGGCCGCGACCTCCGTGTCCCGCGCCGCCGACTTCCTCGCCTCGCGCCAGACGGCCGACGGCTGCCTCGGCGACCGCACCGGTACGGGCTGGGGAGCGATCGCGCTGCGCGCCGCGAACCGCCTCGCCGCCGCCAGGAAGGCGGCGACCTGCCTGTCCCGCGAGGCGGGGCTGCTGAAGACCGCCACCGACCGCGAGCTGGGCATCATGGCCGCCATCGCGGGAGGCCTCAATCCGCGCCGGTTCGGCGGCCGCGACCTGGTCGGGCTGCTCGAACGCAGCCGCCGCGGCGGCTACTACGGCCGCGGCACGGCGACGAACACGGCCATCTTCGGCGTGATCGCGCTGAAGACGGCGCGGCGCCCGATTCCCCGCGCCGTGGTGCGGCAGATCCTGAAGGACCAGGCCGCCGGCGGCGGCTTCGACTACTTCCCCAAGGGGCAGCAGTCCGACATGACCGCGGCTGGTATCCAAGCGCTGCGGGCGGCCGGCTACTCGTGCAAGACGCGGTCCATCCGGAGGGCTCTGACCGCACTCGACCGGTTCCGCCGGGGCGACGGCTACGTGCTCGGCATCGGCCAGGGGGCGAACGCGCAGTCCACCGCGTGGGCGATCCAGGCGAAGCTCGCCTGCGGCCGTGCCACCAGCCGCTCGCTGGCCTGGCTTCGGGCCCACCAGACACCCGACGGATCGCTCCGCTACGGGCCGTACGAGGTGGGCAGGATCTGGGTCACCTCCCAGGCGCTGCCGGCGCTGGCGAAGCGGCACTGGCCGATTCGCTGACGCTCAGTCGGCCTCGGCGACGCCCCAGACGCCCATCGCGCGGAACTTCGCCCGGCGGGCGCGGCGCCGATCGCGCACCGGCTCGGCCTCGACCTCGGTGAGGGCGGCGCGGATCGCCTCGTCGAGCAGCCGCGCGGCGCGGTCGTGGTCCTTGTGGGCACCGCCAGACGGCTCCGGGACGATCGTGTCGATCACGCCCAGGTCGAGGCAGGCCCGGGCGGTCGGGCGGAACGCGTGGGCGGCCTTGCGGGCCTGGCCGGCGTCCTTCCAGAGGATCGCCGCGCACCCCTCGGGCGAGATCACGCTGTAGATCGCGTTCTCCTGCATCAGGATGCGGTCGCCGACCGCGACCGCGAGCGCGCCGCCGGAGCCGCCCTCGCCGATCACCGAGCAGATCACGGGCACGCTGACCCGCGCCAGCGAGAGAATCGAGCGCGCGATCGTGCCTGCCTGGCCGGCCTGCTCCGCGCCGACGCCCGGATACGCGCCCGGGGTGTCGATGAACGTCAGGATCGGGTAGCCGAGCCGATCGGCCAGCTCGATCGCGCGAATCGCCTTGCGATACCCCTCGGGCCGTGCCATGCCGAAGTTGCGGTGCGTGCGCTCGGCCAGATCGCGGCCCTTCTGATGGCCGACGAAGGCCACCGGCCGGCCGTGGTACGTCGCGATGCCGGCCACGATCGCCGGGTCGTCGCCGGCCGTGCGATCGCCGTGCAGCTCGTACGAGTCACCGAACAGGCGCTGCGCATAGTCGAGGGAGTACGGCCGGTCCTGGTGACGTGCGTTCTGGACGACGTCCCAGACCTGCGACTCCTCGCCGCGCTCCTGGAAGCGCCGGCGCAGGCGTCGGATGTCCTCGGTAACCCTAACCATCGGAGCCGCCGCCCAGGAGCCGTCGCAGCCAGCCGAACGCGCCCGCGGCCGGCGGTGCCGGCAGCTCGGCGTCGCCGGTCTCCTCCGGCGCCGGCGCGAACAGGGCGAGCAGCCGCGCGATGGTCGCCGTCAGCTCGCCGCGCGGGACGACGGCGTCGATGTGGCCGAGTCGCAGCTGCGACTCGGCGAGGCCGAAGTCGTCAGGCAGCGTCTCACGCGTGGTTTGCTGGACGACGCGAGGCCCGGCGAACGACATCAGCGCACCCGGCTCGGCGATCGTGATGTCGCCGAGGGCGGCGAACGACGCGATCACGCCGCCCGTGGTCGGGTGCCCGCAGATCGAGATGAACGGCAGCCGCGCGTCGCGGACGGCGTCGACCGCCATCACGGTCTTCGCCATCTGCATCAGCGCGAGGATGTTCTCCTGCATCCGCGCGCCGCCGGAGGCTGCGACCGAGACGAAGGGCACGCCGTGCGCGACGGCCAGGTCGGCGGCCATCGCGAACTTCTCGCCGACGACGCTGCCCATCGAGCCGCCCAGGAAGTTGAAGTCCATCACGGCCAGCACCGTGGAGCGCCCGCCGATCATCGCGGTGCCGACGATGCTGGCGTCGCCCTCGCCGGTCGCGAGCTCGGCCGCGGCCAGCCGCTCGATGTACGGCTTCAGGTCGATGAAGGCCAGCGGGTCGGCCGAGCGCAGATCGGCGCCGACCTCGACGAACGAGCCCGCGTCGGTCAGCTGCGCGATGCGCTCGCGGGCCGTGACCGGAAAGTGGTAGCCGCACTGGCGACACACGCGCAGCGCCGCCGCGAGCTCGTCGTCGCGGTAGTGCGAACGACAGACCGGGCACGTGTTCGGGTGTCGGCCGGGCTTCTGCGGCTCCGGATCATCCGGGCCGCGCTCTATGTCGACCGAGATCTGGGCCACTGGTAGTTAGACGCACCGGGCACGCGCGTCGGTTGCAGAGTCTACCGGTAGCGCTCGAAAACCAGGCAGGCGTTGTGCCCGCCGAAGCCGAAGCCGTTCGAGAGCACCACGTCGGGCTGCGCCGGGCGGGCCTCGTTGGGCACGTAGTCGAGGTCGCAGGCCGGGTCGGGCTGGTGCAGGTTGATGGTTGGCGGCAGGAAACCCTCCTGCAGGACCAGCGTGCAGATGACGGCTTCGGTGGCGCCGGCCGCACCCAGCATGTGACCGGTCATCGACTTCGTCGAGGAGACCGGCACCTGGTAGGCGCCCTCCTCGCCGAACACGAGCTTCAGCACCCGCGTCTCGGAGGCGTCGCCGACCGGCGTCGAGGTGCCGTGCGCGTTGATGTACCCCACCTCGTGCGGCTCGCGGCCGGCGTCCTTGAGGGCCATCCGGATGGCGCGGGCCGGATTCTCGCCGGTCGGATCGGGCTCGGTCACGTGCGCGGCATCAGCCGACAACCCGTACCCCGTGACCTCGGCCAGGATGGAGGCCCCGCGCGCCAGCGCGTGCTCGAGCTCCTCCAGCACCAGCACCGCGCCGCCTTCGCCGATCACGAGGCCGTCTCGTGACAGGTCGAACGGCCGGCTGGCTCCGGCGGGGTCGTCGTTGCGCGTCGACATCGCGCGCATGCCGTGGAAGCCGCCGATGCCCATCGGCGTCACGGCCGCCTCGGCACCGCCGGCCAGCATCACGTCCGCCATGCCCTGGCGGATGTACATGACGGCGTCGCCGACGGCCATCGAGCTGGCCGCACAGGCCGTGCACGACGCCACCAACGGGCCGCGGGTACCGAGCTCGATCGACACGTAGGCCGCGCCCATGTTCGGGATCAGGGCCGGCACCCAGAAGGGCGAGAACCGGTCGATGCCCTTCGCGAACAGATGCTCGTGCGCCGTGTACAGCGTGTTCAGGCCGCCGATGCCGGAGCCGATCGAGGTACCGATCCGATCGGCCTCGGGCGCGATCTCGAGGCGGGCGTGGGCGACTGCCTCACGGGCGGCCGCGACGGCGAAGTGCGAGTACCGGTCGGTGCGTCGCGCGGTCTTCTTCTCGAGGTACAGGGTCGGATCGAAGTTCTTGACCTCGCAGGCGATCTTGACCGGCGAGGAGCTGGCGTCGAACTGCGTGATCGGCGCGCCGCCGGGACGCCCCTCGCGGAGCCCCTGCACGAAGTCGGGCACGCCGGTGCCGACCGCGTTGACGGCTCCGATCCCGGTGATCACGACGCGCCGTCGTTCCACGCTACATCCCCATCCCGCCATCGACCGGCACGACGGCGCCCGTGATGTACGCGGCGTCGTCGGAGAGCAGGAACCGTACGACACGCGCGACGTCCTCGGGGTCGCCAAGCCGCGCGAGCGGCGTCTGGGCGAGGATTCCGGCCCGCGCGGCTTCCGGCAGCACGTCGGTCAGCTCGGTCGAGATGTACCCCGGCGCGATGCAGTTCACGCGGATCCCGCGTGACCCGACCTCCTTCGCGAGCGCCTTCGTGAGGGCGATCACGCCGCCCTTGGATGCCGCGTAGTTGGTCTGCCCGGCGTTGCCGTGCATGCCGACGACGCTCGACATCGTCACGATCGCGCCGCGCCGGCGGCGCAGCAGCTTGCGGCTGGCCGCCTTGCAGACGTGAAAGGTGCCGCCGAGGTTGGTATCGATGACGGCGCGCCAGTCGTCGTCGCCGATGCGCGACATCAGGTTGTCGCGGGTGATGCCCGCGTTGCAGACGACGTTCCAGAGGTCGTCACCGAACGCTGCCTCGGTCTGCTCGATCAGCGCCGCTGCCTGCTCCGGGTCGGCCACGTCGGCCTGCAGCGCGACCGCATCGCCACCGGCCGCCTTGATCAGCCCGACCACCTCGTCCGCGGCGTCGGGCCGGGCGGCGTAGTTGACGGCCACCCTCGCGCCGGCGGCGGCGAGGTCGAGCGAGATCGCCCGGCCGATGCCACGCGATCCGCCGGTCACGAGCGTGACGCGCCCCGCAAGATCAGACACGGGTGGCCTCGAGCTTCTGGAGTCCGTCGGGGTTCGACACCGCGAGGGACTGCACGTTGCGGTCGATACGGCGGACGAGGCCCGCCAGGACGTTGCCGGAGCCGATCTCGACGAACTGCGTGACGCCGCGTCGGACCAGCTCCTCCACGGCCTGGGTAAACCGGACCGGCGCGGTCAGCTGCCGCACGAGGATCTCGGCGAGGTCGCTGCCATGCTCCTCGACGCGCGTCGAGACGGTCGAGAAGAACGGCGTCACCGGATCGTGGAACGTGACGGCCGCGAGGGCCGGCCGCAGGCGTCGCTCGGCGACGGCCGTGAGCGGCGAGTGGAACCCGCCCGACACGTTCAGTCGCAGCGCGCGCCGCGCGCCCGCCTCCTGGGCGGCCTCGATCAGCGCCAGCACGCCCGCCTCGGTGCCCGACACGACCAGCTGTCCGGGGCAGTTGTAGTTGGCCGGCCAGACGCCCTCGATGGCGGCGCAGAGCTCCTCGATCTTCTCGTCCGGGAGGCCGATCACCGCCGCCATCGCACCGGGCGTCTCACGCGCTGCCTCGGCCGTCGCCAGGCCTCGCTCGCGCACCAGCACCATCGCGTCGTCGGCGGAGAGCGCCTGCGCGGCGACCAGTGCCGCGTACTCGCCGACCGAGTGGCCGATCACGAAGTCGGCCGCGAAGCCGGCCTCGGTGACGGCGGCCAGGCACGCGATCGAGGTCGCGGTCAGCGCGGGCTGCGTCATCTCGGTGGCCGACAGCCGCTCGACCGGGCCCTCGAAGCACAGCTCGGCGATGTCGAACCCGACCGCGGCCGAGGCGCTGTCGAAGGCCGCCCGGGCAGCCGGTGACACCGCAGCGAACGCCGCGCCCATGCCGACCTCCTGCGAGCCCTGGCCGGGGAAGAGGAACGCGACCTTACTCATTCCGGCCCGCCGCCGCCCACTCGGTCAGGCACGAGCCCCACGTCAGACCGCCACCGAAGCCGACCATCAGCACGCGATCTCCCTTCTTCAGGCGTCCGTCGCTCCACGCTTCCTCGAGGCAGATCGGAATCGAGGCGGCGGAGGTGTTCCCGTACCGCTCGAGGTTCACGAGCACCCGCGACGGGTCGGCGCCGAGCCGTTTCACGGCATTGTCGATGATCCGCACGTTCGCCTGGTGCGGCACGATCCAGTCGACGTCGTCGACGCCGAGGCCGCAGACGTCGAGCACGCGCCGGGCGGAGTCGACCATGACGGTCGTCGCGAACCGGAACACCGCGCCGCCGTCCATCTCGATCACGTTGCGGCCGCGGAGCGCCCCGACGATCAGGTCGTTGCCGCGCGACCCGTCGGCGCCGAGCTCGAGACCGAACACGGTCTCGGGCAGCGCACCCGCCGACATCACACAGGCACCCGCCCCGTCGCCGAACAGGATGCAGGTGCCGCGGTCGTCCCAGTCGGTGATCTTGGAGAGCGTCTCGGCACCGACCACCAGCACGTGCTGGGCGAGGCCGGCCTCGATCTGCGTGACGGCGTTCATGAGCGCGTAGACCCAGCCGGTGCAGGCCGCCGAGATATCATTGGCGGCGGCCGAGTGGGCGCCGAGCCCGTCGGCGATGGTGGCCGCGATGGACGGGAAGTACGCGTCGGGCGAGCACGTCGCCGCGATCACGATGTCGATGTCGGCGGGCGCCAGCCCGGAGCGGTCGAGCGCCTGCTGCGCGGCCGCCAGGCCGAGGTCGGAGGCCCAGACGTCGGGCTCGGCGACGCGGCGCTCGGCGATGCCGGTGCGCTCGCGGATCCACGCGTCGTTCGTATCGATGCGAGCCGATAGCTCGTCGTTGGTGACGATCCGGTCCGGTACGGACGCGCCGATCGAGACGATGCCCGCGGTCGAGCGCAGGGCGCCGATCATGCCGGCGGCTCCGCGAGCAGGCCGAACGTGAGCGTCGCCTTGACGGCCGGCTCGCCACCGACGGCGATGGTCGCGCTGCACCGGCCGAGGCGCATCCGCAGGCGCTCCATCACGATCGTCATGTCGAGCGTGTCTCCCGGGCGGACGATGCGGGTGAACCGGGTCTCGTCGATCGCCGCGAACACGCCGAACTTGCCGTGCTGGTCGGGGTGGGTGAGCGCGCAGACCGCCGCCACCTGGGCGCACGCCTCGACCATGATCACGCCGGGCACGATCGGGTTGCCGGGGAAGTGGCCCTGCAGGTACCACTCCTCGCCGGTGATCAGGAGGCGGCCGACGGCGCGCACGCCGGGCTCGAGTTCGACGATCTCGTCCACGAACCGGAACGGTGGCCGGTGCGGGATCACCGCCTCGATCTCGGCGGCGTTCATGCGCTCTGCCGCAGTCGGGCGGCGAGCAGCTTGCGGCCCCGGTGGGCGTGGCACTTCACGGTGCCGACCGGCAGCGACATGGCGGTGGCGACGTCCTCGTCGCGCATGTCCATGACGGCCTTCAGCACCAGGGCGCTGCGCTGGTGCTGCGACAGCAGGTCGAGCGACGCCCGCAGCGCCGCGTCGACGCCGCGGGGTTCGCGGTCCGGCTCGCACGCGTCGGCCAGCCCGGCTGCCGCGGCTGCGCCGTCGACGACCTCGCTGCGCCGGACGCGGGCCAGGCGGCGCGCGTGATCGGTGCAGGCATTGGTGGCGACGCGGTGCAGCCACGTCGTGAACGACGCCTCGCCGCGGTACGAGCCGAGCTGCGCGACGACCCGGCCGAGGGCCTCCTGGGCCGCATCGCGCGCCTCCTCGGGGTCGCTCAGCCGGGACTGGGCGATGTGCAGGACGCGGGTCGCGTGGCGCTCGACGAGCACGTCGCGGCTGACCCGGTCGCCACCGCGCGCACGCGCAACGAGGACCGCGTCGGAGAGGGCGCTGCGGTCGATTCGATCGCGCTGTCGGGCCCGCGCGGTCAGGTCGACGCTCACGTGACGGTGGCGGAGCATTCGGGCGGCTATTGTAGGCGACGTGGCGCGGCCGGGAAGCCCCCTCACCAGTCCGCGCCTCGGTCGGCACGCCTCGCTGCACCGCGAATGCGGCTCGACACAGGACCTCGTCCGCGTCGCCGCGAGCGAGGGCGCGGCCGAGGGATTCGTGGCCGTCGCCGACCACCAGACCGACGGTCGCGGTCGGCGCGGAAGGACGTGGGCCGACGAGCCCGGCGAGTCCCTGATGTTCTCGCTGCTGCTGCGTCCGGACGCGCCCACGGAGTCGCTCGCACCGCTCGCGCTCGTGATCGGGATCGGCCTCGCCGAGGCGCTGCCGGTCCCGGCCCGCCTGCGCTGGCCGAACGACATCGTCGTCGGCGGCGCCAAGGTCGCGGGCATTCTCACCGAGCTCGAGACCCCCGCGCCCGGCGATCGCTACGTGATCGTCGGCATCGGCATCAACGCGAACACTCCGGCCGATCGCCTGCCACCCACCGACCGGCTGCCCGCTACCTCGCTGCTGGCCGAGACGGGTCAGCGGCAGGATCGCCTCACGCTGTTGCACGACGTGACCGAGAGCGTCGATGCCGCCTACGGAACGTGGCGGGAGTCCGGATTCGCCGCGTTGCTCGACCGGTACCGGTCGCTCGACGACCTGGCGGGCCGCGACGTCGTCCTGCGCCTCGGCGGCGAGACGGTGGCAGGGCGCGCAGGCGGGATCGACGAGGGCGGCAGGCTGGTCGTGACGCTCCCCGGAGGCGGCCAGCGGCGGCTCGCCGCGGGCGAGGTTGTCCGGGTCGAGGATGATGCATCCCCGTGATCGACGTTTTTCTGATCGGCGCCGCGCCCGGGGCCGGCAAGACCCGTGTCGCCGGGCTGTACGCCGCTGACGCGATTGCCCGTGGGCGTACCCCGGGCTACCTCAAGCCGGCACAGACCGGTCGCACCGACGACGCACGCGCCGTGGCGGCCGCGGCGCCCGGCACGGTGTGCGCAACGGTCTACCGGTTCCTCGCGGCGCTCCCGCCGGGCGTCGCAGCACGCCTGGAGCACGCGGCGCCGGCCAGCATCGACCACTTGTTGGAGGCGGTCGACGAGCTGCGCGCCACCACCGACGGGGTGATCATCGAGGGCGGCGGGCTGCTGGAACCGCTCGGCGAGGCGACGACGTACGCCGACCTGGCCGTCGCGGTCGGGCTCCCGCTGGTGATCGTGACGCGGCCGGAGATCGGCGCCTTGTCGACCGTCGGGCTGATCGTCGATGCCGCGGCCAACCGCGGCATCGAGGTGGCCGGCATCGCGATCAACGGCTGCGCGCACAAGCCGAACCTGGTGGAGCGCACGGCGCGGGCCGAGCTGGGCCGGATCGCGCCGGTGCTCGGCTCGCTGCCGCTCGAGGCCGTGGCGGGCTGAGGTGTACCGGTTCGCCGCGGACGAGCACTCGCAGACGCTCGCGATCGCGCTCGTGCGGGAACGGGTCACGGAAGAGGTGTGGCGGCCGGCCCGCGAGGCCGTCGGCGTGGTCTGCGCCGCGGGGGACGAACAGGCTCGCGGCCGCGCGGCGGAGGTCGACCGCTGCGCCGACCGGTTCGCGCAGATCACGGCCACCACGCCCACCAACCGCCCGCCGGCGCTCGACGACTCGCTGAGGGCGGGGAGTGCGATCATGGTCGACCTGTACGAGCTGGCCGGCCGCCTGCGCCGCGGACCCCGCGACGCGCCGGCGACGACGCTCGCGGCCCGGGTGCGGGACGCGCTCGACGTCCAGATCGCGCGCGATCCGGCCGGCAAGGCCGCGGAGTACCTGGCCATGCTGGAGCGCGTCGACGGCGGCTACGAGCACCTCGAGGCCCGCAACCTCGCGCGGACCTATCCCGGCATGGCGGCGCTGCGCGAGTCGGTGATCGCCGAGCAGGTGCACGTCGGCACGCTGCGCGACCAGGTCGGGGAAGCTGCCGCTCCGACCACGGCCGCGCCCGGCGCCGCCGCGCCGCCTCCCGGTACCGTGGCGCCGTCCATTCCGGCTTCGCCGGTGACGCTCCGGCCGCTGCCCGAGATCCTCGCGGCGCTGGACGCGCTGATCGGCCTGAAGACCGCGAAGGCGTACGTGAGGTCGCTCACGAACCTTCTGATCGTGCGCCGCCGCCGTGCCGAGCGCAACATGGCGAACCCGCCGTTGTCACATCACATGGTGTTCACCGGCCCGCCCGGTACCGGCAAGACGACCGTGGCGCGGCTGGTGGCGGAGATCTTCGGGTCGCTGGGACTGCTCGCGAAGGGCCATCTGGTCGAGGTCACGCGCTCCGATCTGGTCGCGGAGTACGTCGGGCAGACCGCGCCGCGGACGCAGGCGGTGATCGACCGTGCGATCGGCGGCGTGCTGTTCATCGACGAGGCGTACACGCTGGCGCCGGAGCAGGCCGGCAACGACTTCGGTCGCGAAGCCGTCGAGGCGCTGCTGAAGCGGATGGAGGACGACCGCGAGCGGTTCGTCGTGATCGTGGCCGGGTATCCGGACGAGATGGCGCGGTTCATCGGCTCGAACCCGGGCCTCGCGAGCCGGTTCAACGAGACGGTCGACTTCCCCGACTACACGTCGGACGAGCTGATCGCGATCCTCCGGCAGATGGTGGAGAAGGGCGGTTATGAGCTGTCCGACGGCGCTCGCAAGCGGGCCCGCGAGGTGCTGAGCGCGCTGCACGACGCGCGCGACCGCTCGTTCGGCAACGCCCGCACGGCCCGCAACCTGTTCGAGGATGCCGTGCTCGCGCACGCCGACCGGGTGGCGGGCAAGGCAAATCCGACCGATCGCGAGCTGGAGCTGCTCGAGACATCGGACATCGACCGGGCAGCCGAGGCCGCGCTGCGCACGGAGGCCGCGAGATGAGCGCCCGCCCGACGCCGTGGGCGGCGCTCGGAGTGGCGGAAGGCTCGGACCTGGAGGTGTGCGCCGGGGCATTTCACGCGCGCCTGACGGAGGTCGCCGGCCGCCTGGCGGGTGCGCATGCGGAGGACCGGCCGTCAGAAATCGCGGCGTGGGCGGAGCTGGTGGAGGCGTGGCGAGCAGTGACCGCCGCCAGCTGAGCACGTTCGATCCCTCCGGTCAGACCGCCGCTGAAATTTCTGGGGTCTGACCCTCGTGGCCGGGCGTTTCGGGGTCAGACCCCAGAACGCAATGTGCCGGAAGGCGCGCATCTTGACCGATCTGTCGCACGGCGTTCTGTTACGGCGCGGAGCGTGACGACCTGGCGCGTTGGTGCCGTGGTGGACTGGCGGGGTGCAATCTGCGCCGCGATTGCCGGCGCCGGCGCGGATCCGGTTCGGCGCGGCGTTCGGCAGTCAGACGTTACTTCGGCACGTTGAACTTGAACGCTCTCGGCATCTCGTTGCCGAGGCCGTCGCTGCCGATGACCGTGAGACTCCTGGCCTTGCCGATCAGCTTTCTCGAGAGCCGCAGCTTGACGATGCCGCCTCTCACCGCCCGCGTGAGAATCACCTTCGAGCCGCGGCGCACCTGCACCGTCGCAGCCTCGGACACGCGCAGCGTGGCGATCACGTCGCGGAGCCGGTTGATCTTACGGACGCTGACGCGACGGACCGTCGGCGCGTGCACGTCGACGGCGAGCGGCAGGCGAAACTCGACCGGACCGCCGGCGCCGGGCACCAGCAGCTGCACGCTGTAGACGCCGTCCGGGAGGCCGCGGCCCGTCCACAGGTACTGGAACGGCCCCGGCGCCTGGTCGTAGAGCAACGCGATGTTCTTCACGAGCGCCGTGCCCTTGAAGAGCCGGATCTGCGCGTCGCCGGGCTCGCTGCGGGTGAACGAGATCGCTGCGACGTCGGCGACGCCATCACCGTTCGGCGAGATGGCCGGCGTGACGGCGAACGCGGCCGCCTGGCGCCGGATGTCGAGGTTCACGGTCGCTGTCTCGAGCGGCTTGCCCGCCGGCTGCGCCCGGATCACGTAGCGGTAGTGCCCGCTCGGGACGGGCGTGCCGTTCGCACGCAGGCCGTTCCACGGGAGCGCCTGCACGCCTGCGGCCACCGGTGCTGCGGCCCGCAGGACGACCACCGGATCGCCGGCCAGCGTCGTCACGAGCACCTGCACGGTCGCCGGCTGCAGCTGGCGCCAGCCGAACTGGCCGGTCGCGCCGTTGACCAGCGCCGCCGGCGCGGCCACCAGCCGGTCGGCTGCAGCGGTCGCCGTCGGACCGACGGCGCCACCGCCTCCGGCGACGACGCTGCCGTCGAACCCTCCCTCTGCGGCACGGGCGGCGCCCGCCTCGATGCGCCAGCGCAGCAGGTCGGCGCGCGGCAGCGCGCCGCCGCCGAGCACGGTGCCCGTCCACGTCGCATCGACCGCCGTGCCCGTGCCCGTGAACTGGGCGACGGTCGCGCCACCCGTTGTCAGCACGACGACGCGCCACGCCGACGCCTTCGTCAGCCGGGCCCGGAAGCGGATCGGCGTGAACGGCGCGACGATGGCGGGCGGCGTCACCGACGGGCCCAGCACCTGCAGGTCGCCCGCGCCGGCCACCGCCGCGCGGATCTGGCCGAGCTTGCCGTACACGCCGTCGCCCGGGCAGTCGGTGTTGGCGGCATCACGATGGCCGAAGATGGTCGGGAACGAGACCGTCCTGCCCTTCGCGTACCGCTCGTTGCCGTCCGACGTCAGCGTCACCCGCGCCTTCGGGTCAACGTGCGCGACGTCCAGCCGCCAGGCGAGCAGCGAGTCGAGCGCCTGGATCTGCTTCGCGGCGGGGCCGGCCTTCGTGAAGTTGCCGATCAGCGCGACGCCGACCGTGCCGGTGTTGAACCCCGCGGTGTGCGAGCCGACGACGTTCTGGTCGATGCCGCCGTACCGGCCCTCGTACACGCGGCCCTGCGCATCGACGAGGAAGTTGAACGCGACGTCGTCGAGGCCGCTGCCGCGCGTCTGGTAGAGGTACAGGGCGCGGACGATGCCCGCCGCCTGGCCCGGCGCATACCCGTTCGGCGTGGCGGTGTGGTGGACGACCGCCGCCACGACGCGCGGCGCGATCACCGGCCGGCCTTTGCGCAGCTTCTCGTCGGCGCCCCACGCGGCCCGCGGCACGATCGCCGGCTGGGCGGCGTTGGCCCGCGCCGCGACGCGCAGCGTCGGATCCGGCCCGGGCTTCACGACGATCGCCTTCAGGTCGCGGACGCGCCCGCGCACCCTGATCTGGAGGCGGGCGGAGGTGCCGAACCAGGCGGCCTCCGACATCCACGGCGCGTTCCGCTTGCGCTCGGACGGATTGCCCAGGTCGGCCCGGTCGATCGACTGCCACGGCCCGAACTTGCCCGTTGCATGGGCGCTGCGAACCTGCAGGAGCGCCTTTCGGGTGCCGCGCCAGTGCACGCCGGCAAGCGAGAAACCGCCCTTGACGCGGAGCGACTTGAGCGTTGTCCAGCGAGCCCCGGTGGTCGCGTTGGCGACCCGCGACGAGGCGGTTGACGCTGCCTTCAGCGACACCGGGATGACCCGGACCGAGCCGGCCGCGCCCCGCGGGGGGGGGGGCCCGGG
>JBBQFB010000009.1:0-40153 GCA_038321545.1 Gaiellales bacterium
GGTGGAACGTCGCGACCATGATAGTGCCCGACGCAGCTGCCACCGGCTCATCCCCCATGGTCGCGATGATCTCGACGTCGTCGCCGACCTCGACGATGCGCGGCGCGCGGATGAACACGCCGGTCATCGGCGTGTCGTCCCCCTGGAGCAGCACCGGGGCCTCGAACGAGCGCACCTGCCGGCCGTAGCCGTTGCGCCGGGCCACGATGTCGATCGCGCCGAGCGGCCGCTGCCCCGGCAGGCCGTCGACCGCCGAGGCGGCCAGCACGATCAGCCCGGCGCACGTGCCGAACGCCGGCATGCCGGCCTCGAGCCGCGCCTGCAGCGGCTCGCGCAGGCCCTGCCAGTCGAGCAGCTTGTCGATGGTCGTCGACTCGCCGCCCGGGATGATCAGGGCGTCGACGCCGTGAAGCTCCGCCGGCGTCCGCACCTCGACCGCCTCGTGCCCGATCCGGCGGACCGCGGCGCAGTGCTCCCGGAACGCACCCTGGAGCGCGAGCACCCCGATCGTCGCCACAGCCGTCCTACCAGCCGCGCGTGCTCAGGAGCTGATCTGGTGGGATCTGCTCGATCGTCAGGCCGACCATCGGCTCGCCGATGTTGCGGGAGACGTCGGCGATCAGCTTCGCGTCGCGGAAGTTCGTCGTCGCCTCGACGATCGCGCGGGCCCGCTTCGCCGGGTCGCCGGACTTGAAGATGCCGGAACCGACGAACACGCCGTCGGCGCCGAGCTGCATCATCATCGCGGCGTCCGATGGCGTGGCGATGCCGCCGGCGGTGAAGCAGACGACGGGCAGGCGGCCGTTCTCGGCGATCCACTGGACGAGCGGGAGCGGCGCCTGCAGCTCCTTGGCGCGCGTGTACAGCTCGTCGGGATCGGCCGCCGCGAGGCGCTTGATCTCGCCGTTGATCGAGCGCATGTGGCGGGTCGCCTCGATCACGTTGCCGGTGCCGGCCTCGCCCTTCGAGCGGATCATCGCCGCGCCCTCACCGATGCGACGGAGCGCCTCGCCGAGGTTCGTCGCTCCGCAGACGAACGGCACATCGAACTTCCACTTGTCGATGTGGTGCGCCTCGTCGGCCGGCGTCAGCACCTCGGACTCGTCGATGTAGTCGACCTCGAGGGCCTGCAGCACCTGCGCCTCGACGAAGTGGCCGATGCGGGCCTTGGCCATCACGGGAATCGTGACGGAGGCCTGGATGGAGGCGATCATGTCGGGATCGGACATGCGGGCGACGCCGCCCTGCACGCGGATGTCGGCCGGGACGCGCTCCAGCGCCATGACGGCGCACGCGCCGGCATCCTCGGCGATCCGCGCCTGCTCGGGGGTGGTGACGTCCATGATCACGCCACCCTTGAGCATCTCGGCGAGACCGCTCTTGACGCGCATCGTTCCGTACTCGGCCATGAGAACTCCTGACGTTCCAGCTCAATGATCGGGCGTGAACCCGCATCGGGAGGATAACGCGCGGACACTGTCCGGATTGTCCGAATCCCCCGCCACGCGAAAACGAGCGGGCGAGCAGGAGCCGGCGTAGACTCGCACCACCATGGAGCACCTGGCCGAGATCGCACGCCTCGCCGAGTCGGGCTTCGCCGGCGAGGAGGACACGATCGGCCGCGTTGCCGCCCTCGCACAGCAACTCCTGCAGATCGACATCGTGGTCGTCTCCGAGATCACCGCCGACGGGCGCTACGTCTTCCGCGCGCTGGAGACCGTCCCGGCGATGCCCCTGTCGGTCGGTGACGACATCCCGTATGCGGCCAGCCTGTGCTCGCGCTTCCACGCCGGCGAGGCTGGCCAGCGCACGCCCGAGACACGGGACAACCCGGCCCTGCACGCCTCGTGGCAGGTGCTGAAGGCGGGGATGGGTGTCGAGTGGGACATCCGGGCCTTCATGACCGCCGACGTGCCGCTGCCCGGCGGCGAGCGGTTCGGCACGCTGTGCGTGTATCACACCGAGCCGCGCGCCTTCACCGACACGGAGCGCGACGTGCTCGCGCTGCTGGCGCGGCTGGTGGGCGACGAGGTGGCTCGCGCGCGCGCCGACGCCCGCCGGGCGGAGCTGGTCGACGAGCTCGCCCACGAGCTGCGCGCCCCGTTGATGGTGATCGACGGCTACGCGGAGGCGATGCTGGACGGCGTGATCGAGCGAGACGACGAGCACGTCGTGCTGATGCGCCGCGAGGCGGGCCGCTCGCTGCGGCTGCTGGACGACCTGGCGCTGCTGACCCGCCTCGAGCTGGAGGACACGCCGGAAGCGTCCGACGACGTCGATGTGGCGGCGTTGCTGCGGGAGACGCGCGAGCGCCTCGCGCCGCTGGCCGAGGCCGCCGGGCTGCGCCTGCGGGTAGCAGCCGAGCCGGTGATCGTGCGAGCACCCCGCCGCCGGCTCGAGCAGGCGCTTGCGAACCTCGTCCGCAACGCGCTTCGTGCGCTCGGCGAGTCGAACGGAGAGATCGTGCTGGCCTGTGGGGTCGACGACGACGGGGCCGTGATCGAGGTGTCCGACGACGGCCCCGGCATCCCGGCCGACGACCTGCCACAGGTGTTCGAGCGCTTCTACCGCGGATCGGCGGCCCGCGATGCAGGCCCGGGCTCGGGCCTCGGCCTCACGATCACCCGGCGGATCATCGAGCGGGCCGGCGGGACGATTGCGGTCGAGCAGCGCTCGCCGCACGGGACGTGCTTCCGGATCAGGCTTCCGCTGCCGCCGACCTGAGCCCGTCGCGGAGGTAGCGGGCGGCAGCCATTCGGTTGAGCCCGAGGGTGGCCGCGGCCTCCCGGAGCGAGCGCCCCTGCAGCACCACCAGCTCGATGCAGCGACGCTCCAGCAGGGGCTGGTCGCGGAGCGCCTCGAGCATCGGCACCCGCGCGTCCACGTCGCGTTGCCGGCGCGCCTCGGCGCGGACGATGCGCCACGACCAGGCGGTCAGGGTCGTCCGGCCGTCGTAGTCCCCGATCTCGCTCCGGATCCGCCTGAACGAGCGCTCGACGACGTCGGCTGCCCGGTCGCCGGCGATCATCCGCGCGACGCTGTACGCCTGCCTGCCGATCGCGGCGTAGAGCGCGTCCACCGCCGCCGCGTCACCGTGCGCGATCCTGAGTGCCAGGAGCTCGTCGCCCGGTGCGAGCGCCTGCATGCGGTGTATGCATTCCATCCCACGTACGACCGTATGCCGGGGATGTCCAGGAACACCTACCTCTCCGTCAAGGTCGCGTCAAGATCATCCGGTCAGCCGGTAGCCGACGCCGCGCACCGTCTCGACCTGCCCCCGTGCTCCGGCGGCCTCGAGCTTGCGGCGCAGGTTCAGGACGTGCATGTCCACGAGGCGCGTCTCCCCCGCATCGTTGTAGCCCCAGACCGATCCCAGCAACTGCTCGCGCGAGTAGACCCAGCCGGGGTGCTCGGCCAACGCGAGCAGCAGCGCCCGCTCCCGCCGTGTCAGCGCCACCTCGTGTCCACCGATCAGCACTCGCTGCGCGTCGTGCTCGATCACGATCGGGCCCACCTCCGTGCGCCGCCCGGCGACCTCGCCCGGACCGAGGCGCGTGACGAACGCCTTCACCTTCGCCGCCATCACCTTGGGCGAGACCGGCTTCGCCACGTAGTCGATCGCCCCGAGGCGGTAGCCGACCAGATGGTCGACCTCGTCGGCGACCGACGTCAGGAGCATCACGGGAACCGTCATGCCGGCGGCGCCCACGCGGCGCAGCACCTCGAAGCCGTCGTAGCCCGGCATGCGGACGTCGAGCACGACCAGATCGGGCCGCCGGTCGATGATGGCGGTCAGGGCGTCCGGCCCGTTGCCGGCCTCGATGACGGCGATGTCCTCGGCGGCGAGGTAGGTGCGCAGGAGCTTGCGGAGCGCTCGGTCGTCATCGGCCAGCAACACGAGGGGTGGCATCGTCGCCTCCAGTCTGGCGCACGCTACCGCGTCCAGGCCACCAGCGCGGCCTCCGGCTCGATCGCGAGCCGCGCGGTGGGAGCGAGGGTGGCGGCATCGAGGACCACGGGCACACCCGCGATCACGGCCGCCAGCGATCGCCCGTCGGGCGACACCCGCGCGGTCAGGACCGTGCCGACCTGCGTCCGCCCCACCTCGTCCGTGCCGGCCCGGAGCACGACGATGTCGGCGGCGGACACGCGATGGACGCGGAGCACGACCGTCCCACCCGACTCCGACGCATCGGAGTCCACCACGTTGCCTGCGGCGACGCCGTCGGGGAGCGGGAACCGCTGGATGCGGCGACGGCCGCGGTACACCTCGACGTTGCGGCCGGCGGCCACCACGACGAGGCCGTTCACGGCCGGCTGGACGTACAGCTCCGGATCGCCGAAGTCGAGCGCCACGCGGTGGTCTGCGTCGCGGAACCGGGCGCCGTCCTGGAACAGGAACTCCTCGCCGAACGCCACCGGCCCGCAGGCCCGGACACGCCGCACGAGCCGCGCGCCGCGATACACACGGGTCTCCGGCGCCTCGCCGCGGAGACAGAGCGCGAACCGGCCCTGCGGCGTACCCGCTGCGCCTCCCGAGGGCTGGTGCGGCAGCTCGATCCGGCCCGCCGCGACCGTTCCCCGGAACACGTCCACCGCGCGGACGATCGGAGCGTTCGCGGACTGCTCGACGGCGAACTGGAACGAGTAGCGCCAGCCCGGCAGCCACAGCGGGCAGCGACCCGGCGGCGTCAGCTCGAGATCGACCCCCGTCTCCAGGTCGGTGGCCTTCCAGCGGCACGCCGGCAGGCGCCGATGGATGCGGCCCTCGAGCGTCCCGTCCACGACCGGTGGAAGCCGCTCCAGGCGCTCGGCGAGCGAGCCGACGGCCGAGGCCAGCTCGGGAGCCGGCGCACTCGCGCCGGTCGTCGCGGGCTCCGGCGGCTCCGGGCCCGATCGCGCGCCGCCGGACGACACCAGCGACGCACCGGCCACGCCCGCGACGGCGAGCACCACCGCGACCGTCGCGAGCCGCCCGGCGTTCACGGCTCAGATCGTGGTGAGGAAGGCGCGGACGAGCTCGTTGAACCCCGCCGGGTCCTCCTGGAACGGCTGGTGCGCCTGCTCCGGCACCTCCACCAGGCGCGATCCTGCGATGCGGGCCGCGATCGCCCGCGCGTGGCGCGGCGGGCAGAGCATGTCCTCCTCGCCGACCACCACCAGCGTCGGCACCGCGATACCGGACAGCCGGTCGGCCGTGTCGTGGTGGAGGATCGCTCGTGCGGTGCGCTGGAACGCCTCCGTCTCCTGCGGGTGCGGGTTCGCAAGCGCGGCCTCGACGAACGTGTCGATCCGGCCGTCCTCGTGCACGGCTGGGGAGTAGACGAGCCCGAGGAACGCGTACAGCCAGGCCCGCGCGTCGTCCGCCGTGCCCGCGGTGTAGGCGGCGCCCTTGACCAGCTCCTGGAAGAGGCGGTCCGACGTGCACCAGGACCCGACGATCACGAGCGATCGCACGAGTTCGGGGCGGGCCAGGGCCAGCTCCTGGGCGATCGCGCCGCCCATCGAGAAGCCCATCACGTGCGCACCGGCGATGCCGACCGCGTCACAGACGGCGGCTGCGTCGGCGGCCAGGTCGGCGACCGTGAACTCGCCGTCCGGCAGCGACGACTGGCCGACGCCGCGGTTGTCGATCACCGTCACGCGGTGGGTGACGGAGAAGTCCGCGGTCTGCGCGTCCCAGGCCGCGAGATCGTCGCCGAGACCGCACAGGAGCAGGATGTCGTCACCGGTGCCCTGTTGGTGCAGGTGCAGCCGCGCCCCGTTCACCTCCACAAAAGCCATCGAGCGAACGTAGCATGTCGGCGCCGTGACCGATCTCGCCTTCACCGACGCCGCCCTGCTGGTCGATCTGTACCGCCGCCGCGAGGCCTCCCCGCTGGAGGCGGTCGACGCCTGCCTCGAGCGCATCGACGCCGTCGACGGCGTGCTCAACGCCTACGTGACCGTCGACCGCGAGGGCGCTCGCGCGGCCGCCCGCCGGGCAGCCGACACGCCCGTGACGGGACCGCTGCACGGCGTCCCGGTCGGCATCAAGGACCTCACCGAGACGGCCGGCATGCGGACGACCTACGGGTCGACCATCTACGCCGACAACGTGCCCGACACCGACGCGCTGCTGGTCGAGCGCCTGCGCGATGCGGGCGCGATCATCCTGGGCAAGACGAACACGCCGGAGTTCGGCGCGGGCGCCAACACCTTCAACGCCGTCTTCGGCCCCACGCGCAACCCGTGGGATCCGGCGCTCACGTGCGGCGGTTCGTCCGGCGGTTCCGCGGTCGCGCTGGCGGCGGGCATGAGCCCGCTCTGCGAGGGCTCGGACCTGGGCGGCTCGCTGCGCACGCCGGCGTCCTTCTGCGGCGTCGTGGGATTCCGCACGACCGCCGGCCTCGTGCCCAGCTGGCCCGACAGCCTGCCCTGGGACGGCCTTGCGGTGACCGGGCCGATGAGCCGCAGCGTTGCGGACTGCGCGCTGATGCTGTCGGTGATCGCGGGACCGGATGACCGCGCTCCCCTGTCGTACGACGTCGACACGTCCGCCTTCACGGCCGCCGTGCGCGATCCCTCGGTGGAAGGCTGGCGCGTCGCGTTCACGCCCGACCTGGGCGGCCTGCTGCCGGTCGATCCCGAGGTGGCGGCGATCTGCGAGGAGGCCGTCCGCACGCTCGCCCGGCTGGGCGCCCGGACGGAGCACGCGAGCCCCGACTTCAGCGACCTGCGCGCGATCGTGCGCGCCACCCGCGGGCTGTCGATGGTCGTGTACCACGACGACCACCTGCGCGACCACGCCGACGTGCTCCAGGCCGGTCTGCGCGGCAACATCGAGCAGGGGCGGTCGCTGACGCCGTCGCAGATCGCCGACGGCCTCCGCCGCCGAGCCGGGTTGTGGGAGCAGGTGCGCGCGTTCATGGCCGACCGCGAGCTGCTGTGCCTGCCGACGTCCCCGGTCGTGCCATTTCCCGTCGAGCAGCCGTACCCGACCGAGATCGCCGGCCGGGCGATGGAGGACTACACCGAGTGGCTGTCGCTCACCTACGCGATCACGGTCACCGGCCTGCCCGTGATCTCGCTGCCGGTGGGCTTCACGGCCGCCGGCCTGCCGGTCGGCCTGCAGCTCGTGGGCCGGCGGCGCCGCGAGGTGGACGTGCTCCGGGCAGCGGCCGGGCTGGAGCGCGAGCTGGCGCTCGACCGGCGCCCGCCGAGCTCCTATCCGGCGTAGGCCAGGTACGGCTCCCACATGACGGGGATCGCACGGATTCCCCGGCACAGGAGCAGGGCGCGCGACGGCGCCAGCGGACGGGTCATGAGCTTCATGCCGGCCTCACCGGGCAACCGGGCGCCCTTGCGGCGGTTGCAGGGCACGCAGGCCGCGACGACGTTCTCCCAGGAGGTGTCGCCCCCGCGCGACCGCGGCATCACGTGGTCGACGGTCAACGCCCGCGACCCGCGGCCGCAGTACTGGCAGAGGTAGCAGTCACGCGCCAGCACGACCCGCCGCACCGCGTGGGTGGAGCGCCGGTACGGCACGTGCACGTAGCGGGAGAGGCGCACGACGGCCGGAGCGTCGAAGGTGCGCGACGGCGACCGCAGCAGTCCCGCCGACTCGATCAGGTCGGCCTTTCCGGCCTCGACCAGCGTGAACGCCCGCCGCAACGGAACCACCGACAGCGGCTCGTGCGAGGCGTTGAGGACCAGCGTGTGGGTCGGTAAGGGGATCGGCATGACCGCGTCCAACCTATCAAACGCCTCAGAGGGCAGGTAGATTCCGCTCTGTGCCTTTCCCACCTTGCCATCCGAGCGTCACATGAAGGCTCCCGAGCCGATCATCCTCACCGGCTACGGCCTCCGCCTCGAGCCGATCACCGAGGCCCACCGCGACGGCATCCGCGCGGCGACCGACGTCGACCCGTCGGCATTCACGGTGTCGGGTCCGGGCTCGATGCCCGGCGGTGCCGACGCGTGGACCGACCAGGCGCTCGCCGAGCGGGCGGGCGGTGCCCGGCTGCCGTTCACGGTCATCGACGGCGACACCGTGGCGGGCGGCTCGAGCTTCCTCGAGATGGCGCTGGCCGACGACCGGCTCGAGATCGGCCACACCTGGTACGGCGGGCCGTGGCAGGGCACGCGGGTCAACCCGGCGTCGAAGATCCTGCTGCTGTCCTACGCGTTCGACGACCTCGGCGCGCAGCGCGTGACGCTCAAGTGCGACGCGCGCAACGAGCGCTCGCGGCGGGCGATCCTCAAGACGGGCGCCCAGTTCGAAGGCATCATCCGCTCCTGGGGCCGGCGGATGGAGGAGCCCGGCCTGCTGCGCGACACGGCCATGTACGGCATCCTCGTGGCCGACTGGCCACGGGTGCGAGCCGGGCTCGAGGCGCGCGTCAGCTCGTAGCGGCCCTGCGCTCGCGCGCCTTGAAGATCGCGCCCAGGAAGTCCAGCACGATCCGCGCGGTCGTCTGCTGCGTGATCTCGGTCGGGTCGTACATCGGCGCGACCTCGACGAAGTCGAACCCGACCACGTCGCCCAGCTCGGCGATGCCGCGCAGCAGGTCGACGCCCTCGTGGTACGTCAGGCCGCCGGGCGAGGGCGAGCCGTTGCCCGGCATCAGCGCCGGATCGAAGCCGTCGCAGTCGATCGTGACGTAGTAGCGGGCGGAGCGCGGGATCTGCTCCAGCACACCGGCGACCCCCAGCTCGCGGAACCGGCGCGGACCGATGATCACGCTGCCGGCCCGGCGCGCGTCCTCGAAGTCGGACGGGTCGGACGAGCCGGGACCGCGGATGCCGATCTGCGCGAGGCCCTTCGTGTGCGGCATCTCGGAGATGCGGCGCATCACGTTGCCGTGCCCCTCCCGCACGCCGAGGCGCTCGTCGACGAAGTCCAGGTGCGCGTCGATCTGGACGACGCAGATGCCGTCGATGCCGGCGTCGCCGTAGGCGCGCAGGATCGGGATCGGCACGGCGTGGTCGCCGCCGAGGGTGACCGGGAGGGCGCCACGCGCGAGGATCGCGCCGATCGCCTCCTGGATGTTGTCGAGGCACGTGCGCGGATCGCCGTGCACCATGTCGACGTCGCCGCAGTCGACGATCCGGACGCCATCGAGGTAGATCTCGTCGAACTCGGCGTCGTAGTAGCGCGGCGTGCGCATGCCGTAGATGGTCGACGCGTTGCGGATCCCGCGCGGTCCGAGGCGGGTGCCGGAGCGCACCTGGGTGCCGAGGTCGTAGGGCGCGCCGATGATGGCGACGTCGGCGTCGAGCGTCGCGAGGTCCGGCGCGTACGGCACCTTCGCGAAGGTCGCGATCCCCGTGAAGGGCAGGTTCATGCGTTCGGTCACGCCGGGCAGTCTAGAAGGCTGCGACGCCGGCTGCGACGGGATCGACGGCGACCTCGCCGACGGGAATCAACGGGCGCAGGCGTATTGGAGTTGCTTATGTATTAGATAAGGAACGTGCTGGAACCTTCAAATTCGACGCGAATTCCCTACCGCGTCTTCACGGTTCGCTTACAGATGCAGCCACGCGTGCTTACAACCCGGCCGTACGGTCGGGGTGTCGGAACGAAAAACGACACGAAGCGGGAGATGAAGATGAAGCGTTCGATGATCGCGATCGCCGGTGCGGTCGCCCTGACGGCCATGGCGGCCCCCGTCGCCTCGGCCAAGGCGCCGGCCAACGAGGAGACCGCTCGCGGATGCGCGACGGGCCACGTCCCCAACTCGGTGAACGGCCAGTCCGGCCGTGCGCTGCGCTCGACCCGCGCCGGCGATGCCTTCATCTGGCACAACCGGAACGGCTGGCACTTCCGCGTTCGCCACAACAACGCGACCAAAATGACCTTCACGGGCACGATCAAGACCAACGACGGCAAGCCGATCAACGCCCGCGCCTACCGCCTCGAGGCCTCGCACGGCGACACGTTCACGCTGTCGGCCGACAAGACGACGGTCACGTTCCTGCTGAACAACTTTGGGGGCCTCGACGGCCTCGACATGAACATGCACTGCTCCGGCAGCGTCACGTTCGACATCGCCGTCAACGCGGTCGCCATCAACCCGGATCGCATCCACCTCGGGCGCAAGCGCATCGAGGCCTTCTCGAGCCCGCTCACCATCCAGCGGCGCATGTAGGCACCACCCCCTCCAATCGCTGCCGTCTCCGCCGGACCCGGCGGGGGCGGCAGCGCGGGTTACGACCGCCGGGGGCGGGAGCCGGTGAGGGCGGCCGCGAGACCGAGGCCGATGTAGACGGCGCCCGACGCGTAGCGCTGCACGGCGCCGAAGCGCGACCAGGCGCGCAGCCGCGCACCCGCCCGGGCGGCCCCGAGCGCGTAGGTGGAGTCGGACACCACTCCCAGCAGGATGAAGACGCCGCCGAGCGCCAGCACCTGGACGGTGGCGGAGCCACGGGCGGGATCGACGAACTGCGGCAGGAAGGCGACGATGAACAGCGCCGTCTTCGGGTTGAGGACGTTCACGACCATGCCCTGCCAGAAGATCTTCGGCAGCGGCGCGGGCTCCGGGGTCTCGGCGCGGCCGTCGACGCGCCGCATCAGCGTCCGGACGCCGAGCAGGATCAGGTAGGCGGCGCCGGCGTAGCGAACGACGTCGAACGCGGTCTGCGACGCGGCCAGCACGGCCGAGATGCCGAACGCGGCGGCCAGCACGTGCACCACCGTGCCGACGTGGATGCCGGCTACCGACACCAGCCCAGCCGAGCGGCCCTGGTCGACCGACCGCGTGATGATGAACAGGACGGCGGGGCCGGGGATGATCAGCAGCGCGACCGTCGCCAGCGAGAACAGGGCGAGGGCGTGAACGGACAGCATCCGCGCAACGCTAACACCCGCGCCCGTTCCGGCGCCTCAGGCCGGCTGCTCCGGTGCTGCTCCGGGGTCGGGCACGTCGCGCTCCACCTCGATGGTGCAGTCGGTCAGCACCGCCGCAGCCGCCCCGATGGCCGCCAGCCACGGCGCCGCCAGCACGCCGACGACCCCGATCGTCACCGGCACCTCCATGACGGTGTGCCCGTCGTGGACGAGCGCGATGCGCCGCACGTTGCCCTCGTGGATGAGGTGCTTCACGTGCTCCAGGAGGTCGCCACCCTCGACGGAGATCGTCTCGCGGAGGGTCGCCGGGCCGTCCGGCGTCGTCATGCGTCGTCGCCCGCGGCGCGCTCCAGCGTCTCGCGGAAGGCGTCCTTCTGCTGCTCGACGTCGCCGGTCTCACGGCGTTCCGCGGCAGGCGCGTGCTCATCGACGGGTTGGTTCGCGCGCGCGTCGTCGATGCGCTCGACGACCTCGTCTTCGGTCAGTGGCTGATCGGTCATGTCCAGCTCCTCCGCAGGGGTGGTCAGGATCACCTGTTCCCCACCCGACCGCGCTGAAACGAGGCCGCCCGACCGTGGCGGTCGGCGTCATGCGGGAGAACCGGCGCTCAGTCGAGCGAGGGCGTCTGCGCGTTCTCCGGCAGCCGGTCCGGCCGGGCGTCCTCTCCCGGCGCGTAGTGCTTTTCCGCCGGCCAGGGGGCGAGCAGGAGCAGGATCCGGGAGTCGATCGCTGCGCGCAGCGCGTGCCGCTCGCCGGGGGCGAACGTGACGAGCGTGCCGGTCTCGGCCTCCACCGTGTGGCCGTCCGTCGTCACCGACACCGTGCCGGAGACCACCTGGATCGTCGCGCGCTCGCGGACGGAGTGCTCGCCGAGCTCGTCGCCGGCGCGCAGGTCGATCACGACGGCGCGGCACTGGGGCGTCGAGAAGAGCACCCTTGGCTCGCGCTGCCCGGCTGCCTCGACCGAGAGAAGGTGCCAGCGTTCGATCTGGACATCCTAGACCGTCGCGCCCCCCCGATCGCGGGGATACTGCCCGCGATGCGTCGCCGGATCCTCGTCATCGCCGGAGTGATCGTCGTCGGTCTGATCGCCGGTGGTGCGCTGATCTGGCGGGCCGTCCAGCCGCCGGCCGTGTCCGATTTCTACACGGCGCCGTCGTCCCTCGGCACGGATCGACCCGGCCAGGTGCTGCGCAGCGAGGGCGTCGAGTCACCCGACGCCAACGCCCGGCTGTGGCGGATCCTCTACACGACGACGAAGCTCGACGGCGTGGTTGTCGCAACGTCGGGGCTGGTCGCAGCGCCGTCCACACCGGCGCCGAGCGGCGGTTACCCGGTGGTGGTGGTCGCCCACGGCACGGTCGGGATCAACCGCGGCTGCGCGCCCTCGATCGCCCCCGCGGCGAAGGTCGACGAGACGAACACCGCGTACGCGTTCCTGGTCGGCCAGTACGTCGACGCCGGCTACGCGGTGGTGATGGCCGACTTCCAAGGGCTCGGCGTGCAGGGCGATAACTCGTATCTGGTCGGGCAGATCGAGGGTCGCAACGTGCTCGACGCGGCCCGCGCGCTGTCGCGCTTCGGTGACATCGAGGTGGCGCCGGGCATGCTCCTCGCCGGCCAGTCGCAGGGCGGCCACGCGGCGCTGTTCGCTGCGCAGCTCGCTCCCACCTACGCGCCCGAGCTGGACATCATCGGGCTCGCCGCCCAGGCGCCCGCCACCGACCTCGAGGCGATGTTCCTCGGGGTCCTGAGCGCCGGGCGACGCGGCGGCGTCGTCTCGCTGCCGGTGATGGCGGCGGATGCGTTCGCGCGGACCTATCCGGCGATCGACATCGACGCCGTCCTCACGTCGCGCGGGCGCGGCGCGCTCCGCAACGTGATCTCCAAGCTCTGCCTGTTCCCGGCGATCCTCGGCACCCAGCTGGCGAACCCGGCCGACCTGATCCAACCGGCCGGCCTCGACGTCCTGAAGCCGTTCGTCGACCACAGCATCCCCGGCACGGACTTCAAGATCCCGATGCTGATCGCGCAGGGCGACGCCGACCAGGTCGTCCAGCCGGCAATCACGCAGGCCTACGTCGAGCAGCTGTGCGCGGTGGGCGCGAACGTCACCTTCAAGACCTATGCCGGTGCCGGCCACTTCGATGTCGTCTCGGCGTCGACGGCCGATGTGCTGGCCTGGATGGCCGCCGTCCGGCAGGGCGCGACACCCGCCTCGACCTGCTGACAGGGTCGCCGCACGGAAGGCGTGTCGGCGCCCACGGCGAAGGACCGGCCGAGCCAGGAACGTGAGGAGACCGACATGTCCGACCCCGGACAGAGCACCAGCCATCCCGTCCAGTACGAGGCGGACTTCGCGGCGCCACGCAGCCGCGTGACGACGTTCTTCCGGATCATCCTCGTGATTCCCCATCTGATCTTCCTGGCGGTGTGGGGGTTCGTCGCCTACCTCGTGACGATCATCGCCTGGTTCGCGATCGTCATCACCGGCAGCTACCCGCAGGGGCTGTGGACCTTCGCGCAGGGCTACTTCGTCTATGCGGGCCGTGTGAACGGCTACTCCGGCCTGCTGACCGACGTCTATCCACCGTTCGGCAGCGGCGGTGACTACCCGGTTCACGTCACCGTCCAGCGCTCGCCGCGGCAGTCGCGGCTGAAGACCTTCTTCCGCTACATCCTGGTCATCCCGGCGGCAATCGGGGCCTACCTGCTCGGCATCGCCCAGAACGCCGTGACGCTGCTGGCGTGGCTCGTGATCCTGTTCACGGGCCAGATGCCGCTGCCGCTGCAGAACTTCATCCTGTTCGTGCACCGGTTCTCGGTCCGGACGACCGCGTACGGGCTGCTGCTCGTCGACGCGTACCCGAGCTTCGCCGAAGGCGCCGAGCCAACCGCGGCGGCGGCGCCACCGGCGACCACCGACGCCTGGTAGCCCTCCCATCCAGCGGATCCGGGCCCGGATCCGCGCACCGACCCGCCGCCGGCGAGGTGCGCGTCGGTGATCTGCACTGCACGCGCCGGCTACGCGCCGTCCGCCTTCTCCGCGACGAACGCCAGCTTGCGCACCCGCCCCTCCCCCAGCCAGTCGCTCCAGAGCCGGTGGGAGACCAGCAGCCCGTCCAGCTGCGAGCGCCCGATCTGCGCCGCGATGGCCGTCGCGTCGGCGGCGAACGCGCCGCGCAGCGAGTCGGCCATCGCGCGGTGCGATCGGCTGTGGTCCTCCTGCCGGCGAACCGCCAGCCCGGCCCGCTCCAGCGATGTGAGCAGCTCGTCCAGCGGACTCAGCCAGACGGTGTCGGCGTCCGGCATCAGCACCTGCTCCACCGCCGTCAGCGGCAGGCCCTCCTCGACCGTGAAGGCGAACCGGCCGCCGGCCGGGAGCGCCGCCGCCACGGCCCGCAGCAGCGGCTGCTTGTCGGGGAACGCGAGCATCGTCTCGAGGAGCAGCACCACGTCGAACGGGCCGGCCGGGACCGGCGGGATCTGCGAGACCTCGAAGCGACAGGGAAGGTCGCCGGCCAGCTCACGCGCGATGTCAATGGCACTGGAGCTGGCGTCCACCCCCCGATACGTGCAGCCCAGCTCACGCGTGATGAACCGCCCGGGACCGGCGATGCCGCAGCAGAGGTCGAGCACCGACACCCCGGGCGCGATGCCGGCCCGCACCGCCAGGGCGCGGATCTCCGAGGCCCGCATGAAGCTCTCCTGCCCGACGAACTCGCCGGGGGCGTAGGCCGCCACCCGCGCCCGCTCCAGGGCCTGCACGAACGGCGCGCGCTCGTCCTGGATCACGGTCGGATCACCTTCCATCGAACCGGATTGAACCGGATCGCGAACTTGCCAGTACTCCCAACATCAGCACCAAAGTACAACCCTACCTACCCACCAGGGTCGGAGCCGCGGGGCAGGCGGTTCAGGCTGCTCCGCTCACGGCGTTGCTCGGCCAGCTGCTGCTGCTCGCGGTGCTCGCCGGGACGGTCGGTCTCGGCGCCGCCGGCTGGGTCGTCGGCATCGCCTGTGGCGTGGTCATGAACTTCGCACTGGCGCGCGGCCTCTCCCGCCACGGCACCGAGCGGATCGGCCCGGCCGTGTGGGTGACGATCACGCGGGCGTCGCTGGCCGTCGGCGTCGCGGCGCTGACCGCGGACTCGTTCGACCGTTCCCCGCCGGTCGCGACGCTGGTGGGGCTCACCGCCGTCGCACTGGTGCTCGATCTGGTGGACGGCAAGGTCGCGCGACGCACCGAGACGACGTCTGCGCTCGGCGCGCGCTTCGACGGAGAGGTCGACGCGTTCCTGATCGCCGTCCTCAGCGTCTCCGTCGCGCCTGCCGCCGGCTGGTGGGTGCTCGGCATCGGCGCCGCCCGCTACCTGTTCCTCGCGGGCGAGTGGCTGGTGGCCTGGATGCGCCGGCCGCTTCCGCCGGCCCACTGGCGGAAGGTGGTCGCCGCGACACAGGGGATCGTCCTGATGGTTGCGGCCACCGGCGTGCTGCCACCCGTTCTGACGCAGGTCGTGCTGGCCGTCGCGCTCGCCGTGCTGGTCGTCTCGTTCGGCCGCGACACGTGGTGGCTCTGGCGGCGCCGTCCGGGCGCGATCGACGTTGCATCCGCGGCCGGTGGGGACGCGCCGGTCGACGGGGTCCTTGCGGAGCGCGTCCGACGCGGGCCGGTGCGGACGGTCCTCGCAGGGCTGCTCTCGGTCCTCGCCCTGGCGGTCGTGTGGGGGGCGCTGGTGGCTCCCAACCACTCGGACTTCCTCGAGCCGGGCGTCTTCGCACGCGTGCCGATCGAGGGTCTCGTCGTGATCGCGCTGGCACTCGTGCTGCCGGCGACCGGCCGCCGTCTCCTGGCCTGGATCGTCGGACCGATCCTCGGGGTGCTGCTGCTCCTGAAGGTCCTCGACATGGCGTTCTTCTCCGGATTCGACCGGCGGTTCAACCCCGTCGACGACTGGAGCTACGCCGGCATCGGCATCGAGACGCTCCGCGAGTCGATCGGCCGGACGCAGGCGAACCTGGTCGTCGCAGTGCTGGCGGTGCTGATCGTCATCCTCCTCGTCGCCCCGACCCTCGCGCTGCGGCGCCTGTCCCGGGTCGCTGCCGCGCATCGCCGGCGGTCGTTCTGGATCGTTGCGGCGCTCGCCGCGGTGTGGGTGCTCTCCTTCATCACCGGCGCGCACTTCGTGACCGGTGCGCCGGTCGCCTCGTCGACGGCCGCCAGCCAGGCCCTCCACGAGGGACGCGCCGTGCGGACCGGGCTCGCCGGCCGTGCGGCGTTCGCACGCGAGATCGGCAAGGACCCGTACCGCGGCACGCCCGCCGACCGGCTGCTGACGGGTCTGCGCGGCAAGGACGTCCTCCTCGTGTTCGTCGAGAGCTACGGGAAGGTCGCGTCCGAGAACGCCGAGATCGCGCCTCCGATCAACACCGTGCTCGCCAATGGCACCCGGCAGCTGCAGGCCGCCGGCTTCTCCGCGCAGAGCGCGTGGCTGACGTCGCCGACGTACGGCGGCATCAGCTGGCTGGCCCACTCGACGATGCAGTCGGGAGTCTGGGTGGACAGTCCCCGGCGCTACGACCAGCTCGTCACGAGCGGCCGGTTCACGCTCAGCAAGGCGTTCGAGAAGGCCGGGTGGCGAACCGTGGATGACGTGCCGGCGCACGACCGGAAGTGGCCCGAAGGGGTCGCGCTGTACGGGTACGACCAGGTGTATGACCAGCGGAACCTCGGGTACCGCGGGCCGGCCTACCAGTACGCTCCGATGCCCGACCAGTACGTGCTCGGCGCCCTGCAGCGCCTGGAGCTCGCAAAGCCGGACCGCGGCCCGCTGTTCGCGGAGATCGACCTGGTCTCGAGCCACATCCCGTGGACGAAGATCCCCCGGCTGGTCGACTGGAACCAGCTCGGTGACGGCTCGATCTTCAAGAGCATCCCCGTCGACCAGGTGACCCCGGCCGCGCTCTTCCAGCACCCCGACCGGGTGCGCGAGGCGTACGGCCGGTCGATCGAGTACTCCATGAACGCGGTGTTCTCGTTCGTCCAGGAGGTCGCCGACCCCGACCTCGTGGTCGTCCTGCTGGGCGACCACCAGCCGGCCAGCATCGTCAGCGGTCGCGGCGCGAGCCACGACGTGCCGATCTCGGTGATCGCCCATGATCCCAAGGTGCTGGATCAGATCTCCGGGTGGGGATGGCAAGACGGGATGCTGCCCGGCGCTGCGGCCCCGGTCTGGCCGATGAGCGCGTTCCGCGATCGCTTCCTCGGCGCCTTCAGTACGCCGCCTGCGAGCTAGCCGCTCAGACGCCGTTCAGCGGAAGGTCGAGCGTGTGCTCGCCCCGCAGCGCCTTCGTCGCCAGGTAGCGGGCGTTCGCGGCCGACAGGTGCACGCCCGTCGGCACGCGGGCGGCGACGGTCACGCCAAACCGGCGCAGCTGCCGGGCCTTGTCCGGGTTGTTGCTCAGCAGCGCGACCTCGGTCTCCCCCAGCGCCTGCAGCATCTGCGCGGCGACGAGGTAGCTGCGCTGGTCGGCGCCGTGCCCGAGCGCGAGGTTCGCCTCGTAGGTGTCGAGCCCCTGGTCCTGGAGCGCGTAGGCGTCGAGCTTGGCGTACAGGCCGATGCCGCGCCCCTCCTGCCGCAGGTACAGCAGGAAGCCGCCGGAGTCGGCGATACGCTCGACGGCCTCGCGCAGCTGCGGCCCGCTGTCGCTGCGCTGGCTGCCGAACACGTCGCCGGTCTGGAACTCGCTGTGCGGCCGGATCAGCGGTAGCGGCCGGCCTCCGCCGCCGATGAACGGGTCGGCGCGGTCGCCCAGCCCGAAGGCCAGGTGCTCCTGCCCGTCGACGAGCCCGGCGAAGGTGAACACCCGGGCGTCCGCCGTGTACCCGTCGGCGAATCGCAGAGGCACCGATACCTGGGTGCGGATGGTGGTGGCGGGCAGAGGCAGCGGCATGGGTGAACTCCTCGGTCAGTCGGTCTGGAACCGCGGCGAGAGCGCGTAGCGCAGCAGCACCACGTCACCGATCTGGCGGACCTCGGCCAGGGACGCCCGCCGGTCGGGGTTCCAGGGGAAGTGGCCGTCGCTCACGAACCGCGGGGCCCGGGAGTCGCCGACGAAGCACGGAGCGACGACGAGCTGCAGCTCGTCGGCGAGGTTGTCGGTCAGAAACTGGGTATGCACCTGTCCGCCGCCCTCGACCATCAAACGCCGGACGCCGCGGGAACCGAGATCCTCGCTGACGGTGCGCATCGCCACCGGCTCGCCACCGTCCACGACGGTCGCCACCGGCCCGAGCCGGGCACGAGCGTCGCCCACCCGCGAGCTCGCGCAGTAGACGAGCTTCTCGGTCTCGCCGGCGGTGAAGAAGTCGGCGGAGGCGTCCAGCTCGGCGCACTCGGTCACCGTCACCTTGATCGGCGACGGCGCCAGGCCACGGCCCGTTCGCTCGTCGCGCCGGTCCTGCGACCGCACCAGCAGCCGGGGGTTGTCGCACCGCACGGTGGCGGCGCCCACGAGGATCGCATCGCACGACGCGCGCACCGCGTCGACCCGGTCGAAGTCGGCGTCGTTGGAGAGCGCGAGGCGCGGCGTCGAGTTGCCGAGGTAGCCGTCGAGCGACACGCTGCAGCTCAGCAGGGTGTACGGGCGGTCAGGCATCGACGGCCCCGTCCGGCCGCAGGCCGATCGGCGCCCGGCTGCGGGGCGCCGGCTCGGGCCTGCCGGGAGCCTCTGTCCCGCGCAGCCATACGACGATCAGCACGGCCGCTCCCGGCAGGCTGGCGACGAGCGTCATGACGCCGAACACGACAGCGGTCGCGACGCCCCGATCGACACCGAGTCCCGCCGCGCCGAACGCCCAGGCCGTCACGCCCTCGCGCGGCCCCCAGCCGGCGACGTTGGGCAGCACCATCGCGAGCATCACGATCAGCGCGATCGGCAGCATCCGCGAGACCGGCGCGTCGGTGCCGGCAGTCCGTGCGGCGACCAGGAAGGTGGCGGCGAAGCCGGCGACGGCCAGCGCGGACGTCGCCGCGATGCCGAGCCACGCCCGGCGCGCGATCAGCCCGTCGCGGATGTCGCCGGCCGCGGCATTCCGAAGCCGCGCCCACCGCGAGCGGGCGTCTTCGGGTCGCACGCGCACCGCGACGATGACCGCGAGCATCGCCAGGGCACCCACGAGCGCCACCAGCGGCATCGAGGACCGGACGGGCGACGGCAGCGTCAGCAGCACGGCGACGGTGAGGACGATCTGCACGGCTTGGCCGGCGGCACGCTCCCACGCGACGGCCCGCAGCCCGCGGCCGATATCGCTCACGTCGCGGCCGTGGCTGACGCCGCGGTGGACGTCGCCCACCACGCCGCCGGGCAGCGTGGCGTTGAGGAACTGCGACCGGTAGTAGGACGCGATCGCGTCGCGCAGCGGCAGATCGACGCCGAGTCCGCGGGCCACGAGCTTCCACCGCCACGCGCAGCACACCGTGATCAGCACGCCGAGGGCCGCCGCCGCGGCCAGCGTCGGGCCGCGCACCGTATGGACGCCATCGACGAACGGGCCGGCACCCAGTCGCCAGACCAGGACGGCGATTGCCACGGCGGGGCCCACGAGCCGGGCCCACATCCACACTGTCCGACTCATGCTGGCGTCCGCGCCGATCTGCTCGAGGGTGTTCCCGGCGGCTGTCCGGGACGGCCGAAGGTGAACGAGTGCTGATTCGGGATACGCGTGAGGGCTTGCCGCGGTTCACAGGGCCGCCTCCGTCACCGTGGCAGGACGAGCAGGTCGGCGTGGTGCACGGCGACGGACAGCCGTCCGGCCGCCGCCTCCCCGAGACGCCGATCCGTGTAGGCCGCGCTATCGGCGGCCAGCGCGGGCTGCTGCTCGCACGCGGCAGTTACCCAGCCGGTGAGCCACTGGGCCGCGAGGCGGGCATCGCCGGCGCCGAGACGCCAGGGTCTCGGCCGCACGATCACGACGGCACCGAACCGGCCGAAGGCGTCGACGGCGGCCGCGACGGCGTCGGGGCCGAGGAGATCGCCCCGATCGGTCGGGCGGCGCTGGTGGGCATCGAATGCAGCGGCCACGCGGGCGTCGAGCGGGTCGGCCGGTGTCAGCTCGACACGCCCGACGACCGAGAGGGTCAGGAGCACGGGACACCGCGCTCCTGCGCAGACGGTGACGAGGCCGGCCAACTCCTCGCCGCTGAACAGGTCGAGCAGGGCCGAGGCGGTGATCAGTGTTGCGCCGGCGAGGTCGTCCGGCCGCAGCCGGATGATGTCGGACAGCCTCGTCTCGACGGTGACCGCGCTGCCGTCGACGGCGAGGCCCGGCAGATCGGAACCGGCCACCGCCAGCAGCTCGGCGTCACGGTCGTGTACGACCCAGCGCTGCGGGCCGGGCAGCAGCGGCGCGAGCCACCGCGCCATCGACCCGGTGCCGCCGCCGAGGTCGTGAATCAGCTGGCGGCCGGGGGCCAGGCGCGTCGCGAGCCGATCGACGAGATCCGCTGCGCGAGCTGCGGCGTCGGCGCGCTCGCGCAGCGCGAGCCAGCCGGAGCTGATCCGGCCGTCGTCCGTCATCGCGCGGTACGGGCCAGGACGGCCGCGAGCACCGACGTCGTGACCGGCCAGCCGGCGAGCGCCGCGCGGCGTTCGCGGGCGGCCTGGCGGAGACGACCGCGGAGGGCGGCGTCGGCGAGCCACGACCGGAGCGCCCCGGCCAGCGCCACCGGGTCACCGGGCGGGACGAGCAGCCCGGGCCGGAGGCCGCCGGCGGTGCGACCGAGCGCTTCCGGCAGCCCGCCGACGTCGCTCGTCACGACCGGCAGGCCACGGGCCAGTGCCTCCGTGACGACCATGCCGTACGGCTCGGCACGCGACGGAAGCACCAGCAGGTCGGCGGCGGCGAAGCTGCGATCGAGCACCGATCCGGTCTGCGGCCCCGGGAACGAGATCCGGCTGCCGATTCCCGCCTCGGCCGCTCGGCGCCGGAGGCCGTCGACGAATGCCGGGTCGCGGCCCCGGTTGCCCACGCACGCGCAGTGCCACGCCATGTCCGGCATCGTTGCGAGCGCTTCGAGCAGCACGTCCTGGCCCTTGCGGGCGATCACCGCCGCGAGGCAGAGGAGCGCGCCACCGGCGGCGCTCCCGGGTGCGAGGTCGGCTGCGTCGGCGCCGGGCGCGGCGACATGCAGCCGGTCGGCCGGCAAGGCGTACAGCTCGACCAGCCGGCGCCTCGTCCACTCGCTGGTGGTGAGGACGGCGGCAGCGGCCGTGAGGACCGCACGCTCCCGCGAAGCGGCATCGTCGGCCGCGTCATCGGCCGAGGCGTCGCCGAACGGCATGTGGACGAGCACGACCAGCCGCAGCCGGCCGGCCTGCGGCACCAGCACCTCGGGGGCCGACGAGGCGACCAGCCCATCGAGCAGGACCAGCGCGTCGTCCGGGATCTCCGCGACGACCGCGGCGAGCGCCTCCAGCGAGGCGGCATCGGGTCGCGGCCAGGCGGCGCCGACCGCGTGCTCGGACACCGACCAGCCGAGTGCGGTCAGCCCGCGGCAGACCTGGCGGTCGTAGGCGTTGCCTCCGCTCGGCCGGGCAGGGTCGTCGATGCCCTCCGGCACGACGACGTGCACCGTTGTCACAGCGGCCTCTCGTAGCTCGCCCAGGCGATGTGCGACTCGTGCAGCGTGAGGACCAGCCCTGCGATCCCGAGCGCCGCCTGTCCCAGCGCGCCGGCGTGGATACGATCGGCGATCCGGTCGGCGATCACCTGCGCGAGCGCCTCGGTGGAGGTGTTGACGCCCTCGAACGCCGCCTCGTCGTCCAGGTTGCGGTAGCTGAGCTCGGCCAGCACCGCGTGGAGCTGCTCGGACGCCCGGCCGATGTCGACGACGATGTTGTCGGCGTCCAGGGCCGCGCGACGGAACGTGGCGTCGACGACGTACGTGGCGCCGTGGAGGCGCTGGGCAGGGCCGAACACCTCGCCGCGGAAGCTGTGGGCGATCATGATGTGATCGCGGACGGTGACGCTGAACACGACTGGCTACCCCTCGCCGTAGGTGATGGTGTGGCAGAGCGCCGGCAGGCTCCCCGCGGACAGCCGCGCCATGACGTCCGGCAGCTCTTCGAAGCGCGACTGGCCGGTGACGAGCGTGTCGAAGGCGGGGTCGCGCAGCAGGTCGAGCGCGAGCGTCAGCCGGTCGCCCATCGTGCGCCGTCCGCTGCGAGCCGGCGAGACGGTACCGACCTGGCTCGCGCGGATGCCGAGGCGGCGGGAGTGAAACGCGCCGCCCAGCGAGAGCTGGACGGCGACGTCGCCGTACCAGCTGAGGTCGATGACCGTGCCCTCGGGCGCGAGCAGGTCGAGCGATCGCTGCAGTCCGGCGGACGTTGCGCTGGTGTGGAAGACGAGGTCGCGGCCGTCGGCGGCGTCGGCCGGCAGCGCGAAGTCGACGCCCAGCGCCGCCGCGACGTCGCACCGGCCCGGGTCGACGTCGACGAGCGTGACCTGGACGGACGGAAACCGGCTCAGCAGGCGGGCGACGCAGCAGCCGACCATCCCGGCGCCGACGACCGCGACGCGGTCGCCGAGCAGCGGCCCCGCGTCCCACAGGGCGTTGACGGCCGTCTCGACCGTACCCGCGAGCACGGCGCGAGCGGGCGGCACATCCTCCGGCACGAGGGTCACGGCGGTGGCCGGCACCACGTAGGCCGTCTGGTGCGGGTACAGGCAGAAGACGGTTCGGCCGCGCAGCTCCGGCGGCCCTGACTCGACGGCGCCGACGTTGAGGTAGCCGTACTTGACCGGCGCCGGGAAGTCGCCCTCCTGGAACGGCGCCCGCATCGCGGCGTACTGGCTCGGCGGCACGCCGCCGCGAAACACGAGGGTCTCGGTGCCACGGCTGACACCGGACACGAGGGTGCGAACGACCACGTCGTCCCGGCCGGGCTCCGGCAGCGTGACCGGCCGGATCTCACCGCGTCCGGGCGCGCGCAGCCAGAACGCACGCGCGCCGGCCTGCACAGGTGTCACCGGGTGCGGCATCGGTGCAGTCTAAAGCGACGGCAAAGCCGGGCCTCCGGCTTTGGAACGCGGTCGAATCCGGCTGTTTTGCCGACCACGTCCCAGGTAGTGTGCGCCGGATGAGCGCAGCCGGCCGTGTCGCCCTGATCACCGGCGCGAGCCAGGGCATCGGCCGCGTCGTCGCGTCCGAGCTGGCCGCGTCCGGTTTCCGGGTTGCCGCAGCGGCGCGCTCGATCGACCGGTTGCACGAGCTCGAGGTGCAGACGGGTGCGCTGGCCGTCCCGCTCGACGTCACCGATCCGCACGGCGTCGCCGATGCCGTCGCCCGCGTGGAGTCCGAGCTCGGCCCCATCGATCTGCTGGTCAACAACGCGGGGCTCTCGGGACGGAGCGGCACGTCCTGGGAAGTCGGTCACGAGGAATGGTGGAAGGTCTTCGAGGTGAACGTCCTCGGGTCGTTCCTGTGCAGCCGGGCGGTCATGCCCGGCATGGTCGCCCGGGGCGCCGGCCGGATCGTGAACGTCTCGTCGAACGCCGCGTTCTTCCCGGTCGCCGACGATTTCGCCGGCGTGGTCAGCTCCGCCTACATGGCCAGCAAGGCGGCGATCGTCCGGTTCACCGAGGCGCTGGCAGCGGAGGCCCGGCCCGCGGGCGTGCGCGTCTTCGCGATCTCGCCCGGCACCGTCAAGACCGACATGACCGCGACGACGTTTCGCGACCGGTGGGACGACCCCGATCTGTGGTCACCCCCGGAACTGGCGGCCGAGCTGATCGGGTTCATCGCGTCCGGCGCCCTCGACGCGCTGTCCGGCCGGTACGTCCACGCCGCCACGGACGACTGGCGCGCGCTCGCCGATCGCAGCGCCGAGGTTCTCGCGCACGACTCGCTCGCGCTGCGCCTGCGCCCGGCGCACGATCCGGCTACGCCGTAACCCGGCACCTCACTATGGCAAGCCGCGCTCGCGACCGGTGCGCGATCAACCATGCGGGTCGATCGATGGGCCCGGGTGCGGCCCGATAGGGCGTCCGGGCGCGTGGTGCCGATGCCCGGTCGTTGCGTTCGACCTCCGGCGATCAGATCGTTCAGGGCCAGCAGCTCGCGGCGCAGTCGTATTCGACGAACAGCGAAGCGTTCAACGACGCCGTTTGGCACGCAGCAGATAGAGCAGCGAACTGCCGCGACAGAGCCAACCCCGTGCGCGCCTCTGTACGCGCGCGGGGACCGGCACGGATTTCAGCCGGACTGGGCGAAGACCCCGGACACGAGCTCGCGCCGGCTTCGCACGCCGACCTTGTCGAAGACCGATTTCAGATGGTCCTGCACGGTGTGGCGTGAGATGAAGAGCCGTGCCGCGAGCTCGCGCGTGTCGAGACCCTCCAACAGCAGCGCGACGAGCTCGCGCTCGCGCGGCGAGAGGCCGGTCGCGCGCGCGAGCAGCGCGAGCACCTCCTCGGCGCCGGCGGGACGGATGCTCACCGCGATGCCACCGCCCGCACCGTCGAGCCGCGCCGCTTCGACGATCGCCCAGCGTCCATCATGGGCGCGCGTGCGTGCGCGCGCGGGTCGCTCGGGATTCTCGCCGCGCTCGATCGCGAGCAGGCGCCCGACCACGTTCCAGACGACGCCCGGAATGCCCTCGGGATAGGGGGTGTGCGCCGGATTGAGCGCAGCGAACCACGCGCGGGCGGCCTCGGTCGAGCCGCAGGGCCGCAAGGTCGCATCGACGAGCAGGACACCTGTCTCGGCCGAGGCCGCACCAGGCGCAGGTGCGATCGGGCCGACCATCGCGCGACGGAAGGCACCGGCCAGCACCGTCGAGGCGTCACGCATGAACTGCGCGTCGTCGGCGTCGAACGCGCGATCGCCGCTGGCGCGGAAGAAGGCGAAATCACCCCAGGGACCGTACTCGTCCGCGGCCACGCAGCGCAGCTCGTCCCCGACGCCGTAGGGCTCCAGGATCTCCCGCCACTTGCGCGATCGCGCCAGCTCCCCGCCGGTCGCCGCACTGAGCACACCGACATGGCCGCGGCTGCGCGCCAGGACCATGTGGTTGTTGATGTCGTCGAGATCGGCGCCCACGAGATTGAGGCGCGGCAGCTCCGCAGCCCAGTCGATATGGCCGATCCCCTGGCCGATGACGAGCGTGTCAGGGTCGAGCAGCAACGAGCACCAGCGTTCGAACCCAAGCGCCGCGCGCAGGATCTCCACCGCTTCGAGCCGCAGCACGTCCACCTCGAGCCCGGCCGTGGTCAGCCGTTCGATCCGCTCCAGAGAGCGTCCCCGTGCCCGCTCGGTCGCCATGCGAGAAGCCTAACTCCCAGGGCCGCTCCCGCCAATCCCGGCCTTCTGGGGGCTCCCGCGCGAAAACCCCAGACTACTGGGATAGCGACAAGGCCTCCCGGCCGCAACGATGGAGACATCCGGGCGGTGACCCGGGATGCCGACCGACTGGAGACCCCGTGACACCGCTACGAGAAGCAAGCGCCGCCAGGCCGTTCGCCTTGGCGCGCGAGGAGGGCGAACGGATCTGGTTCGCCGGCTCCGCGATGACGATCAAGGCCTCGGCCGCGACGACCGGAGACCTGCTCAGCCTGATCGAAACCCTCTCGCCCATCGGGCACGGGCCGCCCCTGCACGTCCACCACGACGAGGACGAGGCCTTCTACGTGATCGAGGGCAAGCTCGAGATCGTCTGCGGCCAGGAGCGGTACGAGGCGGGCGAGGGCGCGTTCGCGTTCCTGCCCCGCGGCATCGCCCACACGTTCCGGGTGGTCAGCGACGTGCCCGTGCGTATGCTCACGATCGCCGTCCCCGGCGGCGTCGAGAACTTCTTCCGCGATGCGGGCGGGCCGGCCGAGCACGGCGGCATGCCGCCCGCGGGCCCGATCGACGTCGAGCGGATCCGGCAGATCTCGCCGCGCTACGGCACCGAGATCGTGGGACCACCGATCGGCGTCGGGCGCCCATAGCCCGCGAGCGAATCGCGAGTCCGCAGAATCAACCACGCATCAGGAGGAACACGAGATGCCGAAGAGCACGTGTGCCGAGGTCAGACGCGCGGCAGGCTTCCCCTTGGGATCCGTGAACGAGGTCTTCGCCGTCCTGTCGGCGGCGGAGCTTCACGAGCTCTCTTCGGCCCTGCGACTGGTCGCGTACCGGAACGCGGACGCGCGCTGCGCGGCCGCGCGGCCGAACGCGCGAGGTTGTAGGCGACGCTCGGCTCGTGGTCGGGCGAGTGCGGCAAGCCCGACGACGCATTGCTGGTTGCGGACCCTGCGCGCGGCTGGTGCGATGCGCAAACGCCGCCGCCACAAACCCGGAGCCGTGCTCCCGCTCGAGGTTCGTACTACCAGCGTACGCGCACCGCCTCGGATTGCCTCACTGTCCGGCAGACATTTGGCTCTACGAGACGGCTAGAGAGGTGGGCCCGCCTGGATTCGAACCAGGGCACAACGGATTATGAGTCCGCTGCTCTACCGCTGAGCTACAGGCCCGGCCCGGAGAGCATACGGGTGCACGCCGACGGGAGGGCGACCGGCGCGCGCCGGCCGGCCTCAGGCCGCGCGGCGGACCTGGTCCTCGGTCCGCTGCGTGTCGCGGATGCCCTGGTACTCCTTCGCCGCTGCAATCGCGGCGTTCACGTCGAAGCCCAGATCGCGGGCCTGCTTGATCAGCATCACGAACTCGACCGCGTGCGAGTCGTACAGGCGCTGCTTCTTGCCGAGCGTCGGGATATCCCCGCGCACGGTCCAGTAGTCGAGCTGCATCTTCGTGATGCCGGCGATCTTGCACACCTGGCCCACCGTGAACTCGAGGTCCACGACGCGACTCGCGACGCTGACGTCCTCGAGGAGATCCGACTGTCGTCTTGCCACCGTTCCGCCCTCCCTGGCTGAATGGGTGTTGCTAGCTACAAGCGTTGTATTGCTTCTTGTTTCTTATATTCGGCATGTTATGCAAATGCCTTAGAACAATCGAGAAACGGGCACTTCGTGCAGCATGAACAGTTAAGAGAGAGCGGCTGCGATCTCCTCGAGGATCGTGGGATCGTCGATCGTGGACGGCACGCGGTACTCCGTCCCGGCCGCGATCGAGCGCATCGTGCCGCGCAGGATCTTGCCCGAGCGGGTCTTCGGAAGCCGGGCCACGACGCGGGCGTCGCGGAACACGGCGACGGCACCGATCTGGTCGCGAACGAGCTGCACGAGCTCGCGCACGATCTCCTCATCCGGCCGGTTGACGCCCGCCTTCAGGACGACGAAGCCGAACGGCACCTCGCCGCGCAGCTGATCCGGCACGCCGATCACGGCACACTCGGCGACGTCGGCGTGGGTCGCGAGCACCTCCTCCATCGAACCGGTCGAGAGGCGGTGGCCGGCGACGTTGATGACGTCGTCGATGCGCCCCATCACGAACAGGTAGCCATCCTCGTCCAGGTAGCCGCCGTCGCCCGTGACGTAGTGGCCGGGGAACTGCTCGAGGTACGAGGACACGAACCGCGCGTCGTCGTTCCACAGCGTCGGCAGGTTGCCGGGCGGCAGCGGCAGCCGGATGGCGATCGCGCCCGTCTCACCGGCGTCGGCCTCCTCCCCCGTCTCGCGCAGGATCCGTACGTCGTAGCCGGGCACCGGCCGGGTCGGCGAGCCCGGCTTCACGGGCAGCGACTCGATGCCGATGCAGTTCGCCGCGATCGGCCAGCCGGTCTCCGTCTGCCACCAGTGGTCGATCACGGGCACGCCGAGCAGATCGCGGGCCCAGTGGTACGTGTCGGTATCGGTGCGCTCGCCGGCCAGGAACAGCGCCTCGAAACCGCCGAGATCGTACGCCTGCAGCAGGACGCCGCCCGGATCCTCCTTCTTGATCGCGCGGAACGCGGTCGGCGCCGTGAACAGGGTCCGCACGCCGTGCTCGGCGATCACGCGCCAGAACGCTCCCGCGTCGGGCGTCCCGACCGGCTTCCCCTCGTAGAGGATCGTCGTGCAGCCGTGCAGCAGCGGCGCGTAGACGATGTACGAGTGGCCGACCACCCAGCCGACGTCCGACGCCGCCCAGTAGACGTCGCCCGGCCGCACGCCGTACACGTTCGGCATCGACCACTGCAGCGCCACCGCGTGCCCGCCGTTGTCGCGGACGACGCCCTTCGGCAGGCCCGTCGTGCCCGACGTGTAGAGGATGTAGAGCGGGTCGGTGGCGCGGACGGGCACGCACGCGGCGGGGGCGGCACCGGCCACGGTGGCGGCCCAGTCGTGGTCGCGACCGTCCACCATGGTCGCCTCGGCCTGCGGACGCTGCAGGATCAGGCACGCGTCCGGCTCGTGGCGGGCGAGGCCGATCGCCTCGTCCAGCAGCGGCTTGTAGGAGATCACGCGCTGGCCCTCGATACCGCACGACGCCGACAGGATCGCCTTCGGCTGCGCGTCGTCGATCCGGATTGCCAGCTCGCGCGGGGCGAAGCCGCCGAACACCACCGAGTGCACGGCACCGAGGCGCGCGCAGGCCAGCATGCCGAACACGGCCTCCGGCACCATCGGCATGTACAGCACGACGCGGTCGCCGCGGGCGACGCCGAGACCCGCCAGCGCGCCGGCCAGCCGGGCCACCTCGTCCTGCAGCTCGCGGTACGTGAAGCGGCGGATCGCACCGGTCACGGGCGAGTCGTACACCAGCGCGAGCTGGTCGGCGCGGCCGCCCTCCACGTGCCGGTCGATGCAGTTCCAGGCGGTGTTCAGCTCGCCGTCCGGGAACCAGCGGACGAACGGCGCATCCGACTCGTCGAGGACGGTCTTCGGTGCCACCGTCCAGTCGATCGCGCGCGCCGCCTCACCCCAGAACGCGGTCGGATCGGCCAGGCTCGCACGGTGCAGTTCCTCGACGCGGCTCATCGCGGCCGAGCGTAGCGCAGCGGGCCGTCGCCGAGAGCGCGGCGCACCGATCCGCGCAGTCCGTGTCAGGAGGAGTGGAACCAGCGCGCGAAACAGTGCCGGGACGACCGATCCTTGCCAGTCACCGGAACGGACACGGCGCTACGGGCGGCGCGGACAGGGGCGGCTGACGCCGCGGTCGCAATCGCCCATCAGGACGCTGCGGAAACGACCGTTCGGCTTCTTCGACGTGACGTCACCGAAGATCGTGAACACGCGCCGGCTGCCCAGCTTGCCGACGACCATCGCGGCCTTCGACCCGTCCTCGACGCGGAAGAAGTGCAGGCGCGTGCCAAACCGCCTGCGCAGGTAGCCGATCCCGCCCCGGCTGTTCGCACAGACGCGTGCGCGGATGCAGAAGGCGCCGGCGCCGGCGATCGACACGCGCGCGACGCGGTCCCGCTCGAAGCTGACCGCGAACGTGGTCGTCGCGCCGTCCCAGCCCCAGTCCTCGTGCGAGTACATCTCGACGGGCTCCCCCACCCGCTGGAGCACCTCCGCGCGCGGGATCCCGATCTGCACCGTCGCGATCGCGGCGTTCACGCGAATCACGCCCGCCGTGACCGGATTCGCCCCCGCCAACGCCCGCGCAGGGATCGCCAGCGCTGCAAGCGCGACTGCGATGGTGACGAGACGAACCACGGCGCTCCCCTTGCTCCGGCGTCGGATCCGGTTCCCACACCGCATCCAGGCCCTCGGGCTTCCTCATCGGCAGCCGGGGAGGGGGCTTTAGCGCGACGTGCGGACGAGCGCGTCCGCAGCGACGCAACCCACCTCGAGCACGAGCAGCGGATTCACGTCGAGCTCGACCACGTCGTGCGCCAGGCCGGCGATCTGCAGCACCGCGTCGACGGCAGCCGCGGCGTCGCCGCGCGCGATCCGCGGCCACGTCCGGAGGCCGCGCAGGGCCTCCTCGACGGTCCGGCGCGTGATCGGCTGCAGCAGCGGCCGCGCATCGTCGATCAGCTCGACCAGGCCGCCGCCGGCACCCACGACGACGACCGGGCCGAACACCGGGTCGCGCTTGATGCCGACCAGGATCTCGGCCACCGCTCCGCCGACCATCTGCTCGACGAGCACGCCGGAGAGGGGGACGCCCACGTTCCGTTCCAGCATCGCCGCGACAGCGTTGTCGACCGCCTCGGGCGTCGTCAGCCCGAGCGCGAGCGCGCCCGCGTCGGCTTTGTGCAGCAGCTCGGCCGAGCACAGCTTGACGGCCACCGGGAAGCCGATCTCGGCCGCCGCAGCGCCCGCCAGGCCCGGCTCGACCAGCCGGCCGGCGGGGATCGCGACGCCCGCCCGGGCGACGAGTTGCTTGGACGCGTGCTCGTCGAGGAACGGCGCCTCCGGCTCGTCCGGCGACGTGGCGATCGAGACCGGCGCCGGATCGGCCCGGCGCGCGCTCCACGCGGCACACGCGCCGAGCGCCCCGAGCGCATCACGCAATCCCTGCAACGGCGCCACGCCCCGGGCGTACAGCGCCTCGCGACGATGGGCCGGGAACGACTCCGGCATGGTCGATGCGATCGCCACCGGCACACCCGTCGCGGCCGACGCCCGCTCCAGCGCGCTGATGGCGGCGTCCGTCTCGAGCTCGATGCCGATCACGGCCGCCGGCTGGTCGATCACCAGCAGCGCGAAGTCGGCCCCGTCGCCGAGCGCGGCCGTGAAGACCCGCGTGAGCGGCTCCTCGAGCCCCCACAGCGCCGTGTTGTAGTCGAGCGGGTTCCCGACGCCGGCGTACCACGGAAGCTCGGCCGCGATCGCAGCGGTCGTCGCGTCGGACAGCGGCGGCAGATCCAGGCCCGCCGCCGAGGCGGCGTCCGCGGACAGGGCCGACTCGCCACCCGAGCACGTGATCACGACCGCCCGCCGCCCGCGGATCCGGCCGAGCGTCGTCTGCGCCTTCAGCGTCTCGAGCAGCGCCGGCATGTCGGGCACGCGGGCCACGCCGAGGCGGTCGAAGAACGCGTCGTACAGCTCGTCGGAGCCGGCCAGCGAGCTGGTGTGCGTCGCCGTTACCTGTGCACCCACCTCGCTGGCGCCCGACTTCACGACGGCGATCGGGATACCGCGCTCGAGCGCCCGGCTGGCGACATCGGCGAACGCCGCCGCGTCACGCAGGCCCTCGAGGTAGATGCCGATACCGGTCGTCTCCGGCTGGTCGAGCAGCAGACCGACCGCCGCGGCGATGTCGAGGCCGGCCTGGTTGCCGACCGTCACCACGAACGCCAGCGGCAGCGAGCGGTCGGCCATCGACAGGTTGATGCCGAGGTTGCCCGACTGGAGCGCCAGCCCCACTCCCCGCTCGACGCGCGGGAGCGGATACGGCACGGGCCACAGGCTGGCGCCGTCGACGCGGTTGATCAGCCCGTAGCAGTTCGGCCCGAGCAGCGCCATGTCACCGGCGGCCTCCACGAGCGCGTGCTCCAGGCCGACGTCGCCGGCCTCGGCGAACCCCGCCGCGTAGCACGCGGCACCACCGGCGCCGATCGCCGCCAACTGGCCCACCACCTCGACCGTCGCTTTCGCGTTGACGCCGACGAAGGCGGCGTCCGGCGCCTCCGGCAGGTCGGCAATCGAGCGGTACGCGCCCTCGGCGCGCGGGTGGACGGCGTACACGGCGCCGTCGAACCCGCCCTGGACGCAGAGCTGCATCGCCGCCGGCGACAGCCCTCCCCCGATGAACGCGACCGACCGCGGCCGCAACAGACGCCGCGCGTTCACCGGCCGCGGAAGACCGGCGAGCGCTTCTCGGCGAACGCCGCCAGAGCCTCGTGGTGGTCGTCGGTCTGCGCACACACCAGGCCGGCTTCCTTCTCGGCCTGCAGCTGCTCGGCGAGCGTGCGCGTCGACGCCGTCTGGAGCAGCCCCTTGGCGAGCCCGATCGCGACGCTCGGCCCCGTCGCCAGCTCGGCCGCCAGGCGGGCGCCGGCCACCGCGAGGTCGTCGCGCGGGACGACCTCGGACACCAGGCCGTGGCCCTTCGCCGTGGCGGCGTCCCAGCGCTCGCCTGTGTAAACGAACCGCTTCGCCGCCTCGAGCCCCATCAGCCGCGGGTACAGCCACGTGCCGCCCGCGTCGGGGTTGTAGCCGACCCACGTATAGGCGCAGAAGAAGACGGCGTCGTCGGCCGCGACGCGGAAGTCGCACGCGCAGGCCAGGTCGAGGCCGGCGCCGACGGCAGCGCCGTTCAGCACCGCGACGGTCGGCTTCGGCAGGTCATGCACCTCCTGCACCAACGCGTGGGCGTTGCGCTCCCACTGCAGGCCCACGTCGCTGTCGCCCTCCACCGCGTCGGACCACTCGCTGACGTCGGCACCCGCGCAGAACCCCTTGCCGGCACCTGCGAGCACCACCGATCGCACCGACCCATCGGCCGCGGCGGCGGCCAGGGCGGCCCGGAGCGCGACGAGCAGGGCGACGTTGAGCGCGTTGCGGCGCTCGGGGCGGTTCAGCGTGATCGTGCGGACACCGTCGGCATCGGCGACGAGGGCGAGGTCGTCGGACATGGAAGCCGACGGTACTACACCTTCGGTCAGCGGAGCACGAACGGATCCGCCGTCGGCTCGTCACTGGTGTTGACCCACACCGACTTCAGCCGTGTGTACTCCCGCATCACCTCGGGGCTGTTCTCCTTGCCCATGCCGGACAGCTTGAAACCGCCCAGCGGCGACATCGGCGACATCGCGCGGTAGGTGTTGATCCAGACCGTGCCGGCATCGAGCGCCGCGGCCATCCGGTGCGCCCGCGCCAGGTCGCGCGTCCACACGCCCGCCGCCAGGCCGAACTGGCTGGCGTTGGCCAGCTGCAGCGCCTCGGCCTCGTCGCGGAACCGCATCATCATCGCGACCGGGCCAAAGATCTCCTCCTGGCACACGCGCATGTCGTTGCGGGCGTCGGTGAAGATCGTCGGCTCGTGGAACCACCCGCCGCTGGACGCGGCGATGGCCGGCTGCCCTCCGCCGTGCAGCAGCGTCGCACCGTCGGTGTCACGGCCGATCGCGACGTACGACTGCACCTTCGCGAGCTGGTCCTTCAGCGCCAGCGGGCCGAGCTCGGTGTCGGCGTCGAGCGGATCGCCGATCCGGATCCGCTTCGTCCGCTCCAGCACCCGCTCCAGCACCTCGTCGTAGATGCCCTCCTGCAGGAACACCCGCGAACCGGCCACGCACGTCTGCCCGGCGGCGGCGAACACCCCGGCCACGATGCCCATCGCGGCGCTCTGCGGGTCGGCGTCGTCGAACACCAGCTGCGGCGACTTGCCGCCCAGCTCCAGCGTGACGCGGGCCAGCCGTCCGCCGGCCTGTGCGGCGATGCGCATGCCGGTCTGGCTGGAGCCCGTAAACGCGATCTTGGCGACGTCCTCGTGGCCGACCAGGGCGGCGCCGGCGTCGGCACCGAAGCCGGTCACGACGTTGACGACGCCAGGCGGGAACCCGGCCTCCTCGACCAGCTGCATCATCTCGAGCAGCGACGCGGAGGTGTGCTCGGACGGCTTGATCACGATCGTGTTGCCGGTCGCCAGCGCGGGCGCGAGCTTCATCGAGGTCAGCAGCAAGGGCGAGTTCCAGGGTGTGATCGCGCCGACCACGCCGAGCGGCTCGCGCAGCGTGTAGTTGAGGATCTCGCGCCGCAACGCCGGAATCACGTCGCCGCCGTTCTTGTCGGCGAGGCCGGCGAAGTACCAGTAGTACTCCGGTAGCACGGCGAGCTGCACGCGCATCTCGCGGATCAGCTTGCCGTTGTCGGTCGACTCGGCGATCGCGAGGCGCTCGGCATTCTCGGCGATCAGGTCGCCCAGCTTGTGGACGAGGTGGCCGCGCTTCGTCGCCGTGAGACCCCTCCAGGTCGGCGCCTCGAACGCCTTCTTCGCAGCTGCGACGGCGCGCTGCATGTCCTCGGCGCTGCCGCGGGCGGCCGTGTACCACGGCTCGCCGGTGGCCGGGTTGAAGGACTCGAACGTGGCGCCGTCGGCCGCATCGACCCACTCGCCTCCGATGTAGTGCCGGTAGTGCTTGAGCGCGACGGCAGCCATCAGGACCTCCCCGCATTGCGGATGATGGCGTCGGCCACGGCCTGCGGCGCGTCGAGCGGCAGCAGGTGGCGGGCGCCAGGGACGATCACGACCTCGCCGCGCGGGCATGCCGCGGCGATCGTGGTGGACATCGCGGGTGTCGATCCCGCGTCGTCGGAGCCGGTGATCGCGAGCACCGGCATCGGCAATGTGGCGTACAGCGGCGCGCACTCGGCGTCACCGGTCGCGAACACGCGGTAGCAGGCGAGGTAGCTCTCGCGGTCGTTCGCGCGCAGTACGGGTGCGACCGCGTCGGAGCCCCAGCGCGCCAGCGCGGCCTCGAACGAGCCGGCCAGGTCGGCCTCGGCGGCCGCCAGTCGCGCAGCCACCGCCTCCCGCTCGGCGGCCGTCCGCCCGGCCACCGTGGCGACCAGCGTCAGCGAGCGGACGAGGTCGGGGCGGTCGGCCGCCAGACGGGTCGCGACCAGGCCGCCGAGCGAGAAGCCGACCACGTGCGTCGGCTCCGTCACCTCGGGCACGAGGTCGCGGAGGGTGACCGGCCCATCCAGGAGATCACCGCCGTGGCCGCGCAGGTTCGGCGCGTGCACGGCGGCGTCGCCCAGCAGCGTGGCGACCGGATCCCAGACCGTGCGGTCGAGACCGACGCCGTGCAGCAGCAGGACGGGGCCGTCGATCACAGCTCGGAGGACAGCGGCGCGAGCCGCTCCTGCGGACGGCCGCGGCTGGCTGCGGCGAGCCCGATCACGAGCTCGCCCGCTCGCGGGGCGTCGGGGACGTAGGCCGTGACGGTCTGATGGTGCGAGCGGATGGTGTAGTCGGTGACGTGCTTCATCGGGATGTCGAAGCTGGCGCCTGCCGGGGCCACCTTCTCGACCGCCGGCAGCAACGTCGTGGCGTTCGCCGCCGTGCGGAAGAAGTTGCCGAACTTGAGCGTGTGGATGATGCCCGAGGCGTGCTCGACCTCACCGTCCAGGCCGACGATGCCGGCCTTGCCGAACGCCTCGACGGGCACGCCCAGCGCCGCCACGCAGCGTTGCGACAGCAGCGCGCCCAGCTCGGGCGCGACCTCGTCGATGAGCGGCCCGAGATCGGCCACGAAGCCCTGCCCGGCCCACGGGTTCTCGATCACGGCCAGCGCGATCGCGACCCGGTAGACGGGGTCGACGGGCCGGCCGCCCTCCGACGTGGTCTCCTCGACGATGGTGACGAGCTTGCGCAGCTTCACGGCCTCAGGTCCTCCAGGCGAACGGTCGCGGTGTCGGTGGTGCGGTCGCCGATCCGGGCCTGCGGGCGTCCGCCGGTGGCGGCGGCGCACACGAGCACGATCTCGTCCGGACGGGGGGCGTCGGCGATCCTGATCTCCACGGTCTGGTAGTGCGACCGGGTGGCGGCGGCGGTCTTGTGCCACACGGGCACGACGAGCGCCGTGCCGGCCGGGCCGCGCGTGTCGGAGAAGACGATGATCGACGTGCCGTCCAGCGCCTGCCGGACGACGTCGCCGAACCACGGCGTATGGATCAGCGCGGCGCCGTGCTCGATCTCGCCGTCGGTGCCGACGATGGCGGCCTTGCCGAACGCCTCGATCCGGTCGGCACCGCCCAGGGCGTCCGCGAGACGGTCGGTCAGCGCCACGGCGACGGCCGGGGCGATCCGCTCGACCTCCGGGCCGAGATCGTCGACGCGACCGAGGCCGGCCCACGGGTTCGGGATCACTGCGGCCGCCGCGGCCCGGCGCACGAGCGCGTTCGGGCCGGCGCCCGGCTCGGCCGACAGCTCCTCGACGACTGTCACGAAACGACGGATCACGCGAACTCCGGCATCACGTCGGTCGTGAACAGCTCGAGGCTCCGCATCGCCTTCGCATGCGACAGACCGGGATGCGTCGTCCAGATCAGCAGGTGCTCCAGCCCGAGCTCGTCGCGTAGCTCGGCGATGCGCTCACGCACGAACTCCGGCGTGCCGACCAGCTGGTTGCGGGCGTGCAGGAAGTCGTAGCTGAGCTCGTGCGCGCCGAGCTCCTCGCCCTCCTCGAGCAGGTTGCGGAGCCCGCGCCAGTGCAGGATCCACCGGTACGAGGTCATCACGGCGTCCTCGAAGTCGCGACGGGCCTGTTCCATCGTCGGCGCGACGTACACGTCGCGGACGAGAGCGAGGTTCTCACCCTGGGCAAGCGTGATGCCGGCTGCGGCGGCGCGCTCGCGGTAGAGCGCGAAGCGGCGCTTCAGGGCCGACACCGGCGGCAGCCAGAACATGCCCCTGATACCGCGAGACGCGGCCCACTCGATGGACGGCGTCGTGTCGATGACCTGCCACAGCGGCGGGTGCGGCCGCTGCAGCGGCCGTGGCGTGACCGACATCTTGGTGATCATCCCGCGCTCGTCGGCGAATCGCTCGTCGGGTGGGCTGAGCGGATGGTTCCAGCGCACGCCCGGCTGCGGGAACTCGTAGAAGCGCCCGTGGTGCGAGAAGAACTCCTCCGTCCACGCCTTCTGCATCACGTCGAGCGTCTCGGCGAACAGCTCGCGGTTCTGGTGCTCGTTGCGCGGATCGGCGATCGGGTTGAGGTTCAGCGCCTCGCGGCCGTAGAGACCGCGGCCGATGCCGATCTCGAGCCTGCCGCCCGAGAGCTGGTCGAGCAGCGCGAGATCCTCGGCGAGCCGCAGCGGGTGCCAGAACGTGATGATGTTCGCGGCCTGCCCGATGCGGATCCGCGACGTGCGGGCCGCGATGTCGGTGCTCATCAGCACCGGGTTCGGCGTGATCTCGACCCCTTCGTGCCCGAAGTGGTGCTCGGTGTACCAGATCGACCAGAATCCGGCGTCCTCGGCAGCCAGCGCGAACTCGCGCGCCTCGCCCATCACGGTCGCGTACTCGTCGAGGCGCCCGGGTGCACCCAGGTTGTGGAAGACGGAGAACTTCACGTTTGCATCAGCGCTCGCAGGTCGGCTCGGACATGGTCGCGCATCGCGTGCTCGGCTCCGTGGGCATCCTTGGCGCGCACCCGCTCCAGCACGACCTCGCGCTCGGCGACTGCCTGCGCGCCGCGATCGGGTGGGTCCTGGGAGGCCAGGAGGTTCATGTGCCAGCGATACGTGAGCGCCAGTTTGGACGAGTCGGCGGCCTCGACGAGGCGTTCTGCGAACGTCGGTCCGTCGGACACACAATCCGCCAGCCCGGCAATGGCCGGGCCGTCACCACGGGGCGCCAGCAGCGCCGCGGCGCACCCTTCGAAGATCTCCTTGAGTCCGTACAGCTCGGTGACGTCGCGCCGAGTGGGCGTGGCCACGAACGTTCCCACCCGCGGCACGATCTCGACGAGGCCCTCGGTGGCAAGCTGCTTGAGCGCCTCGCGCACCGGCGTTCGGGACACGCCAAGCTCGCTTGACAGGGTCACCTCGGAGAGGCCCGCCCCCGCGGCGTAGTCACCGGTCACGATTCCCTCGCGGATCTGTGCCGCGACACGCGATTGGAGACTGACTTCCCTGGCTTGCATGGTAGAGGCAGGCTACCATGCAAGGCCATGCGAGGCGATGAACAGCACTGGCCCGACGGGGAGCCACTCGAGCCAGTCACCGCGGTTGCACCCGACGTGCTCCGGACCGTGGCAGGCGTCTTCCCCACCGGCGTGGCCGCGATTACGGTCGTCCACGACGGACGGCCCTACGGGTTCGCAGCGAACGCGTTCTCGTCGCTGTCGCTCGAGCCGCCGCTCGTGCTCGTGTGTGCGGCGCGGACCTCGCGGACGCGTCCCGTGCTGGTCGCCGCCGGCGCCTTCACGATCAACTTCCTGGCAGCCGACCAGCAGGACGTGTGCCGCGCCCTGGCCCGCAAGGACGACGACAAGTTCGCCGACATCGACTGGGAGCCGGGCCCGCTCGGCCATCCGCGCATCGCCGGCGCCGTCGGCTACCTGGACTGCACCCTGCACTCGCTGCTGCCGGGAGGCGACCACGTGATCTTCACGGGGTTCGTGTCGGCCGCGGAGTCGAACGACGCGCCGCCGCTGGTGTTCCACCACGGCAAGTTCGCCTCGAGCGTCTAGCCTAGCCGCGCCTTCGCAACGCCCCGCGCACGCTGCGCGTCCTTTCGTCGACGGACCGCGCCGGAAGGGCTCTTTCCTGCGTCTTCCGGCACATTGCGTTCTGGGGTCTGACCCCCGTGGCCGGGCGTTTCGGGGTCAGACCCAGCGCGCTGGACCGTCACGCTTTCGCACGCACTGGATTGCTACCCGCCGCCCGACCCCAGCCGGCGCGCGATCGCAGCGTTCGCGTACGTGCCGTCCTCCGAGACGTCGACGGCGCCCGCGGCCCAGGCCGGCAACTCGACCACCTCGTCCTCGGAACCGAGCTCGACCTCCAGCAGCACCAGGCCGGGCGGCGCGGCGAAGACGTCGAGCTCGAGCAGCTGCGTGCCGTGCTCGATCACGTGCCGCGTCTTGATGACCGTACCCGACTGCGGGTCGGCCTCGCCCAGCAGCTGCCGGTACTCGTCGGCCGACAGCTCGCGCTCGTCCTCCGACCGCGTGATGCCGCCCAGCGAGTGCTTCTCGGTGAGCCAGAACCGCTCGCCGTCCGGGCCGACCCGGCGACGCACGCGCCGCGCACCGCCACCGCCGGCCCTCGTCAGGTAGGTCTGGTCGATCTCGTAGGCCGTCCCCGACTCGAGCACCCGGGCCGGCGGCTCGCCCGGCAGCAGGTACTTGCGCTCGATCTCGACCCCGGCGCCACTCACGGCAGCGGCGTGCGGAACAGCCGGCCGAGCCCGTCCAATGGCTCGTCGACACCGGCCAGCCGCAGCGCGTGCCATGCAAGCGCATGGTTCGACGATGTGACCGGCTTGCCGAGGCGCTCCTCGGCGCGCTCGACGATGCCGCACACGCGCAGGCTGGTGCAGGAGATGAACACGCCGTCGACGTCGTCGTTCGACCCCAGCTCGACGAGCGCATCCTCGATCGACCGCTCGGAGATACGCGCCACCTCGTTGTCGTCCGGATGGTTGAACGACCCCATCACCGGGACCTCGAGTCCCTGGCCGACGAAGAAGTCGCGCATGCCCTGGTTGACCTCGTCGATGTACGGCGTCAGCAGCGCGACGCGCTTCACCCCCATCGCGCCCAGGCCCGTGACGGCCGCAGTCACGGGGTTCGTGACGGGCACGTCCGGCCGGCCCTCGTGAACTCGCGCCGCGACACCCGCCGGTCCGATCACCATCGAGGCCGACGTGCAGCCGTAGGCGACCACGTCGATGCGCTCGCCCGGACGCAGCGTGCGGCTGCAGTCGGCGAGGCGCGACTCCATCGCCCGCAGCGTCGTCGGGTTGATGTCGGGGTCGTTCAGGATCCGCGTGTGGAACACGGCGGCCCCGGCGATCCGCGGCACGATCTGCCGGAACTCGTGCTCGATCGTGTTGTCGGTGGCGAGCACGATCAGGCCGATCGCAGCCCGCGGCGCGACCCCGCCGTCGAGCTCGAAGGGCATGTGCTGCCGGTTGACCCTCAGCGCGTTCACGGTAGCGGCCATGTCCGAAGCCTACCGCCCGGCGACGACGCGGATCTCGACCTTGTACTGCGGCCCTGCGAGCCGCGACTCGACGCACGCCCGCGCCGGCGTGTCGCCCTCCGGCACCCACGCGTCCCACTCGCCGTTCATGTCGTCGAAGGTGTCGATGTCGGACAGCCAGATCGTGGCCATCAGGATCTTCGCCTTGTCCGTTCCGGCCTCGGCCAAATGCGCATCGATCTGCTGCAGGATCTGCTTGGTCTGCCCGGCGACGCCCGCGCTGGTGTCGCCGGCGACGACGCCGGCCAGGTACACCGTGTCGCCGTGGATGACGATCTGGCTCATGCGCTTGTTCGTGTGGAGACGCTTGATATCGCTCATGGCCGGCAATCCTACGCGACCATGCCGGGCATGGCAGCCCCCGTCGACGATCCCGCCGACCCGCGCCTCGCCGACTTCGCGGCCTCCGACCCGCGCGTCCGGCGCCGCGATATCGAGCAGGCGTCCCGCGATGCGGGGTACCTGGTCGTCGAGGGATCGTTCGCTGTCCGGCGGCTGATCTCGTCAGGCCGCCCGGTCCGGGCCGTGCTGGTCGACGCGACCCAGCACGCGGCCCTGGCCGACGTGCTGGACTCCCTGGCGGCGCCCGTCTACGTCGGCTCCAAGGCGCTCATCGAGGCCACGCTCGGCTACGCGTTTCACCGCGGCGCGATCTCCTCGGCCACGCGCGACAACGGGCTCGAGCCGGCCGCGCTGCTGTCCGGCGCGACGCGGATCGCGGTGCTGGAGGGCATCGGCGACCTCGAGAACCTCGGCTCCATCTTCCGCAACGCCGCGGCCTT
>JBBQFB010000010.1:0-40021 GCA_038321545.1 Gaiellales bacterium
TATGCCTCGACGGGGCCGACGAGATCGCACCCGACCTGGGCCTCGTGAAAGGGCTTGGCGGGGCGTTGCTGCGGGAGAAGATCGTGGCCTCGGCGGCCGACCGGTTCGTCGTCGTCGCCGACGCGTCGAAGCTCGTCGCGCGCCTCGGCGAGCGGGCGCGGGTGCCCGTCGAGGTGATCCCGTTCGGCGAGGCGGTCTGCGCCCGAGCGCTGGCCGCGCTCGGCTGCACGCCCGAGCCGCGGAACGGCTTCATCACCGACGAGGGCAACCGGATCCTCGACTGCGGCTTCGGGCCGATCGCCGATCCGGTGGCGCTGGCGACCGCCATCGCCGCGATTCCCGGCGTCGTCGAGCACGGCCTCTTCCTCGGTCTGGCCGCCGCGGCCTACGTCGCGGGGCGGGACGGGGTCGAGCTACTCGGCCCCGCGTAGCCGGGCGGTCGCCTCGGCGTCGATCGCGTAGTGCTCCGGCAGCCGCACGAGGCGGTCGGGGCCACCGGTGTAGCGGACCACGACGGCGTACTCGCGCTCGGCGGCGGCGATCGTCACGAAGCCCAGCACGACGTCGCGCAGCACCTCCTCCGCCGGCCGTGACAACGGCTCGCCGTAGCCGGCCCCACCCGCCAGGCGCAGATGGACGTGGTCGTCGAGGGCGAGCTGCACGAGCGTCTTCGCCGGCGGGTGCTCGCCCGTGTCGAGCACGTACTCACCGAGCGACCCGGGCTTGCCGCCCGCGATGCCCTGTCCCGCGAACTTGAGCCGGTCGATGATCGTCGAGACGCCCCAGGTGCCGTCGCCGCGATAGCTGGACTCCGTCTGCATCGCGAGCCCGCCGCGCCAGCGACCGGCGCCGCCGGAGTCGGCCAGCAGCTCCTTGCGGTGCATGATCAGCGGCGTGCGCGTCTCGTACACCTCGACCGGCACGCCCGCGACGCCGCTCGGGAAGCCGTTCGTCTGCAGCCCGTCCTTGCGGGCGCGCGCGCCCGCGCCCCCGGACTGGAAGAGCGTGAACGTGAACAGATCGGCGCGGCCAGGCCAGGTGCCGCGCCATACGGTCAGCCACGACGACTCGGCGCCGCCGGCCATCAGCCGGCCCGGCATCGCCTTCGCGAGCGCGCCGAAGATCGTGCACGGCAGCATGTGGCCGATCAGATGACGGGCAGCAACGGCGGCGGGCTCCTGGCAGTTCAGGATCGAGCCGAGCGGCGCCGTCGTCGTGACCGGCCGGAAGGCGCCCTCGTTGTGCGGGACCTCCGGGTTGAGCGCGGCCTTGATCGCGAACGACGAGTATGCCTGCGTGTAGTTGAGCACCACGTTGATGCCGGACGGGCTCTGCCCCGACGAGCCGGTGTAGTCGATCTCGACGGAGTCGCCGGCGACGGTCACGGCCACGACGATGTGCACCGGGATGTCGTTGAAGCCGTCCGACCAGGCCTCGTTGGTGTACGTCCCGTCCGGCACCGCGCGGATCGCCTCGCGCAGCGCGCTCTCGGACCGCCGGATGATCTCCTGCGACAGCTCCTCGCAGTCGGGCAGGTCGAACTCCTCCAGGAAGTGCACGAGGTCGCGCGCACCGACGTCGTTGCATGCCATCTGCGCCCACAGGTCGCCGACCGTCTCGTCCGGCACGCGCACGTTTGCGCGCACCATCGCGACCAGCGTCTCGTTCGGCACGCCGCGCCGCATCAGGTACATGATCGGGATGCGGATGCCCTCCTCGTAGATCTCGCTCGCGCTGCCGCCGTAGACGCGGCCGCCGACATCGGGCGAGTGGCAGCACGAGGCGAAGAAGGCGACCACGCGGCCGCGGTGGAAGACCGGCGTGACGACGGTCATGTCGTTGATCTGGCCGGCGGTCTGCCACGGGTCGTTCGTGATCAGCACGTCGCCCGGCTCGAGCGTGTCCGGCGGGTGGGCCGCCATGAAGTGGCGCATGCCGGTGGCCATCGTGTTGATGTGGCCCGGCGTGCCCGTCAGGGACTGGGCCATCATGTTCGCGTTGCGGTCGAACACGCCGCAGGCGAGGTCCTGGGACTCCCGCACGACCGTCGAGAAGGCGGTCCGCATCAGCGTCACCTGCTGCTCGTTGACGACCGAGAGCAGGCGGTTCCAGAGCACCTCGAGGCGCAGGACGTCCATCACGCCACCGTCACCACGAGGTTCCAGCGATCGTCGACCACGCCGCGGCCGCCGGGGCCGATCACGAGTGTCGACTCGCGCTCCTCGACGATCGCCGGCCCGTCGACCCGAGCGCCGGGAGCCAGCCGGTAGCGGTCGTAGACCGGCGTCGCGGTGAGGCCGCCCAGCTCGGGGTGCCAGGCCTGTCGCTCGCCCTTCAGTGCCGGGCCGGCCTCGCCGGCGACGGCCAGCGCGACGGTCGGGCGCGGGCCTGACGACTGCACGCGCCACGAGATCGTCTCGAGCGCGACGCCCTCCGGGCCGAGGCGGCCGTAGAGCCGCTCGTACTCCGTCTCGAACGCCGCCCGGACGGTGGCGGCGTCACGCGTCGCGGGCCACGGGACTCGGATCTCGTGGCCCTGGCCGGCATACCGCATGTCTGCCTCCCGGGTGTGCGTGATCTGGTCGGCGGTGACGCCCGAAGAGACCAGCACCTCGACACCCTCGCCGGCCATCTCGTCCAGCAGGCGCTCTGCGTGGCTCCAGTCGAGCGTGTCCAGCGGCGCCGGCCACGAGCGCACGAAGTCGAACGCGAGCGGCGCGACCAGGAAGCCGACCGTCGACATCACGCCGGCCCCGAACGGCGCGATCAGGGTCGGCGCGCCGAGCGCGCGGGCGACGCGGAAGCCGTGCACCGGGCCGGCCCCGCCGAAGACGAACACCGGCAGGCCGCGCGGGTCGCGGCCGCGCTCCAGCACGTGCACGCGGGCGGCGTTCGCCATCGACTCGTTGACGCTCTGGTGGATGCCCCAGGCGGCCTCCTCGACCGACAGGCCGAGCGGTGCGGCGACCCGGTCGGCGATCGCGCGGCGGGCGCCATCCAGGTCGAGCGACATGCGGCCGCCCAGGAAGTAGCCGGGATCGAGGTAGCCGAGCACCAGGTCGGCATCGGTGACGGTCGGCTCGGTGCCGCCGAGGCCGTACGACACCGGCCCGGGGTCGGCGCCCGCCGAGTCCGGGCCGACGCGCAGCAGGCCGAGCGAGTCGACCCGGGCGATGGAGCCGCCGCCGGCGCCGATCTCGATCATCTCGATCACGCCGATCTTGACGGGCAGTCCGGAGCCCTTCTTGAAGCGGTACCGGCGGTCGACCTCGAACTCGCTCGCCGTCAGCGGCTCGCCGTCGATGATCACCGCGAACTTGGCCGTCGTGCCGCCGAGATCGAACGACAGCAGGTCGGCCACACCCGCCGCAGCGCCGTGGTGCGCGGCTGCCAGCGCGCCTGCCGCCGGGCCCGACTCGAGCAGCCGGACGGGAAACCGCATCGCCGTCTCCGGCGTCGCGATTCCCCCGGCCGACAGCATCAGCCGGAACACGCCGGTGCATCCGACGCGCGCCAGGCGCTGCTGCAGCTCGGTCAGGTACTCCTCCGTCCGGCCCTGGACGTAGACGTTCACGATCGTGGTGGACGTCCGCTCGAACTCCCGCAGCTCGGGCACCACCTCGGAGGAGATCGAGATGCGCATGCCGGGTGCGACGCGGCGCACCGCCTCGCGCGCGGCCCGTTCGTCGTCCGGGTTGATGTAGGCGTGCAGGAACGCGATCGCGACGGCTTCGACGCCGGCCTCGGCCAGCTCGGCGGCGAGGCGCTCCACGTAGGCGACGTCGAGTGCCTCGAGCGTCGTGCCATCGGCCAGCGTGCGTTGCGGCACGTCGAAACGCAGGTAGCGCGGCACGATCGGGTCGGGCAGCTCGAGGTCGATGTCGTACAGCTCGAAGCGAATCTCGCGGCCGATCTCGATCGCGTCGCGGAACCCGGCGGTGGCGAGCAGCGCCGTGCGCGCGCCCTTGCGCTCGATGATCGCGTTGGTGACGAGGGTCGTTCCGTGGATCACCTGGTCGATCTCGGCCGGCGAGACGCCGTGCCTCTCGGCCGCGTCGACCAGCACGGTCTCGACCGCCAGCGACGGGTCCTCCGGCGTCGTCAGTGCCTTCGCGACCGTGAACGCGCCGGTGGCGTCGTCCACCAGGATCAGGTCGGTGAAGGTGCCGCCGATGTCCGCGCCGACCCGCCGCATCAGAGGCCCGGGAACTTCTCGAGGCCGAAGATGTCGACCGTCGCCGATCGCTGCTGCGCAAGCATGCCGCCGTCGGAGAACACGATCGAGCCGGTCACGTACTGCGCGTCGTCCGAGGCCAGGAAGACGGCCGGGCCGGCCATGTCGTCGGGCACGCCGATGCGTGCCAGCGGCACGTTGACGCCGCGCTTGATCCGCTCCTCCTCCGGCAGGCCCTTCGTGTCGATCGAGCCCGGCACCAGGGTGCAGACCCGCACGCCGTACGGACCGAGGTCGAGCGCGAGCGCGCGGGTCAGCGCCTCGATGCCGCCCTTGGCCGCGTCGTAGGCGGCATTGCCACGGTGGGCCTTCGACGCGCCGCCGGACGACAGGTTGATGATCACGCCGGAGCGCTGCGCCGTCATCAGCTTGGCGGCCCGCACGGCGGTGTTGTACGACCCCGTCAGGTTCACCGCGATGATCGAGTCCCACCAGGCGTCGTCGGCTTCCAGGAAGTGACGCTCGGTCGCCGTCAGGGCGGCGTTGTTGACGAGGATGTCGAGCTTGCCGAACCGCTCGAGCGAGGCCGCGAACAGGCGGTCGCAGTCGGTCCGCGAGGTGACATCGCAGGGTACGCCGAGCGCGTTCGGCAGCGGGGCCGCCACGGTCTCGGCCAGCTCGCCGTCGATATCGGCGACGACCACGCCGGCGCCCTCGGCGGCGTAGCGTTCGGCGATCGCGCGGCCGATGCCGCCGGCCCCTCCGGTGACGATCGCGACCTTGCCGGACAGTCGGCCATCAGGCATAGCTGTTCTCCCATCTGCCGGTGAGTGCGGGCCGGTCGAGTCGGAACCGGTCGATGTCGTGGGGGGTTGCGCCGCGGGTGGCGAGGTCGGCCAGGATCCGCCCGACCACGACGCCGAACTTGAAGCCGTGGCCGGAGCACGCGGAGCCGACCACGATCTGCGGGTGGCCGGGAAGGCGGTCGAGGATGAAGTCCTCGTCCGGCGTCATCGTGTACCGGCAGGACACGTCGGCGACGACACGGCCCGTCAGGCCCTGGACCGTGCTCAGGACCCACTCGTCGAGACGCCGGCGGATGTCGGGGATGATCGAGCGGTCCTCGTCCGCGGGGTCGACGGCCGGGCCGATCCGGTCGACCATGCACTTGACGCCGACCGGGACGCCCTCGATCGGGAACCCCGAGGCGAGGGTCGTCGTGCCGGGCAGCCGCGAGATGAACAGCGGGAACTTGCCGGGCATGAAGTCGGCCGGGTCGACGGGCTCGAAGAACGCGAGCTGTTCCTTGAGCACCGTCAGCGGCGGCGTCAGGCCGAGCGGCGCGAGCAGTTGCCCGATCCAGGCGCCGTTGGCGATCACGCAGGCGTCGGCGGTGACCGGGCCGCGCGGTGTCTCGACGGTCACGCCGGGGCCGTCGGGCGCGACGGCCGTCACGGCCACGCCCTCGCGGAGGTCGGCGCCCGCGGCGCGGGCCTGCGCGGCCAGCCCGGCGATGCAGCGGGCCGCGCGGAGCATCGCGAAGTCGGGCTGGTAGAAGCCGACCGTGTCCTCCGCCGGACGGAGCTGCGGGAAGCGGCGGCGGATCTCGTCGGCGTCGACGTCGTCGTACGGGACCTGTGCGAGCTGCATCGAGGCGCGCATCTCGGCCATGTACTTGGCGTCGGGCGGGCCGAAGTCGAGGCCACCGCAGGGCACGATCAGTGCCTCGCCGAGATCGTCAGCGAGCTCGCCCCAGAGACGGAACGACTCGCGGGCCAGCGCGATGTAGTCGGCCGACTGGTACGTCAGCCGGATGATCCGCGACGGCCCGTGCGACGATCCGCGGTCGTGGCCGACGGCGCGCGCCTCCAGCGTCGTCACCCGGTGCCCGTCGCGGGCCAGGTGGTAGGACGTCGCCAGGCCCATCAGGCCGCCGCCGATGACGATGACGTGCATGCGGCGGGAAGCGTAGGCGAGGTGGAGGAGGATCCGCGCTCGTCCAGTCCACGCCGCCGTCCAACCACGTGTTCGCGTGTGCCGTCCGGGCAGCTCGGTCACGACGCTCGCGCGGGCCGTATCCCGTCGCGCGATCCGCTAGCCGCGGTCGACGAAGCTCGTCGGATCCAACGCTGCCAGGCGGAGGGTCACCGGATCGGTTCGGGCGCCGTCGTCCTCCGCGTCCTCCTTGCGGCGGAGCGCGCGCTTCACCACCTGGCCGCCGAGCCACGTGGCCGGTTCCGGCGGCAGCTTGCCGGCCGGAGCGCGCGCCAGCAGCGTCGCCGCCCACTCGTCGTCGCGACGCAGCGCCATCGACGCCAGCGCGCGACCAGCCGTGTGCGACGGTCCGACGCCGTTGCCCGAGAAGCCCGCCGCGACGATCACCTCGGGCGCGGCGGGCAGGCGATACAGGAACGGCAGTCCGTCCAGCGCGTAGTCGATCGGCCCGCACCAGCTCTCCGCGACCGGCACCTGCGCGAGCCGCGGGTAGTTGCGGTGCAGGTGGTGCAAGACGATGTCGCTCCGGCCCGACGGCGCGTCGAACTTCGGGCCGATCCTGCCCGCCAGCGCCAGCAGGCCGCCGCCCTTGCCGAACACGACGCGGCCGTCACGGGTCGGGCGGTAGTAGTTCACGAGCCGTCGCGAGTCGGACACGCACGGCCCGTCGTCCCAGGTCCAGCCGATCTCGTCCAGCTGGGCGGCGATCGGCGCCGTCGCGATCACGTCGGACGACGTCACGCCCAGCGACCGCCGTACCTCGGGCAGGCGCGCCGCCCACGCGTTCACGGCCAGCACGACGGAGCCCGCGTGCACCCTGCCGCGCTTCGTCGTGACGGTCGGCGGCGAGGTCCGGCCGAGCTCGGTCATCGTCGTGCCCTCGTGGATCCGGATCCCGGCCGCCTCCGCGACGCGCGCCATCCCGCGTGCCAGCACCGCCGGCTGCAGGTGCGCGACGTCGGGGTCGAACACGCCCGCCAGGTGGGCCGGAGAGCCGGACAGCCGCGCGGTCTCCTCCGGGGTCAGCGGCTCGAGCGCCTCGCCCACGCCGGCAGCGGCGAGCGCCTCCATGGTCGCGTCCCACGCGCCCAGCTGCGCGTCGCTGGTCGCCGTCCACACCCAGCCGTTGCGGCGGTAGGCGGCGTCGATTCCGTGCTCGTCGCAGAACCGCCCGATCGACGAGACGGACTCGGCCGCCTGGCGGGCGAGCCAGACGGCATCGGCGGTCGGTGCGAGCTTCTTGAGCGACCCGAACTTCGACCACATCGTCATCGCGAATCCGCCGTTACGGCCGCTCGCGCCGCCACCGCACACGTCGGCCTCCAGCACCACGATGTCCGCCGATGGCTCCAGCTCGCGGATCGCGAGGGCTGTCCACAGCCCGGTGAACCCGCCGCCGACGATGCACACGTCGCAGCGAATGTCACCGACCAGCGCCGGCCGCGGCGGCACGTCGCCGAGCGCCTCGGTGAGCCACAGCGAGCGCGTCACGGAAGCGCGGTCCGTTCGCGCTTCCAGGGCAGCGCGGTCGCGGGATCCGCCGTGTCGATCTCGCGTGCCAGTCGATGTCCGTCCCAGATCGCGTCGGCGATCACCCGCGGTGCGACGCAGTCGCCGATCGCGTAGACCCCCTCCAGATCGCCGGGATCGTCGACGAGCTCGCGGAACAGCGCGTCGTCGGAGAGGCGCTGCGTCGTCAGCACCACGCCGTCGCACGGGATCTGGAACGCGTCGCCGTACACGTCCTTGCCGCGCACGCCCCCGGGCGTGATCTCGGCGACGGTGTGCTCCGGCATCAGCCGGATCCCGAGGTCGTGCAGGTGCTGTCGCAGCAGCGGCCCCTCGAGCGCCGCATCGGCCACGCCTGCCACCTTCTCGTGCGGCGTCACGATCGTCACCTGGCTGCCCTCGGCGCGCAGCAGCTCGGCGATACCGGCGCCCGCGTAGTAGCCGTCGCAGTCGTAGACGACGACCCGCTCGCCCGGCGCCCGCTTGCCCGCGAGCATCACCTGCTCCGGTGTCAGGCAGTGCGGCTGCGACGCGTCGGCGCCATCCACCGGCCCCCGCGAGACGCCGTTCAGGCCGACCGGAGACCAGTGCGAGCCGGTCGCGATCACGACCAGCTCGGCGCCGTAGTCGCGTACGTCGTCCGCCGTCAGCCGCCGGCCGGTGATCAGCTCGACCTGGCGCCGCACCTTCTGCAGCTGGATCCGCCGCCAGTCGAGCACGCGGCCCCACTCGCCCAGCCCGGGCAGCCGCGGCACCCATCGCATGAGTCCGCCGATCTCGCTGTCGGCCGTGACGACGTGGACTCGCCCGAACCCCCGCTTCGCCAGCACGATCGCGCACTCCAGCCCGGCCGGGCCGGCGCCGACGATGAGCACGTCCTGGGACGCGTTGGACGCCTTCTCGAACCGCTCCGGATGCCAGCCGCGGCGATACTCCTCGCCCGCGGTGGCGTTCTGCGTGCACCCGATGTGGCCGTTCGAGTCGCCCTTCACGATGCACTGGTTGCAGCCGATGCACTCGCGGATCTCGTCCAGCCGCCCCTCCTCGATCTTCCGCGGCAGGAACGGGTCGGCGATCGACGGCCGCGCGGCGCCGATCACGTCCCACACGCCGGAGCGGATGATCTCGGCCATCTGGTCGGCGTTGGTGAGGCGCCCGACGCCGACGATCGGCTTCTCGGTCGCACGGCGCACCTGCCCCGTCCACTCGAGCTGCCAGCCGGCCGCGAAGAACCGGGACACGCCCGAGTCGACCGACCACTCCGAGATCGAGCCGATATTGACGTCCCACAGGTGCACGTGCGGGTCGGCCAGCCGGATGAACTCGAGGCTCTCTGCCAGTGGTACGCCGGCCTCGGCACCGCCCGGGTCGACGGCGATCCGGGCCGCGATCGCGCAGTCGGAGCCGACGGCGTCGTCCAGCATCTCGAGCAGCTCGAGCCAGAACCGCGCCCGGTTGAGCAGCGAGCCGCCGTAGCAGTCGCTGCGCTGGTTGTAGTACGGCGAGAGGAACTGGCCGAGCAGGTAGGTGTGCGCGCCGTAGGCGTAGACGATGTCGAACCCGGCGTCCCGTGATCGCTCCGCGGCCTTCACCCAGTCGGCCTGGACGCGCCGGATGTCCGCCTGCGTCATCGCCCGCGGGATGAAGCCGTTGTAGTCGCCCGCGATCTGCGACGGGCCGATGGACGGCAGCCGGGAGTCGGCGTTGTGCCCGTGCACGCCGCTGTGGAACAGCTCGATGCCCGCCAGCGCCCCGGCAGCGTGCGCCTGCTCCGCCATCACGCCGATGTGCGCCATGTCGCCGTCGTCCCACACACGGACGTGCGCGAACGGCGCCTCGTCCGCGTCGGGCGAGACGGCCGCATACTCGGTGCACACGGCGGCCCACCCGCCCTCGGCCTTCATCGCCCGGTGGTGCGCCTGCGAGAGCGGCTTGGCGTTGCCGAACCCCGTGCAGTGGGGCACCTGGTAGAACCGGTTCCGGAGGGTCTTCGGCCCGATCTGGAGGGGCTCGAAGAGGATGTCGTGCCGCGGGTCACGGGCCATGCCCGCGAGCGTACGGGCATCCTGACTCACGCGTCAAACGCCGGTGGGGGGCGGAGCCCGCAGGCCCCGCCCCCCACCGGCGGGATTACGCAGTGACGTGCACGACTCCCGTCATGCCCTCGTGGATCAGGCAGACGTAGTTGAAGTCGCCCGGCGTCGTGAACTGGACCGTCCACGTGTTGGGCGGGTTGGGGCCCGGATCGGGCACGATGCCCGAGCCGAGCAGCCCGTTGCCGTGCACCGTCGCCGAGTGCACGACGGGTGCGCCCGGTGCCTCGGTCGGCAAGCCGCCGACCGGATCCATGGACGGGCCGGCGAACAGCGACGTAGTGAGGGCCGCCAGCACGTCGTCCGGTCCGAAGGTGACGGTGTGGACCTCGTTGAAGCCGGTCCACTTCCACGTCACGGAGGCGCCGGCCTTGACCGTGGTGTCGGCCGGATAGAACCGCAGCAGCGAGAAGCGCTTGGTGCCCGCACCGGCGCGGACGACGGCCTGCTTGGCCTTGTTTCCGTGGCCGTGCTTGCGACCGTGCTTGCGGTCGTCGCCGTGGTGCTTGTTCCGCGACAGCTTGCGATCCAGCTTCTGCGCTGACCTGGCGTCCTTGCGCAGCTGCTTGGCGCCCTTCCTCACCTGCTTGGCGAACGGGCGGATCTCCGCGCCCGGGTCGACCACCTTGACGGTGGCGTCCATGAACGGATGGATCTCACACGACAGCTCGTACGTGCCGGCGGTCGTGAAGGTCACCGAGACCGGCGCCGGACCGCCGGAGTGGACCATCGCCGTGCCGTCGAACGTCGTCGGCGTCGGCGCGAAGATGGCGCCGTTGAAGCCGGAGGCATCGACCACGTCACCCCACCAGAACGGGCTGCCGGCGTCGTCGTTCGCAGCCGGGAACTTCCCGCCCGTCGGCGCGATCAGCGGCAGGTCGTCCTGGCCGGGCGGCAGCACCGCGACGGTGTGGAAGCCGACGATCGAGAAGTCGATCGTGTCGCCGACGTGGATCACCGGCTTCTTCGGGTAGAAGCCCTGGAGGTCGATCCACGGCTTGCCCGCGACCTCGCCTCCGACCTGCACCGGCAGGTTGTCGGCGGCCGCAACCGCCGGGAGTGCAAACAGGCTCGCGCCCACGATGGCCGCAAGTCCCATGATCCTTCGCATAGTCCCCCCTTGCTTGAACCGCAAAGCAGTCGAGAAATTACACCTCGGAAGGGCCGACTGCCAACTCTCGCGGTGGACTGTCATGTGGCGTCAGCGGGATCACTGCCAGCGTGACCGCCGCCGCACAGGCGAACACGATCGGCGCGGACGCGTGGTACAAGTCGAGCCAGAGCACCGGAGCGGCCGCGGCGCCGACGAACTTCGACGCCTGGTAGGCCGACACCACCCCCGCCCGGTTGGTCTCGGAGGACTCCACCGCGATGGTGTTGAGCCCAGCCCACAGCAAGGCCGAGGCCGCGCCGCCGGCCGTCCAGACAAGCGCCAGCACGAGCGGCGTGGAGGCTACGCCGAGCAGCGCGACGAACGCCGCGCCGACGACCGACCCGATCACCGCACCGCGCCGTCCGCCGATGCGGTCGACCACGCGCCCCGCCGCGTTGCCGAGCGCGAAGCCGGCCGCGCCGTAGGCCGCGAGAATCAGTCCGCGCGGCGACGAGGTGAGCGCGAACGCGTCGTCGATGCGCAGAGAGACCAGGAACGGCAGCCCGGTGAAGCCGAGGTAGCCGGCGCACGCCGCCAGCGTCAGCCGGGCCATGCGCCGGTTCAGCAGGGCGCGCAGCGACGGGTTCGCCGCGCTCGTCACGACGGGATCCTTCGGCGGCACCAGCATCAGCGCCAGTGAGACGACGGCGGGAGCGAAGAACGCGAGCCGCCAGGACACCGCCGCCGCGAGGCCGCCGAGCAGCGGTGCGAACGAGACGCCGGCGGCCTGCACGCCGGCGAACGTGCCGATCGCGCGGCCGAGCCGTTCCCGTGGGACGACGTCGGCGAGCGCCGCCATCACGAGCGGCGTGGTGAACGCGTTCGCGGCGCCCTGCGCCGCGCGCCCGATCAGGAACACGCCGATCGTCGGCGCCAGCGCGGTCGCCACCGACGCGAGCGCGTACGCGAGGTAGGCGGCCTGCACCGTCCGGCGCCGGCCCATTCGCTCCCCCAGCGTGCCGCTGACCACCTGCAGCAGGGCGAACGGCACCAGGTACGCCGGCACCGCGAGCGCGATCTCACCCGTGGTCGCGCCGAACGCCTCGCGCAGCTCGGGCACGAGCACGGCCAGCACCGCGCCGCCGAACGGGCCGATGAACCCGCCGAGGTGCAGCGGGAGCGTCGCGAAACGGCCCTGCCCGGTCACGGCAGCAGTGTGGCGGCGATCTGCTCGCGCGCGATGCGCTCCATGTCGTCGGCGGTGACGGAGCCGGGGTGGAGGAGCACGTGCAGGGCGAGCCCGTCGGCCAGGGCCACGAACCGCCGTGCCCAGTCGTCGGCGTCGACCTCGCGGAACGCGCCCGCCGCCAAGCCTGCGCGGACGCTGGCGGCGATCCGCGCGCGCCACGAGTCGTACATCCGCTCGTGCAGCGCGCGCAGCTCGGGATCCCGCTGCGCCTGCCGCCAGAACTCGACCCAGACCACCTGCGCCGCGATCTCCGGCTCGGTGCGCGGCGTCGCCACCCCGGCGTGGGCGAGCAGCTCCTCGAGCGGCGAGGCGGCGTGCTCCAGGGCGTCATCCAGCCGCCGTCCGAACCGGCGGGCGGCCTCGACCAGTGCGGCCCGCAGCAGGTCGTCGCGGCTCGAGAACCAGTAGGCGATCGTCCCCGTCGCGACGTCCGCCGCGGCAGCGATGTCGCGCACCGTCGTCGCCTCGTAGCCCTTGGAGGCGACCAGGCCGATGGCGGCGTCGAGCAGCTGCTCGCGACGGAGCGTCTCGAGCGAGATGCGCGACATCAGCCGAGCGGCGCCGATCCCGGCCAGGCGCAGAGGCCGCCGCGACCGCGCTTTGCGAGCTCGTTCGCGACGATCATCTTCTGGATCTCGTCGGTGCCCTCCCAGATGCGGTCGACGCGGAGATCGCGGTACAGCCGCTCGACCGGGTTCTCGCGCATGTAGCCGCGGCCGCCGAGCACCTGCACGCAGCGGTCGGCGACGCGGTTCGCCATCTGCGAGGCGAACAGCTTCACGGACGCCGACTTGGCGTGCAGCGTCTTGGGGTCGACCTCCTTCCGGTCGATCTCCCACGCGATCTGGTAGGTCATCGCCCGGGCTGCCTGCAGCTCGACGGCGCAGTCGGCGAGCGGGAACGAGACCGCCTGGTAGTCGAAGATCCGGCTGCCGAACTGGCGCCGTTCGGTCGCGTAGTCGAACGCCACGTCGAGGCACCGCTCGGCACCGCCCAGCGAGCGGGCCGCGATCAGCAGCCGCTCGTCCATGAACCACTCCTTCGTCAGCTCGAGCCCGCCGCCGAGCCCGCCGAGGATCTTCGAGTCGTCGACGCGGACGTTGTCGAAGGTGAACTCGGGATGCTCGAACACGAACGCGTGCATGAACCGCGGGCGCCGCGACTCGGCCACGCCGGGCAGGTTCTTGTCGACCAGGAAGCTTGTCAGGCCGTGGCCCTCGGCGTCGGCGACGACGATGAAGTAGTCGGCGATGTCGCCGGTCGTGACGAACCACTTCTCGCCGGTGATGCGCCAGCCGTCGCCGTCGCGGACGGCCTTCGTCTGCAGCACGGATGGGTCCGATCCGGCGTGCTCCTCCGTGATCGCGTACGCGTGGCGGCGCTGGCCGGCGATCTCGGGGCGGACGTACTCCTCGACCTGCTCCGGGGTGGCGTAGCGGAGCACGTTCGACGGCCGCCACGGCACGTCCCAGAGCGCGTTCGTGGCCCGGCCGAGCTGCTCGTGGGCGAGCATCTGCTCGAACGACGAGTACGCCTGGCCGCCCCACTCGCGCGGCATGTTGATGCCGTTCAGCTCCATGTCGACGACCGCCTTGCGCGCCTCGACGAGGTCGGCGGCCTCGAGGCCGTCGCGCTCGTCGCACGCGATCTCGAGCGGCAGTAGGTAGGTGTCGCAGTAGCGTCGCGCCTTGTCCGAGATCTCCCGGTGGCGGTCGGTCAGCGTGATGTCCACGTGTCTCCCTCAGTCCTTGAGGAGCTCGCGGGCGACGATCAGGCGCATGATGTCGCTCGTCCCCTCCCAGAGCTCGTGCAGCTTGGCATCGCGGAGCCACTTCTCCGCGGGATACTCCGGCGAGTAGCCGTACCCGCCCAGGGTCTTGACGCACGCGTCGGCGGCGAACACGCCGGCCTCGGAGGCCGCCAGCTTCGCCATTGCCGCTTCCTTGGCGGCCGGTTTGCCGGCGTCGAACAGCCGGGCCGCGTGGTGCGTGATCAGTCGCGCCTGGTCGACCTTCATGGCGGCGTCGGCGAGCCGGAACGAGACGGCCTGGAAGTCGGCGATGCGCTTGCCGAACGCCTGCCGCTCCTTCGCGTAGGAGATGGCGTACTCGACGGCTGCGCGGCCGGCTCCGACGGCGCTTGCCGCGAGCGTGATGCGGGACGCGTCGAACGTCTCCATCAGACCGTAGAAGCCCTGGCCCTCGTCGCCGATCCGCTGGGCCTCGGCGACGAAGCAGTCGTGCAGGAACAGCACGGCGGTCGGGATCGCGCGCTGGCCCATCTTCTCCATCGGCGGTCCCACGGCGAGTCCCGCGGCGCCGCGCTCGACCACGAACGCGGTCACGCCGCGCGACCGGGTGCCGGGCGCGACGGTGGCGAAGACGATGAAGTACTCGGCGATCGGCGCGTTCGAGATCCACGTCTTCTGGCCGTTCAGCACGTAGCCGCCGTCCACCCTGCGGGCGTGCGTCGTCATGGACGCGGCATCCGATCCTGCGCCCGGCTCGGTGGTGGCGAGCGCCGCGAACACGGGCGTCGGGCCGCACAGCGGCGGTACCCAGCGGCGCTTCTGCGCGTCGTTGCCGAGCGCGATGATGGTGTGCGCGAAGAAGCCGCCCGAGCACAGCAGGCTGGAGAGCGCATCGTCGCCCCAGGAGAGTTCTTCGGACACGAGGCAGGCGGTGAAGACGTCCTCGATGCCGCCGCCGCCGTACTCGGCCGGCAGCGAGAAGCTCGGCAGACCGAGCTCGGCCGCGCGGTGCAGCAGCGGGGTCGGATCGGGGTGGTGGTGCTCGTCGTCATACGCGCGCGCCACCGGCCGCAGCTCGCGTTCGGCGAAGTCGTGGCAGACCTCGATCAGGGCCTGCTGCTCGTCGGTGAGGTCGAGGGGAGTGCTCATCGGAATCGCTTTCGAACAATCGTTCAGTTATCTGAACAGTCGTTCGATTGTAACCGCAATGGTCGCTTGCGTACCGCCGTAGACTGCGGTCGTGTACGTCTCCGACGCCAGCGAGGCCGACTTCCAGCAGAAGGTCCTCGACGCCTCGTTCGAGGTGCCGGTGCTGGTCGACTTCTGGGCGGAGTGGTGTGGGCCGTGCCGGACGCTGACGCCCGTGCTCGAGGCGGCGGTCGAGGCCCGTGACGGCGCGGTGCTGCTGGTCAAGGTCGACACCGACGCGAATCAGCGGCTTGCGGCGCAGTTCGGCATCCGCGGCATCCCGAACGTGAAGGCCTTCGTCGATGGCCGCGTCGCGGACGAGTTCACCGGCGTCATCCCGCGGGCGCAGATCGACCGGTTCCTCGACGACCTGATTCCGTCCGCGGCCGACCTCGCGGTCGCTGCGGGTGACGAGGAGGCGCTGCGCGCTGCGCTCGCCGACGAGCCCCGGCACCTCGCGGCCCGGCTGGCGCTGGGCCGCGCGCTGCTCCGGCGCGGGGCGGCCGGCGACGCCGTCGACGTGCTGCGCGAGGCCGAGCACGACGCCATCGGCGCGGGTCTGCTGGCGCGTGCCGAGCTGGTCGCGAACCCGGAGGTCGATCCCGAGGCGGCCGCTGCGATCGCTTCGCTGGAAGCCGATCCCGAGGGCACGCTGGAGCGGCTGATCGAGGTCATTACCGGATCCGAGCCCGACCGCCGTGACCGTCTCCGGCGCGTGATGATCGGTATCTTCGGCGAGCGCGGCAACGACGACCCGCTCGTGCAGCGGTATCGTCGCCGGCTGGCCGCGGCGCTGTACTGATGCTCGGCCGCCTCGTCGCGGCCGTGCTCGTGCTGACGCCGGTGCCCGCCGGTGCAGCGGTGCGCTGGACGCCGGTGCAGAACCTCGGCGAGAGCGCCGCGACCGTGCGCGCCCGCGCCGACACCAGCGGCCGCGGGGTGGTTACGTGGCAGAGCGCCAGCGACGTCCGGATCCGGACGCGCGGCACGACGGCCTGGAGCTCCGCCGCCACCATCGCCGGCGCGACGCTGGTCGACCTCGCGTTCACACCGCACGGCCGGGCGGCGATCCTCATCCGCGGCAGCGGTGGGCTCGCGGTCGCCGGCGTCGGTGCGCCCGATCCGGTGCCCGGCAGCCTCGATGCGGTGCAGGCCCGCGTCGCCCGCGACGACGCCGGCCACGTGGTCGTCGTATGGGACGAGCCGGCCAGCGGTTCGACCGTCTCGATCCGCTCCGCGACGCGCACCGGTGCGACCTGGTCGCCGCCGGCGTTCGTCGATGTCGGCTCCGGCCGGACGTGGTTGCACGACCTCGTCATCTCGCGCGGCGCGGCGCACCTGCTGTACGGCGTCAGCGCCGGCTCCTCGGCCGAGTATCTCGGCTCGCAGCCGCTGGCCGGCGGCGCCTGGACGCCGGTCACGCTCACCGAGACCGATCCCGGCATCGGCGGCGACGCCGACCTGGCCACGCTCGGCGACGGGCGGCTGGTCGCGCTGTACCGGCTCGGCACGCGCCTGCGCGTGGCCGTCGGTCGCGGTTCGCGGTACTCCAGCGCCGTGCTCGGCCCGTCGGCCGGCACGGCCATCACCCGGTCGGCGCTCGCCCAGGACACCCGCGGCGACCTGATCGCGACGTGGTCGCGCGCCGGCCGTGTCTGGAGCGCGCGCCGCACCGTCGCCGGCAAGGCGTGGCACGCGCTGCCGCAGTTCGCGCTGGCGGGCGCCGGTGCACCCGGCCTCGGCCGGCTCGCGAGCGGCGAGGCCGTGCTGGTGGTGCGTGCCCGCGGGCGCGTGCTCGCCTTCAGCCGGCGCAGCGGCTCGCGGGCGTGGAGCGGCAAGCAGACCCTGGCAGCGAGCGGTGCGACCGGCGATGTCGCGCTGGCGGGCGCCGGCCGCCTGATCGCGGCCTGGCCGGCCGCGGGCGGCATCCGTGCGAGCCTCTCGCGCCGCCCCTGAGGGCGACGCGAGGCGGCGTTCTCAGACCTCGACCGGCGCGGGCCGGTGCGCGTGCGACTGCGCCGAGCCCGACCGCAGGCCGAACCACGACACGCCCGCGGCGAGCAGCGTCAGCGCCGCGCCGACCCACATCGCACCGTGCATGCCGGCCACGAAGGCGTCGGCCGCCCGGGCCTGCGCCTCGGGGCCGGCCAGCTTGCCGACGAGTACCGTCTGGCCGCCGACGACGAGCTGCTGGAGCTCGGTCGGCGCGTTGCCGAAGTCGTTCGCGGCGAGCACCGCGACGACGGAGCCCATCACGGCGATGCCGACCGCGCCGCCGATCTGGCGGGCCGAGTTGAGCACGCCCGACGCGATCCCGGACTTCGCCGGGTCGACGGCGCTCATGGCCGCGCCGGACAGGGCCGGCATGGTCAGAGAGATGCCGGCGCCGAGCATGATGAAGAACGGCCACATGTGGTTGTAGCTCGACGTCGGCGTCAGCTGCGACAGCCCGGACATGCCGCCCGCGGCGAGCAGCATGCCGGTGGTCATCAGCGGGCGCGGGCCGATCTTGCCATTCAGGCGGCCGGCGATCGGCGCGATGAACATGATGATCAGCGTCATCGGCATCGAGCGGACTCCGGCCTCGATCGCGGAGTAGCCCTTGATGTTCTGGAAGTACAGCGTGATGAAGTACAGGGAGCCGAACAGGCTCACCCCGACCAGGACCGCGACCACGTTGGCAGCGGCGAACTGCCGGATCTTGAAGAACCCCAGCGGCACCATCGGCTCCGTCACGCGCATCTCCCACCACAGCCACGCGGCGAGCAGGATGACGGCACCGCCCAGCAGCGAGACGATGAACGGCGAGGTCCACGAGTGCTCGTTCGTCTTGATCAGGCCGAACGTCAGCGCGAGCAGGCTGGCGGTCACGAGGACGGTGCCCACGACATCGAGCTTCGTCGCCGTCGGGTCCTTCGATTCGACCACCGCCCACAGACAGACGCCGATCGCGATGACGCCGATCGGGACGTTCACCCAGAACACCGACGCCCAGCCGAAGTTCTCCACCAGCACGCCGCCGACGACCGGGCCGATCGCGATGCCGAGGCCCGAGATGCCGGCCCAGACGCCGATCGCCATCGGGATCTGCGGGCGCGGGAACGCGTGCACGAGGATCGACAGCGAGAGGGGGTTCATCAGCGCCGCACCGGTGCCCTGCAGACAGCGGGCGATGATCAGCTGCGTGTCCGAGTCGGCGATCGCGCACAGCGCCGAGAACACCGTGAACAGCACGAGTCCGACCATGAACATGCGCTTGCGGCCGAACCGGTCGCCGAGCTTGCCACCGAGCAGGATCAGCGCGGCGAACGTGACGACGTAGCCGTTCACGATCCACTCGAGGTTCGCCGGCGAGGCGTTCAGCTCGCGCTGGATGGTGGGCAGCGCGACGTTCACGATCGTGTTGTCGAGCATGATCATGAACAGCGCGAAGCACATCGCAAACAGCGTCCACCACTTGTGATTGGCGCGTTCGATCATGGGGCTTCTTCCTCCGTGGAGACCAGTGTCAGAAGGGCGCGCATGACCCGCGCGGTGTCGCGCAGGCCCTCCTCGCCCTGGAGTGCGTTGCGGTAGGCGGCCAGTAGGCTGATCGCAACCGCCAGCCAGCCGATCATCTCGGCGTCGACGTCGTCGCGGACCTGTCCCTGGGCCTGCGCCTGACGGGCGACGCCCGCCGTGGTGGCGGCGTGGTGCTCCATGGACGAGCGCAGCGCTGCGGCGATCTCGGGATCGTCGGCCATCGTCATGGCGAGGGCGCGCATGCGCATCAGCTCGCCCCAGCGCGGATCGGTCAGCAGCTCGCTCGAGACCTCGGCCATCGCTCGCATCGGGTGGTCGGTGTTGCCGACCGCTGCCATGACCTTCGCCTTCACCGCCATTCCGCCCTGCTGGAGCGCGGCCACGAACAGGCCCTGCTTGGACGCGAAGTGCTTGTAGAGCATCGGCTCGGAGCAGCCCGCCGCGATCGCGATCTCCGCCGTCGACGCGCCGTGATACCCCCGGCGCGAGAACACGGTCCGCGCGGCATTGAGAATCGCATCGCGACGCTCGTCTCCGGTCATGCGCAGGGGCGGATGCGAACTGGCCACCCGGGTAAGTTAGTGACCCTTTACTAACCCGTCAAATCGGGTGGCGTCTGCTCGCGCCGCTGGCGCTTCCGGCGCTCGTGCTGCGACGCGGTCACGACCGCCCACGTGCACGGGATGGCCCAGAAGATGCCGTAGCCGATCGCGCGTCCGACGGGCTGGTGCAGCGGCCCGGTGTGCGCAAAGAAGAGGATCACCGATAGCACCGGCAGCGCCAGCGCGGCCTGCTTGCCGCCCTCCAGCGACTCCCACCAGAGGAGCACGCGCGGTGGTGATTTCCGATCCACAGCCGGAGGATATCGTCCGATCCATCATCATACGTTCGTACGTGATAACGTACAGCTCGTGACCGTCGTCGTCGGCACCCGCGTCCGCTCCCTCCGCGAGGACCAGGGCATCTCGCTCCGCGAGCTGGCCCAGCGCTCGAGCGTGTCGGCGCCGATGCTGTCGCAGGTCGAGCGCGGCACCACGTCGCCGACCCTGGCCGTGGCGGAGAAGATCGCCGACGGGCTCGGACTGACGCTGTCGCAGCTGCTGCGGCTGGACGAGGCGCCGCCGTTCGAGATCCTGCGAGCCGGCCAGCGTCCCGGCGGCGCCGAGCGATCGCACCGCTGGGAGCTGCTCACGTCCGAGCATCCCGGTCAGCGGGTCGCCGTGTCGCGGCACGAGCTCGACCCGGGCGGTGCGACCGGTGGAGCGCCCATGCACCGCGCCGGATCGCGCGAGTTCGCGCTCGTGGAGCGAGGCCCTGTGACGTTCGAGCTGGACGGCTCGCAGCACGCGCTCGAGTCCGGCGACAGCGTCATCTTCGACGCCGACCTCTCGCACCGCTTTCTCGCCGGCGAGCAGCCGGCCGCCATCCTTTCCGTTGTCACCGCAGGCCTCAGAAGGAGCTAGTCGATGGCCAAGTCCACGTTCGAGAGGATCTGGGACGACCATGTGATCGGCGACGATCTCCTGTTCGTCGATCTCCACCTCGTCCACGAGGTGACCAGCCCGCAGGCCTTCGAGGGCCTCCGCCTGGCCGGCCGGAAGGTACGACGGCCCGATCGCACCCTCGCGACGGCCGATCACAACGTCCCGACCATCGGCCTCGAGCGCGGCATCGAGGACGACCTCTCGCGCGTGCAGCTCGAGACGCTCGCGCGCAACTGCGAGGACTTCGGCGTCACCTGTTACAACCTCGGCCATCGCCGGCAGGGCATCGTCCACGTGATCGGCCCCGAGCTGGGCGTCACGCAGCCCGGCATGACGATCGTGTGCGGCGACTCGCACACCTCGACGCACGGCGCGTTCGGCGCCCTGGCCTTCGGCATCGGCACCAGCGAGGTCGAGCACGTGCTCGCCACGCAGACGCTGCCGCAGCGCCGCCCGCAGACGCTGCAGGTGCGGTTCGAGGGCATGCCGGGCCGGGGCGTCGTGGCGAAGGACCTGATTCTCGGCCTGATCGGCCAGGAGGGCACGGCCGGCATGACCGGGCACGTCGCCGAGTACACCGGCGAGGCCATCCGCGCGCTCTCGATGGAGGGACGCATGACGGTCTGCAACATGTCGATCGAGGGAGGCGCGCGGGCCGGCTACATCTCGCCGGACGACACCACCTTCTCCTATCTGGAGGGCCGGCCGGGCGTGCGGCCCGGCGACCTCGAGCACTGGCAGCGCTACGTCTCCGACCCGGGATCGACGTACGACCGCGAGGTCGTCGTTGACGTCGCCGCGCTCGCGCCGATGGTCACCTGGGGGACGAACCCGGGCCAGGCGATTCCCGTCACGGCCCGCGTGCCCGATGCCACGACGCCCGACGAGGAGCGCGCTCTCGCCTACATGGCGCTCGAGTCCGGCACGGCGATGGAAGATGTCGCAATCGACCGCGTCTTCATCGGCTCGTGCACCAACGGGCGGCTCGAGGACCTCCGCGCCGCGGCCCGCGTGATCGAGGGCCGGCACGTGTCGAAGACGGTCTCGGCGATGGTCGTGCCGGGCTCGATGGCCGTGAAGCTGCTGGCGGAGAAGGAGGGTCTCGACCGGGTGTTCACCGACGCCGGCTTCGAGTGGCGCAGCGCCGGTTGCTCGATGTGCCTCGGCATGAACCCCGACATCCTGCAGCCGGGCGAGCGCTGTGCGTCCACCTCGAACCGCAACTTCGAGGGGCGCCAGGGTCGCGGCGGCCGCACGCACCTGGTCTCTCCCGAGATGGCCGCAGCCGCTGCGATCTCCGGGCATCTGGTCGATGTGAGGAGCTGGAACTGATGGAGCCGTTCGTCCGCCTGACGGGTGCGACCGCGCCGCTCGACCGCACGAACGTCGACACCGACCAGATCATCCCGAAGCAGTTCCTGAAGCGCATCGAGCGCACCGGGTTCGGCGAGTTCCTGTTCTTCGACTGGCGGGGCAGCGACCCCGACTTCGTGCTCGCCCGGCCGGAGTTCCGGCACGCGAAGATCCTGGTCGCCGGCGCCAACTTCGGCTCGGGGTCGTCGCGTGAGCACGCGCCGTGGGCGCTCCAGGACTGGGGCTACCGGGCGGTGATCGCTCCGTCGTACGCCGACATCTTCCGCTCCAACTGCGCGAAGGTCGGCCTGCTCTGCGTCGTGCTCCCGGACGCCGACGTGGCCGAGTTGCTGGCCGCGGCGCCGGCCGCGGTGACGATCGACCTGGAGCGCGAGGTGGTGACGCTGCCGTCCGGCCGCGAGGCCGCCTTCCAGACCGACCCGACGACGCGGCGAAACCTCCTGAACGGGTGGGACGACATCGCCCTCACGTTCAACCGCGAGGACGAGATCGCGACCTACGAGCGGACGCGCGAGCGCAGCGGCCCCGACGCCGTCGCCCTGGGGGCCTGAGCGCCGGTCGCGAGCACCACCAGGCCCGCCAGCACGAGCCCGCAGCCGGCCAGCGCGGCGGCGGACAGCCGCTCATCCAGCACGGCCACGCCGAGCAGCGTCGCGACGAGCGGCTCTGCGAGCACGAGGGTCGTGACGGTGGCGGCTGACAGCCGCCCGAGCGCGCGCACGAACAGCACGTAGGCGACGGCGGTCGGCACGACGCCCAGGTAGACCGCCGTCAGGAGCCCGGACGGCGCCGCGATCCATCCCGGCGAGGCCAGCAGCAGCGCGGGGAGCAGCAGGAACCCGCCGATACCGAACGCCCATGCGATCGTGGCGCCGCCGGGTGCGCCGCGGTCCATGATCGCCTTCACGGTGACGGTGTACCCGGCGTATCCCAGGGCTGACAGCAGCGCGAGCGCGATGCCGGCCGGGTCGACGCCGCCGGACGGGCCCGCCAGCAGCACGACGCCGGCGATCGCGGAGGCGGTGGCGACGCCCCACCGCGCGGTCGGGCGGCCCTGGCCGACGAGCATCGCGATCAGCCCGGCCAGCGGCGGGCAGGAGCCGATCGTGACGACGGTTCCGACCGCGACCCCGGCGCGGTCGAGCCCGGCGAAGAAGGCGAGCTGGTAGATGCCCGTCAGCACGCCGGCGAGCATCAGCAGCGCGCGGGGGATCGAGGCGGGAATCTTCTGCCCGGCGTGTTGCGCGATCCCGACCAGCACGGCGCCACCGATGGCGAGCCGCGCGGCACCGACGCCGAGCGGGTTGGCGCTGGCGGCGCCGAGGGCTCGGGCCGTCCCCGTGGTGCCGAACATCACGGCTGCGACGAGCACCTCACCCATCGCGCGTCGCTCGGTCAGCTCGGGCTGGACGGGCTCCATCGGCAGATTGTGCCACAATGCGACAGTGATGGTTGATCCGATGCCGCTGTCGCGGGTCTCCACGGTCGATGCTCTGGTCGGCGCCCTGCGTTCCCGGATCCTCACCGGCCACCTCGCGCCCGGCGCGCACCTGAGCGAGGTCGAGCTGGCCGGCTCCTACGGCGTGGGCCGCCACTCGCTGCGGGCCGCGTTCCGCGAGCTCGCGCGCGAGGGGCTGCTCGTGCACGAGCCGAACCGCGGCGTGCGCGTGCCGGTTCCGACCGCGGCGGAGAGCGAGGACCTCTACCTCCACCGGGCGGCGCTGGAGCTCGGCGCGCTGCGGGTCGCGCTCGCCGACGGGGCCTCGTTCGACGGCATCCGCGAGCCGCTCGGCCTGCTGGAGCGGATGCCGGATGACGAGCCGTGGGACCGGGTCGCCGTCGTCCACGACGCCATTCACGCGGCGGTGGTGGACGCGGCCGGCAGCCGGCGGCTCTCGGCCGCCTATGCCGCCCTGCAGGGCGAGCTGCTGTTCTTCGTGACGCGCATCCAGCCGCTGTACACCGTGCAGACCATGATCCGCGCGCACCGCCTGCTGGCGGACGCCCTCACCGGCGACGACCCGGTGGCGGCAGAGGTGGCGCTGGCCGCCGACCTCGCGCAGGGCCGCACGGCGCTGCGCCAGGCGCTGCCGCCCGCGCACTGACCTCAGTCGAGCCAGCCCCCCAGGCTCGGTGCCGGGCTCGGGGCGACGGGCGCCGAGGGCGGCGGAGCAGGTGCGGCGGGCCGCCGCGTCCGGGCCGCCGCCGGCTTCGCCTGCGCGGACACATCGAGGCCCGCGAGGCTTGCGAGCGATTGCGACGCGAGCCGCTCGCTGAACGCGTCCTGGGCCTCGTACAGGGCCACGTGCAGCGCGCAGGGCGGCGCGTCGGCACAGGCCCGCTCCGCCAGCACGCAGCGGCGTTCAGGGTCGACCTCGACGGCCGCGACCACCTCTGCGACGTTCAGCTCGCGAGCCGGCCGGCTCAGCACGTAGCCGCCGGTGCGACCGGCGAACGCCTGCACGATCCCGCCCCGCACGAGGTCCGCGAGGGCCTGGGCGACGACGGTGGTGGGCGCGTCGATGGCCGCCGCGATCGGGTGGCGCTTCACCCGGACGCCGTCGTGGCGCGCGATCTCGACCGCCGCCCGAATGGCGTAGTCGGTGCGGCGCGAGAAGGGAGAGCGCACGCGTCCACGCTACCGCTGCCGCCGGACGCCTCGGCGCGCTAGCGGCTGAGCGGCCAGATCCGGACGAGCAGCCGTCCCACCACCGCGTCCTCCGACACCGGCCCGAAGTCGCGCGAGTCCTCGGAGTTGCCGCGGTTGTCGCCGAGCAGGAACACGTCGCCGCGGGGCACGTCGACCGGGCCGAAGTAGAAGCCGTCGACGCGCGTGTAGTCGACGTACTTCTCCCGCAACTGCCTGCCGTTGACCACCAGCACGCCGTCCTCGATCCCGATCGTGTCGCCTCCGAGCGCGGCGACGCGCTTGACGACCAGACCACCGGTGGGGCTGTTCGCGACGACGATCTCGCCCCGGTGCGGTGCGCGCACCGCCAGCGAGAGGCGGTCGATGATGAGCTGGTCGCCCGAGTGGAGCGTCGGCCGCATGCTGTCGGCATGGACGCGGATCGGCTGGAGGGCGAACAGGACGCCGGCGACGAGCACCACCAGGACGATCGGCGTCGCAATGCGTCGGATCAGGCGAGGGCTCCGGTCCACCGGAGCGCCCACAGTACCGCGCCGGCGGCGCAGAGGACGTTCGTGGCGAACCGCCGCCGGCGTTCCGGCAGCATGCTGACGAGCAGCACGACGAGCGCCACCTCGGCGACGAGACAGCCGAGGTCGAGCAGGCCGACCGACTCGGCCCGCCCGGTCACGTTGGTGTAGACGGGGTGGCCGGCATCGTGCAGCGGGTCGGTGAACCGGGCCGCGTTCGTCGGCCCCGGGCCGAACGGGAGGCCGACGGTGCGGCTGACGATGTACAGCAGCGTGCTGGTGACCGTACCGGCGATGGCCGCGGACACGACGCGCGGGGTGGGCCGGAGCGTGAGCCCGATCGCGACGGCAGCCTGGCCGAGCGCGATCGCGGCCATCAGGACCCCGTACCCCCACCAGATCGATGCCTGCTGCGCGATCAGCACCGTGTGCACGCCGGCCACGACGGACGCCAGGGTGATCCCCGCGAGCCTGTTCGCGGGGATCACGGAAGGTGTCGTCGAGCGCCCGGTGGCAGGAAGCCTCGCGGCGGGCGGGTTGCTCACAGCGGGTCGTCCGCCTCGCCCGAATCGCTCTTCGAGCGCCACCCGAGCGGATCGTCGCCGGGCGTCGCGTCGACGACCTCGTACTGCTGCATCATGTCGTGGTCCTCGTGCACGAGGTTGTGACAGTGGACCATGTACTTGCCGCAGCCGTCGAAGCGCATGATCACCCGCAGCGCCTCGTTCTCGCCGAGGTAGACGACGTCCTTCGGGCCCTTCTCGTAGGCGAACGGCGGCTTGCCGTTGCGGTCCAGGATCTTGAGGTCGACGAGGTGGATGTGCAGCGGGTGCTGCCAGCCGCCCGACTTGTTCACGAGCTCCCAGATCTCGACCGTGTCCTTGGCGGGCTTGCCGACCACGAGCGTGAAGTTGCTCGCCACGACATCGTCCCAGGTGTGGCCGTTGATCGTCCACATGCCGTGCTTGCGCACCAGCTCGAGCCGTCGTGTCGCAACCGACTGGCCGGGCTGCAGGTTCATCACGGGGTTGTCCGGGTACAGCGACGCGGGGATCTCGTTGTTCGACGTGTCGAACGGCTCGTCCGTGACGTCGAACGCCATGATCTTGTCGATGTTCGGGTAGTTGATGTTGTTCTTGGGGTTCGTGTTCTGCAGGACGATCCGGGTGCCCGGCTTGTACTTGGCGAAGTCGATCACGATCTCGTATCGCTCGGCCATGATGTGCCGCATCTTCTTGACGGACTGCGGGTACGGCATCAGGCCGGCATCGGTGCCGATCACGGTGAACGCGTCGCCGGTCGAGAGCGAGTACTCGTAGGACCGCGACACGCAGGCGTTCAGGACCCGGAAGCGGTACTTGCGCCGCTTGACCTTCATGGCGGGCCAGGGTGTGCCGTTGACGAGGATCACGTCGCCGTACATGCCCGTCTCGCCGCCGGTGTCGAACAGGAACTCACCGGTCTTCGTGAACGTGCAGTCGGAGATCAGGAGCGGCACGTCGAACTCGCCCTTGGGAATCGGCAGCGCGAGCTCGCGGTCGTCGTGCAGGTGGTACTGGCCGATCATCCCCATGCTCACGTTCTCGGCCGTGTGGTGGACGCCGTGGTCGTGGTACCAGAGCGTGCGTGCCGGCTGGAGGTTCGGGTAGATGTAGTCCTTGTACTCGCCCGGGTACGTGATGTCGCTGGCGTAGCCGTCGAACTGCGGCAACGACGCCGAGCCGTGCAGGTGCACCGACGTCCAGGGCGTGTACTTCAGCACCGGGTGCTTCAGCGGTAGCTTGTTGATGAAGCGCACCTTGGTCGTCTGGCCCTGCTTCACGACGATGGTCGGCCCGGGCAGGATCCCGTCGTAGGCCCAGATGGTCGTCTGGTACCCCGGCAGGATCTCGGCCTTCGCCTCCTTCATGGTGATCCGGTAGCAGTCCTCGCCGTCGTGTACCGAGACCGGTGTCGCAACGGGCGGGACGCGGAACGGAAGCGTGAACGGCTTCGGTAGCTTGCTCGACGGCATGCGGTCGTCGAGGACGGACTTGGCGCTCGCGGCTCGCTGCAGGGGCAGGGCAAGCGCCGCAGACCCGAACAGTCCAACCTTGAACGCATCGCGGCGGGTGTAGTGCAAGGGGGGCCCTCCGTAGGCGTTGCAGCCCACGCTAATTTCCGCACCTTTGGACAACCTTCGGATTCGTGGTGGCGGAGAGCGCCGAGTGTTCCCGATCGCAGCCAGGAGCAGCCGCGGGGCGGCGGGCTGCGTGTCTCCGCGTGCCTCCGTGAGCGAATCGCGGACGCCGAAGCGCGCCCTGCCGGGTTGCTCAGACGTTGAAGCGGACGTTGATCACGTCGCCGTCGGCGACGACGTAGTCGCGGCCCTCCACCCGCATCACGCCGCGCTTCAGTGCCTCGACGTGCGTGTTCGTCTGAAGCATGTCGGCCGTCGTGTTCACCTCGGCGCGGATGTAGCCGCGCGCGATGTCCGTGTGGATCTTGCCCGCTGCCTCGACGGCGCTCGAGCCGTGGCGGAGCGGCCAGGCGCGCGCCTCCTTCGGGCCAACCGTGAAGAACGTGATCAGCTCGAGCAGGCGGAACGCGGCCCGCGCCACCCGCGGCATGCCGGCCTCCTCCTGCCCGATCTCGGCCAGGAACTCGGCGCGCTCCTCCGGGTCGTCCATCTCGGCCAGATCCGCTTCGAACCGCGCCGCGACGGGCACCACGTCGGCGTCACCGGCATACGCCTGCAGCGCGGCGACCGCCTCGGCGTCGCCCTCCTCCGACGTGTTCGCGACGTACACGAGCGGCTTCAGCGTGAGCAGGTCGACTCCCGCCGGAACCTCGCCGGCGAACAGCCGCGCGGGCTGGCCACCGTCCAGGTGCGCGAGCAGCCGGCCGAGCACCTCGGCTTCGGCGACCGCCGCCTTGTCACCCGTGCGACCGGCCTTCGCGACGCGCTCGATGCGGCGCTCGACGATGGCGTGGTCGGCCAGGATCAGCTCGAGGTCGACCGCCTCGGCGTCGGCCACGGGATCGACGCGGCCGTCGACGTGGAACACGTCGGCGTCGGGAAATGTGCGCACCACGTGCAGGATCGCGTCGGTCGCGCGCAGGTGGCCGAGGAACTCGCCACCGAGCGATCCGCCCTTTGCACCGCCGCGGACGAGGCCCGAGACGTCGGACAGCTGGATGGTCGCGTAGATGGTCTCGCGCGACTCGGCCACCGCGGCCAGCTCGTCCAGCCGCGCGTCCGGCACGGGGGCCACGCCGATGTTCGCCGACGACTGCGTCGCCGCGTATGCGGTCACCTCCGCGCCGGCATTCGTGAGGGCGTTGAACACCGACGTCTTGCCGACGTTGGGGAGTCCGACGATACCGATCTCAAGCGACGCCATAGGCCGAGCAGCGTACGGCGGGCTAGCGCGCGAAGGCGCCGATCGCCGACTCCGCGATGGCCTCGCCGGAGATGCCGAGCCAGTTGTAGATGGCCGGCTGCGACCCGCACTGGCCGAACCGGTCGACCCCGAGCGGCACCAGCGCCATGCCGAACGCAGCCGCGAGAAACGCGAGGTGCTGCGGCGCCGCGTCGTGCGCGGTGATGAGCGGCCGGCCGACCTCCTCCGGCGTCACGATCTGCGGCAGCGTGCGCGCGCGGAAGCGGCGGAACACGAGGTCGGACGACGTCACGTTGACGACCGCCGCGCCGATGCCCTCGTCCGCCAGCAGGTCGCGCGCCCGCATCGCCTGGGGCAGCAGCGCGCCGCAGCTCGCAATCACGCAGCGCCAGCGATCGAGCCCGTCGGGCGCCTCCGCCAGGCGGTACACCCCCGACAGCACGCCGGCCCGCACGGCCGCGCGATCCTGGCGCGCCAGCAGGTCGGCGAACGGCTGCTGGCTGACCGGCGTCGTCGACAGCCGCAGGTATGCCGACTCGCCGTGCTCGCGGTCGCACGTGTTGCGGATGGCGTCGAGCAGGATCCACTCGGTCTCGAGCGCGAAGCACGGCTCGTAGAAGCGCAGGCCCGGCAGCTCGGCGCCGATCGACGGCGTGATCGCCGACTGGTGCGCGCCGCCCTCGCGGGACAGCGACACGCCCGACGGCGTGCCCGCGAACACGAACTTCGCTCCCGAGTAGGTGCCGTAGATGAGTGCGTCCAGGCCACGACACACGAACGGGTCGTACACCGTACCGACCGGCAACAGCATCGTGTCGTGCAGCTCCGACGCGAGGCCGAGCTGGCCCAGCAGCAGGAAGAGGTTCATCTCGGAGATGCCGAGCTCGATGTGCTGGCCGTCGGGCCCCGGCGTCCACCGCAGCGGCGACGCCTCGTCCGACTCGTACACCTCCTCGGCCGTCGGCGCGAACACGCCGCGCTTGTTGATCCAGCCGCCGAGACCGGTCGAGATCGACACGTCGGGCGAGGTCGTGACGATGTGCTTCGCGACGTCCTCGTAGCGGGAGAGGTCGACGAGCGCGCGCGCGAACGCCTCCTGCGACGTGGTCTCGCGCTGCGGCGTCGGGCCGAACTCGACCGGGACGGCGTCGCCCGGGAGCGTCACGCGCGGCCGGTCCTCCGGCTCGGTCAGGCGCGTCGCCGCCGCCGAGCAGATCGCACCCGCCGGCGTGGCCGGATCGAAGCCCGCCCACTCGTCCAGGGGGTCGGCCAGCGCGAGGCGCAGGTCGTCGATCTGCTCGCCGGTCAGCACCGCCGAGTGGTTCATCGGATGGCCGGCGATCGGGAGGCCGAAGCCCTTCACCGTGAACGCGAAGATGACGCTCGGGCGCTGCCGCTCGGCGTCGCACCGGTCGAGCGCGTCGAGCACGTCGCCGAGGTCGTGGCCGGCCAGGTTGCCGATCAGGTCGGGCAGCGCCTCGTCGGAGTAGTGCGCGAGCACGCGTTCGAGCGCGCCGCGATCGCCGCGCGGGGCGCCGTCCACCACCAGCGAGCGCAGCTGGCTCGCCGGCCGGCGGAGCAGGCTCTGGTACTCCGGGTTCGGCATGTCGTCGATGCGCCGGCGCAGCGTGTCGCCGCCCGGCAGCTCGTACGCGGCACGCAGCTTCGGGCCGTACTTGAGGATCTCGACGTGCCAGCCGTGCTCGCGGAACACGTTCGTGAACTCGCCGGAGCGCACGCCGGGAATCACGCGGTCGAGCGACTGGCGGTTGAGGTCGACGATCCAGGTGACGTTGCCGACGTCGCGGCACGACGGGTCGGCGATCGCCTCCCACACGTTGCCCTCGTCCAGCTCGGCGTCGCCGATCAGCGCGACGAAGCGCCGGTCCTCGCGCGTGCCGAAGTGCGAGCGGACGTACCGGTCGACCACGCCGGCGAACAGCGGGGCGGCGGCGCCGAGGCCGACCGAGCCGGTCGAGAAGTCGATCGGGTCGGGATCCTTCGTCCGGCTCGGGTACGCCTGCAGGCCGCCGAAGTCGCGCAGCCGACCGAGCTGCGAGCGGTCGAGCCGGCCCAGCAGGTAGTTGACGGCGTGCAGCACGGGCGAGGCGTGCGGCTTCACCGACACGCGGTCGCCGCCGCGCAGCCAGTGGAAGTAGAGCGCTGTCATGACGGTCACGAGGGACGCTGACGAGGCCTGGTGGCCGCCGACCTTCAGGCGGTCCTCTGACGGCCGCTCGCGATTCGCGAAGTCGATCATCCGCGTGGCGAGCCACAGCACGCGGCGCTGGATCTCGTCGAGCTCGGCGAGGGGTGGGGCGTCAGTGCGCGTCACGCTCATGGGCGGGAGCATACGCAGACGGCGTCGCCGCGCCCGCCACGCGTGTTCCGGCCCTCCCGCGAGCCCGGTAGCCTTCGCGTCATGGCTGACTGGCAGTACGCAGACCTCCGCTCGATCCCCGCCGTCGGACCGGGCGCGGATCCCGGCTCGTGGGAGGGCTTCGCCCCCGATCCCGCCGCCTACGTGGCGGGCTGGCACGGCGTGCGCGAGCACGTCGGTCTGAGCGCGTTCGGGGCGAACGCCGTCACGATGGACGAGGGCGGCACGCTCGTCGTTCCGCACGACGAGCTCGAGTTCGGCGGGCAGGAGGAGCTGTACGTCGTCGTCGAGGGCCGCGCGCGGTTCACGTGCGACGGCGACGACATCGACCTCGGGCCCGGCGGCGTCGTGGCGTGCAAGGCGAACGTCGTGCGCAGCGCCGTCGCCCTGGTGACGCCGACCACCGTGCTGATGGTGTCCGGCGGCAGCGTGCCGCCGAACCTGTAGCCGGCTACCGCGTCAGCGCGATCCCTGCCACCAGCGCTGCTCCGCCGACGACGGTCGAGACGACCACCAGCAGCCGGACGAGATCCGACCGCAGCCCGAACACCCGCGACAGCGTGACGATGTGGAACGCGACCGGCGCGGCGCTCGCCAGGATGAACACCGCCGGCACCGCGACGCCCGCACCGCGCGCCATCCCGAACACCATCAGCGGCGCCACCGCGTGGCGGACGGTGAGCGCGACCGCCGCCAGCCGGACGTCGCGCACGCCGTGCGACACCCGCTGCAGCGGCAGCGCGAGGCCGAGCTGCAGCAGGCCGACCGGACCCGACGCGAACCCTGCCGCATGGCCGAGCGAGCGTGCGAGGTCGGCGAGATCGACGCCGGCGACGCGCAGCGCGATCGCCCCGACGGCGGCCACCAACGGCGGGTTCAGCCCGGTGCGCAGCGCGGCCTTCAACCCGCTCATCCGGTCCGGCTTCTCCGCGCTGTAGGTCCGCGCGACGCTCATCGAGATCGCGATGCCGGGCACCCCGTAGTAGAACTGCGCGTAGAGGACCTGCAGCGCGAGGCCTTCGGCCCCGTAGGCGAAGTTGGCGATCGGATACCCCAGCGCCACGGTGTTGCCCCAGCCCGACGCGAGCACGAGCGCCCCTCGCTCCGCGTCGTCGTGGCTCACGAGGCGTGCGGCGGCGATCGCGATGCCGAGCACGAGCCATGACGAGACGGCGACGATCACGAGCGAGCCGACCAGCGTACGGTCGATCTCGACGGTGGTGTAGGCGTAGATGGCGGCGGCCGGCGCGATCGTCCAGAAGAACGCGTCCCACAGCCAGCGCTGCATCTGCGCGTGCCGCGAGTGGCGCTGGAGCGCCAGGCCGGCGGCGAACGCCGCGGCGAGCAGGAGGGCCTCGATCGACACGGGGCGGAAGATTGCCGGTACCGTCCCGCTCGTGGCGCTCCTCCTGCACGCCAACCCACGCTCGTCGAACGCGCAGAAGGTGCGTTTCCTGCTCGGCGAGCTCGGCCTCGTGGCCGTGATCCGCGAGGTACCGTTCGGCATCGAGCGACCCGCCTGGCACCTGGCGGTCAACCCGGTCGGCGGGATCCCGGCGCTCGTCGACGGCGACCTGCACCTGGCCGAGTCGCACGCCATCCTCCGCTATCTCGCCGCGCGCGAGGGACGCACCGACCTGTACCCGGACACGATCGCCGAGCGGGCGCGGGTCGACTGGCTGCTGGACGGCATCGCGACGACGGTGCGGGAGGTGACCCGGCCGTTCGACGCGGCGGCGTTCGGCTGGCGCCGGCGGCGGGGCATCGGCGCCGAGCCGCCGGCCGCCGATGGCGGAGCGTCCGCGCTGGCCGAGGCGGCACCGACCCTGAACGCGTTCGCGACGCTGCTCGATCCGGCGGGCTACGCGTGCCTCGGCCGGCTCACGCTGGCGGACATCGCCGCTGCGCCGTACCTCCACCGGATAGTTGCGAGCGGAAATAGTCTCGCCGGCATCGAGCGTTACTCCACATGGGCGACGGAGATCCTGCCGCGCGCCGCCTGGCAGGCGATCGCTCCCGAGACTGGGGTCTAGATGCACGTCGACGTCATCCACTTCACCGATCCGGGCTGCCCGTGGGCGTACTCCGCCGAGCCCGACCTGAACGCGTTGCGCTACCGCTACGGCAACGCCCTGCGCTGGCGGCGCGTGATGATCGGCCTCGCAGAGGGCGCCGAGCAGTACGACGCGCGCGGGTACAAGCCGGAGAAGTCGGCGATCGGCCGCACCAGCTTCGCGCGCCGGTTCGGCATGCCGTTCCGGTTCGAGGCGCGCACGCGGAACCAGGGCACCGGCCTCGCGTGCCGCGCCGTGAAGGCCGCGGAGCTGCAGGACGACGACCTCGCCGAGGCCCTGCTCCGCGCGCTCCGGTTCGGCTACTTCGCGACGGCGCTGCTGATGGACACCGACGAGGCGATCCGCACGCAGGCCGCCATGGTGACCGGCCTCGACGTCGACCGCCTGATGACCGACCTGCACTCCGATGCGGTCGAGACCGCGTACCAGGCCGACCGCGAGGAGACGCGGAACGCCGACGTCACCGGCCGCCCGATGATCCTCCAGGACAAGCACGCGAACACCGACGGCGCCAATCGTTTCACCGCCCCCAGCGTGCTGTTCGAGCGCGACGGGCAGCGCCTCGTGGCCGGTGGCTGGCAGTCGTTCGACGTCTACGACGCGATGGTCGCCAACCTTGCCCCCGACGCCGAGCGGCGCGAGACGCCCGCGCCCGCCGACCTACTGCCGCACTTCCCGCACGGCCTCACGACGCAGGAGGTCGCGGTCGCGTGCACCGCGAACCTGAAGGAGACCGACCGCGAGGGCACGCTGCGCAAGCTCGTCTCGCTCGCGTACGACGGGAAGGCGCGCCGCACCGATATCGGCGACGACGCGCTCTGGATTCCCGTCTGATCGAGCTTCAGGTCACGCCTGAGCACGTCCCATGGCGACCTCGCTGACGCTCGGGCGCCACACCGCGACCACGATCACGGCCAGCGCGGCCGCGAGCAGAATGGCCGACCCGGTGAGCGCGGTCGAGATGGCGCCGGCCAGGTCGTGGCGGGCGGCGACGGCGCCGACCGAGGAGGACGTCGCCGAGCCGCCCGCGGCCGCGAACACGGTCACGAGGACGCCGAGGCCGAGCGAGCCGCCGAGCTGGTGGGCGACGTTGACCAGGCCCGAGGCCGCACCGGCGTCGCGCTGTGCCACGCCCGAGAGGCCGGCGGCCGTGAGCGGCGTGAACGCGGCGCCCATGCCGATGCCGAGCAGCAGCATCGGGATCGCGAGGCCGGGGAAGTACGCGCTGCCGGCCGAGATCTGGCTCAGCCAGATCATCCCGACCAGCGCGAGTGAGACGCCGGCCGTGAGCAGCGGGCCGTCACCGATCCGCGTCGAGACCCGTGGGACGCCCCGGGCCACCGCGAACATCGCGACCGACATCGGGAGGAAGGCTATTCCGGCCTCGAGCGCCGTGAACCCGAGCACGCCCTGCAGGTACTGCGTCACGAAGAAGAACATGCCGAACATGCCGCCGACCAGCAGCACGCGGGCGGCATAGGCGCCCGAGCGCTCGCGGCTCCGGAACAGCCGCAGCGGGGTGATTGGCTGGCCGGCCCGGCGCTCGGTCGCGACGAACGCGGCCAGCAGAAGGGCGCCGACGGCAAACGACGCGAGCGTGCCGGGGTCTGCCCAGCCGTCCGACGCGGCGCGGACGAAGCCGTACACGAGGCCGGTCATGCCGAGGGTCGAGGTGATCGCACCGGCGAGGTCGAAGTGACCCGACGTGCGTGGGGTCTCGGGCAGGTGCCGGAGGGCGAGCGTGGCCAGCACGATGCCGACGGGCACGTTGATGAACAGGCCAAGGCGCCACGACACCCAGGTCGTGAGCATGCCGCCCAGCACCAGCCCGACGCTGCCGCCGCCACTGGCCACAGCGCTGTAGAGGGCGAGCGCGCGGGTCCGTTCGGCACCCTCGGCGAAGGTGGTCATCAGCAGCGCGAGCGCGGCCGGTGCGGCGATGGCCGCGCCGATGCCCTGCGCGGCACGGGCGGTCAGGAGCAGCGTGGCCGAGGGAGCGAGACCGCCCAGCAGTGAGGCGACCGTGAACACGGCGATGCCGGCCAGGAACGTCCGGCGGCGGCCGAGGATGTCACCGGCCCGGGCGCCCAGCAGCAGCAGGCCGCCGAACGTCAGGGTGTAGGCGTTCTGCACCCACGACAGGCCTGTCGGGGAGAAGTGGAGCGCCGTGTGGATGTCCGGCAGCGCCGTGATCACGATCGAGGCGTCGAGGATGATCATCAGGTACGTGGCGAGGATGATCGCCAGCACCATCGCGCGGTTCGGCCCGCCGTCGGTGGCGCGGGGAGTAAACGGACGTGCGAGGGCAGACATGAACTCGGTCATGGATTCGGAACCCCTTCCGGGTGGGCGAAGGTGTTAAAGTGGAGGGAGCCTCCTCTTAAGAGAATATCCGGAGGCTTCCTCCGGTTAGTATACGGAGGCATCCTCCGTTTATCAAGCGGAAGCGGAAAGTCCCTGATTCCATGACCGACACCAGCAGCTCTCAGATCGTTCCCCAGCGCCCCATGCGCGCCGATGCGCGCCGCAACTACGACAAGCTGATCGCCGCCGCGCGCGACGCCTTCACCGAGGACGACTCGTCCGCGTCCCTCGAGGACATCGCACGCCGGGCACAGGTCGGCATCGGCACGCTGTACCGCCACTTCCCGAACCGCAAGGACCTCCTGGCCGGCGTGTACCAGGAGGAGGTCGAGGCGATCTGCCGCTCAGCGGACGACTTCGCCGACCTGCCGCCGTGGGAGTCGCTGGTCGGCTGGCTGCACCGGTTTGTCGGGTACGCCGCCACCAAGAAGGCCGTCGCCGCCGAGCTCGTGAACTACGTCGACCCCGACGACCAGGTCTTCCGCAGCTGCCGCGAGGCCGTGAACGCCACCGGCAACCAGCTGCTCGACCGCGCGAAGGTGTCCGGTGACGTGCGGCCCGACGCGGCGTTCGCCGACATCGTGCGGATGGTGGTCGGCATCGCGACCATGAGCGGCACCGAGCCCGAGCAGATCGAGCGCATCCTCGACCTGGCGCTGGACGGGCTGCGCTACCGCCCGGCCGAGGCTTAGAGCAGCTCGATATCGATCGACGTGGGCGTGCCGCCGCAGAGCGGCGTCATGTCCTGCGGGCACGCCGTCACGACCACGATCACGTCCATCTCGGCCCGGAGCGTGACCGAGTCGCCGGCCTTCGTCGGCGCGGTCTCGATGCCGATGTCGCCGTTCTCGAGGATCGGATTCGCCTCGAAGATGTTGACGGGCTGCGGGATCTCGATGTCCTCGTGGCCGAACTCGCTGATCGCGATCTGCAGGTTCTCCTCGCACGACGCGTGGTGCCCCTGGGCGCCCAGCAGCTCGTAGCGCGACGGGCTGCACGCGGCGCACAGCATGTCGTGCACGCCGGGCGAGTCGTCGGCGACCCACGTCAGGACCTTGCGCCGCCGGTTGGTCGTGAACGACTCGCCGATGTGCGGCCACAGCCGGCCGATCGTGACGCGGGTGTGCTCGGCCGAGAGGAACTCCGAGGGATCGTCCGCGACGAAGCAGAACAGGTCGGCGACCTGCTCTCCCTCGGGGTCGATCACGCGGAACTCCTGGCCGGCGCGGACGCGGAAGCCGCGGCCCTCGCGGGCGGGGATGTGGATGATCGTCATCGGGCGCCGATTGTAGCGCCGGCCGCACCGCAGGCGAGGCCGACGACCACGCCGGCCGCCACGTCGGACGGGTAGTGCACGCCGAGATAGACGCGGCTCGCGGCCATCAGCGCGGCGGCGGGCGCCACGACCGGCGGCAGCACGACCGCGGCGGCCGCGGCCATCGCCGCGTGTGCCGACGGAAACGACGTGCTGGCCGGCGCCCGGATCAGCGAATGGGGCAGGTCGTCGCCCTCGGGTCGCGCCCGCCGCACGACCTGCTTGATGCCGTAGTTGATCACGAGCGTCCCCCACACGGTCGCCGCGGTGGTGACGGCCGGTCGCGGCGTGCCGCGCTGCAGCGCGACGACGCAGCCGAGCGCGACCCACAGCTCACCCTTGTTGCCGAGCCGCGAGTAGCCGGCAACTGCGCGGTCGAGCCAGGGCCGGCGCAGGCGCGCGACCGCGTGCAGGATGTCCGCGTCGAGGCTCAGAAGCCGATGCGCGATTCGCGCGTGTGGAGCCGTGCCCAGGCGATCTGCGAGGCCCGCAGCCAGACGGTGGCGGCCTGCTCGGACACCTCGATGACGGCGTCCTCGCCGGAGTCGAACGACGCCTTGAGGCGATCCCACTCGGCCTGCGTGACGGTGGCGGAGATGCTCCCGCCGCCGATGAAGCCGAGGTCGAAACGATGGTTTTCAGACATCTGGCTGCTCCTTGGGTTCCACGAGCTCGACGAGGCAGCCCATGGCCGCCTCGGGATGGATGAACGCGACCTGCAATCCGAACAAACCCGTGCGCGGCGACTCGTCGATCAGCTGCACGCCCTCCCGCAGCAACCGGTCGAGGTGCGACTGGATGTCCCGCACCTCGTACGCGACGTGGTGCATGCCCTAGCCGCGCCGGTCGAGGAAGCGGCCGACGGGGGTGTCGGCACCGGTCGGGGCGAGCAGCTCGATCAGCGGTCCCGCGCCGACGCGCAGCGCGACCGCGTGGACGCCCTGCTCGGGCACGACGGCCTCGTGGTCGACCTCGCCGCCGACCAGCACGCGGTAGCGCTCGACCGCCGATGAGAGGTCGCGCACGGCGATCCCGACGTGGTGGATCCCGAGGGTGCCCGTCACGGCTGACCATGATAGGCGGCAGCGATCGCGCGAGGATGCGACAATGCTGCGGAACTACAACGAACGGAGGCCCTGAATGGGATTCCTCGACCGTGTCAAAGAGATCGCGAGTGATGGCATCGAGAAGGGCCAGGAGCTCGCCAAGGCCCAGCAGCTGAAGCTCGAGGTCAAGAAGCTCGAGGCGGCGCTGGACGATGCGTTCGCCTCGTACGGACGCAAGGCCCACGCGGCCCACGAGGCCGGCGCGCTGTCCGCCGACACGCTCGGTGCCGAGTCGCAGGCCATCAACGACGCGAAGGCCGCAGTCGACGCCAAGCAGGCCGAGATCACGGCGTTGGGTGAGGACGAGGCCGAGCCGGTTCCCGCGCCCACCGTCTAGCGCCGGCAGGCCTAGGCCGGAGGTGGGGGCGGCTGCATGCGGGCGACGCCGACGGCGGTGCCCGAGTTCGAGCGCGGTGCGACGTCGAGCAGCAGCCCCTTGACCTCGCTCCTGTCGAGCGTCTCGCGATCCAGCAAGGCGATCGCGAGGCGCTCGAGAGCGTCGTGCCACTCCTCGCACAGGGCGATCGCGTCGACGTAGGCCTCGTCGGCGATGCGGCCCTGCTCGGCGTCGCGGAGCCGTTTGGTCTCTTCCGACAGCGCGTAGTTGTCGGCGCGCATCGTCCGTGACGTGACGCTCTCGCCCATGCCGTACTCGAACACCATCGCGCGGGCGATCGCCGTGACCCGCTCGAGGTCGCCCGCCGCGCCGGTCGAGATGCGGCCGAACACGACCTGCTCGGCCGCGCGCCCGGCGAGCAGCATCGTGATCTCGTCGATCAGCTCGTCGCGCGTGCGGATGTAGCGGTCCTCTTCCGGCAGGTTCAGGTTGTAGCCGAGCGCCATGCCGCGGGGGACGATCGTGACCTTCTGGATCGGGTTCGCGTCGCCCAGCAGGTGCGCGACCAGCGCGTGGCCCGCCTCGTGGTACGCGACGACGCGCTTCTCCTTCTCGGTGATCACGCGGCTGGTCTGGAGGCCGGCGAGGATCCGCTCGAGCGCCCAGTCGAAGTCGTCGGCCTCGAGCAGCTGGCGTCCGCCGCGTCCGGCGCGGATCGCGGCCTCGTTGCAGATGTTCTCGAGATCGGCGCCGCCGAGACCGGCGGTGCGGCGCGCGACGACGTCGAGATCGACGCCGGGCGCCAACGGCTTTCCGCGGGTGTGGACGGCGATGATCTGGCGGCGTCCGGTGAGGTCGGGGATCGACACCAGCACCTGCCGGTCGAAGCGACCGGGCCGCAGCAGCGCCGGGTCGAGCACGTCGAGGCGATTCGAGGCGGCGAGCACGATCACGCCGGGGTCGTTCGAGAAGCCGTCCAGCTCGACCAGCAGCTGGTTGAGCGTTTGATCTTGCTCGCGGTTCATGCTCGTGCCGCTGCGCTCGGTGCCGACCGCATCGAGCTCGTCGATGAAGATGATGGCGGGCGCGTGGTTGCGGGCCGTCTTGAACAGGGCGCGGATGCGGCCCGCGCCGACGCCCGCGAACATCTCGACGAACGACGACGCCGATTGGGAGAAGAACGCGGCGCCCGACTCCTGCGCGACGGCCTTCGCGAGCAGCGTCTTGCCGGTGCCGGGTGGGCCGTACAGCAGGATGCCCTTCGGCACGCGCGCACCGAGCTTGGCGAACTTCTCGGGCTCCTTCAGGAAGTCGACGACCTCGCGGAGCTCCTCCTTCGCCTCGTCGAGGCCGGCGACGTCGTCCCAGGCGACACCGGTGCCGGCGTCGGGCTTGATCGCCTTCGGCTTCGTGCGCGGCATCATCGCCACGGCGCGCCACATGAAGTACAGCAGCGCGATCAGCAGCACGATCGGCAGCCAGCCGACCAGCACGTTCCGCAGGCCGTGCAGGAGCGAGCCGACGGAGAAGAGAAGCAGCACGCGACCAGCCTACCCCGGTCGGGTGAGCCGCCGCATCCCCCTTTTGGGGCTTGCGGCAGACGAATTCAGCGGACGCGCTCGACCCGGTCGGTGGGCGCGTGGGCGCGCCCGGCCTTGCCGCGCTCCTCGCCGTCGACGAGCACCACGTCGGCGGTGAAATCGTTCTCTCCGCGGATCAGCGCGGAGCCGACACCGTACGAGTCGACGGGCACGCCGGCGGCCTCGAAGGCGCGGATCTTGTCGGACGTGAAGCCGCCCGAGACGACGATCTTGACCGCGCCGTGGCCGGCCGCGTCGAGCGCGTTGCGCACGTTCCACACCAGCTGCGGGTTCACGCCGCGCGGATCGAACCGGCCCATCTGCGGCCACAGCGACCGGTCGACCATGGTGTTCGACGTGTCCAGCCGCACGCCCCACAGCCGCGGCCCGAGCGCCTCGGCGACCGCCAGGGCGGTGCGGACGCTGTCGTTGTCGTAGTCGACCAGCACGACGATGTTCATCGCGCCGTCCGACATCCGCGCGAACGACTCGGCCGCGCGCACCGTGTCACCGCCGTAGGCCGCGATCAGCCCGTGCGGCACCGTGCCGAGCCCCTGGCCGCCCCACCACGACGCCTGGGCGTCGGTGGAGACGCCGATCGCGCCGGCGACGTGGGCGGCGTAGCCGTCGCCGGTCTGGACGCGGTAGTGGTCGTGGCGCGCCGGGACGTACATGATCGGCTTGCCGCGGGCCGCCTCGACGACGGCGCGGACGTTCGAGGAGATCAGCGTGCGGCGCGCGAGGCCGCCGAGGAACGTCGTCTCGAGGTGGCAGAAGCGGGTGTAGTCGCCCTCGATCGTGAGCACGGTCTCCCACGGCTCAACCCTGTCGCCGTCGTAGAGCGCGTGCACGATCAGGTCCTCGCGGTCGTGCGAGCAGAGCTCGAGGATC
>JBBQFB010000011.1:0-37566 GCA_038321545.1 Gaiellales bacterium
AAGACGCCGCGGGCGATCCGGACCGCCACCGGCTGCGTGGCGTCGAGCGAGAAGACCCAGACGCCCGGCTTGCCGCCGGCGGTCACGTAGGTGCGCACGTTCAGCTCCGAGAAGTCGGCCAGGCGGCGCACACGCGGCACGCCGCGCGGGCTGACGTCGGTCATGTGGAAGGGCACCACGCCGATCCACGCGGAGCCGTCGAACGTCTCGAGCTCGAGTCCTGCGGGCAGCAGCGCGGCGAGCGTGGCCGCGTCGACACGCCAGTGCAGGAAGCAGAGGTCGTGCCAGGTCATCCGCATCGCCCACGGCGTCGACGGCCGCGGCCAGAGCCGCGCGCTCATGCGCCGTCCACGAATCGCTCGCGCAGCCACGGCGCCGGGATCTCGCACACGTCGTGGCGCCCGAACACGCGGTAGCGGACACGCGCGACGAGGCGGTAGACGGCGTCGCGCAGCGGCCGCGGGATGATCCGCAGACGCGCCAGGTGCCGCACCGGTCCGTCGAGGCTCGCGGCGATCCGCAGCACGGCGTCGCTCTCCACCAGCACCGCGCCGCCGGCCTCGACCAGGATGACGCTGTCCGGCAGCTCGGGCGGCAGGTCGGCCGAGCCGGCGAGCAGGTTCAGCGCAACCTCGGACTGCAGCGCCGCGAAGCGGAACCGGCCCCGGCTGTCGTGGCGGGCGATGAACCGGACGGTGCGCGAGCAGAGCCCGCAGAGCCCGTCGTACAGCACGATGCCGCCCGCGCACGCTGCCTCGGGCTGCGGTGACGACATGGCCCGACCGTAGCACCGTTCCGGCGGCCGGCTGGCGATTCCGTAGGCTCAGCCGAAGGTGAACGCGTACGCGCTCGTGCCCGGCGGGAACCGCAGCTGCAACATGCGGGCTCGCGCGGCACCTGGCGGCGCGGCGACCGTGTACAGGTCGTCGGCGGTCACCTTGACCGAGTCGACCGGGTTGCCGTCCAGCGAGGCGCGCACGGTGGCTGCCCTGCCCTTCGGCGGCGCCATCACGAGATAGGCGTGCGGGGCCTGGTAGTTGAGCTCCAGCACCGCGTCGGCGCCGGCGACGATGCGCTCGCCCTCGATCGTCCACGTCCCGCCGAGGCCGACCTGGTTCAGCTGCAGCGCGCGCGGCAGCGTGTACACGGCGGGCGTGGCGCCGTGCAGCACCTGAGCGTAGGACTGGCCGCGCTCCGATCCGAGGTACGTCTCCGGCGAGGCGACGTCGTTGCTCGGCTGGATCGCCGGGCTCGGGCCGATTGCAGCGGCCGGCTCGCCCAGCAGGTCGCGGATCGCGGCCTCGGTCTTGTCGTAGTCGCCCTCGCCGAAGGAGGCGTAGCGGACGTGGCCGTCCCTGTCGATCAGGTACTCGGCCGGCCAGTACTGGTTGCCCCAGGCCGACCACGTGCCGAGATCGTTGTCGACCGCGACGGGGTACTTGATGCCCTGGTCGGCGATCGCGCGCTCGATGTTCGAGACCACGTGCTCGAACGCGAACTCGGGCGAGTGGACACCGACGATCGTGAGGCCCGCCGCGCGGTACTTCGCATCCCACGCCGTCACCTGCGGCAGCGTGCGGAGGCAGTTGATGCAGGAGTATGTCCAGAAGTCGATCAGCACGACGCGACCACGCAGGCCGGCCAGCGTGAGCGGCTTCCCGTCGGGCGTGTCGAGCCAGGTCGAGATGCCCGTGAACTCGGGGGCCGGGCCGTAGTCCTGCAGCGCGGTACCGGCGCCCTGGGTCTGGGCGCGCGCGCCCGGTGTGGCGGCCGCCGCCTTCGCGTCGCCGTTCGCCGAGAGGTCGCGGAGCTGCTTGGAGACGGAGTTCGACCGCTCGACCGTCTGGAGCACGTCGGTGTAGCCGGGAGCCGCCGCGGCCAGGTTCTCCGGGAGGCTGGTGGTGAACAGCACCGCGGCGACCACCAGCACGCCGCCGGTGACGCGCCGGATGGTGGGCGCGTGGGTGCGGAGGCCGGCCATCCGGGAGGTCGCGCGCTGACCCAGGATGGCGATGCCGAGCAGCGGGAGGGCTGCGCCGATCGCGTAGCTGATGGACAGCACCAGCGCGTCGGCGCCGATGCGCTCGCGCGCCGCGAGCACGGTGACGGCCGTCAGGATCGGCCCCGCGCACGGCGACCAGACCACGCCGAGGCCGGCGCCGATCACGAGGCCGCCGAGGAAGCCGTCGCCGGTCTGCAGCCGCGGGCCGGCCATGGCCTGCAGGGGACGAAACGGCCGGCCGGCGAGGTCGGCCAGTCGCGGCACCAGCAGCATCACACCGACGATCGCGAGCAGCGCGATGCCGAGGTTGCGGACGAGGTCCTGCGGCAGCCCGAGCGCCGATAGCACCCGTGAGGCGAGCAGCGTCGCGAGCACGAACGTCACCGCGAGGCCGATCGCGATGCCGATTGGACGACGGCGGCCGCCGGCCGTGCCGGAGGCCAGCACGACGGGCACCATCGGCAGCACACAGGGTGAGAGGAAGGTTGCGAGTCCGGCGACGAGGCCGGCCACGATCAGAATCAGCACGCTCTGAGCGTATCCTCGCGTTCCGCTCGAGTGGGGCATCGCGACAGAGAGTTCCGCGACCTGTAACCTGACTCGCGAGAGCCGCGAGTCAGGAGACTTCCATGGCGATCAAGCTGCACCACTGCGCGTTGACGTGGGCACGCGTCCCGGGGCACCCCTGTGCGGCGGTGCGGAGCGCGCTCGACGACGCCGGGGTGGACTACGTGATCGTCAAGCACCCCGTGTTCCCACGGTCGAAGCGCACGGAGCTGATGGAGCTGACCGGCCAGGACCGCCTGCCGGCGATCCAGTTCGACGACGGCTCGGTGCTCCGCGAGGAGTCGAAGGCGATGATCCAGCGGATCAAGACCGGCAACCTGTTCGCGGATCGGCCCGTCTAGGCCTCTTCGCCGCCGGTCTCGCCCCGCAGCAGCCCGCGCTCGTCGGCGAGCGGCCCGAGATGGCGCAGCTTCTCCGGGTTGATCACCGATCGCACCGTCTGGACGACACCGTCGACGATGTCGAGCGCGATCAGCTGGGGGAGGAGGCGTCGGCCGATCGCACCGGTTGCTCCTGCGACGAAGACACGCATGTCGGGTCCTTTCGACTCGGGTTCAAGCTGTCGTGCTCGAAGACGAGACAGGTCGTCCGGCTGTGACACGCCGTGCCCGCAACACACCGCGCGCGTCGCCGGGGTGACGACGCACGCGGTGTGTTTGCCGGATCGCTCAGTCCACCGATGCGAGGTGCGCGTCGAGGCGGTCGAGGCTGGTGTCCATGCCTTCCTTCATGCCGGAGTTAAGCGCGGCGTCACGGGCCTCGGGGGACGGGTACAGCGACGTCGACACCATCGTCGTGAGCCCGTCGGTCTCGGTCAGTACCAGCGTGTTGATCGTGTCGGGCCAGTCGGGTCCCCACGACTCGCTGTTCACGATCCGCTCCGGCCGGTCGACCTCGTGGTACGTGCCGGTCATCGCCATCTCGGTGCCGTCGGACTTGCGCCACACGAACCTCCACGCGCCGCCGGGACGCAGGTCGACCTCGCACACGGGCATCGTCCAGCCGGGCGGCCCCGTCATCCAGTGGGGCAGGTGCTCGGGCGAGGTGTACGCGTCGAACACCAGCTCGCGGGCGGCGTCGAACACGCGCGTCACCGAGATCTCGCGGTCGGATGGTGTCGTGAACGTCGTCACGCCGGTCCTACTCGTCGTCGTCATCGCCAGGCTCCTTCGCCTTGAGAGTCTCCAGGTACGTGTCCAGCCGGTCGTGGCTCGCATCCCAGAACCGGCGGTACTCCTCGGCCCACTCTGCGACCTCCTGGATCGGTGCAGCCTCGAGGCGGCACGGTCGCCACTGGGCGTTGCGGCCGCGGACGATCAGGCCGGCGCGCTCGAGCACCCGCAGGTGCTTCGAGACGGCCGGGCCACTCATGGCGAACGGTGCCGACAGCTCCTTGACCGTCGCCGGGCCTCGTCCGAGACGGGTCAGGATCGCCCGCCGGGTGGGGTCGGCGAGGGCGGCAAAGGTGAGGCTGAGGGAGTCGGTTGCCATGTGTAACTAACCAATAGGTTATCTAACCCAGTGGTTTTATACCGCGCCGAGTCGAGCCTGTCAAGCGGCGCCTTCGTGGGTTCGGGTATACTGCTTGCCGGCAAGCAACTACCTTGACTCCCTTCTCACCGACCGCCACCGACCAGGAGACCGTGACGCGCCTGCGCGTCGTGATCGGCGTGCTCGCGCGCGCGCTCCGGCACACGCCTGCGGGCGCGGGACTGACGCCGTCGGAGCTGTCGACGCTCTCGGCCGTCTCGCGCACCGGACCGGTCGGCCTGTCCGAGCTGGCCGCGCTCGAGCGCCTCAACCCGACCATGCTGTCACGGATCGCCGGCAAGCTGTGCGACGCCGGCCTGATCGCCCGCACCGCCGCACCGGACGACCGTCGTGCCGCGCGGGTCGACGTCACGACGATGGGTCGCAAGCGTCACGCACGCATCCAGGCCGAGCGGACGGCGAGCCTGACCCGCCACCTCGACGCGCTGCCCGAGTCCGACGTTGCGGCGCTGATCGCCGCGCTCCCCGCCCTCGAGGCGCTCGCCGCATCCGTCCGGGACGAGACGCGATGAACGTGCTCCGGCGGTTCCAGTCGCGCACCTTCTCCGCGCTCGCCATCCCGAACTACCGCCGCTACTACGCGGGCCAGTCGATCTCGCTGATCGGCACGTGGATGCAGACGATCGCGCAGGGCTGGCTGCTGCTGACGCTGACCAACTCCGGCACCGCGCTGGGCCTGCTCGTAGCCGTGCAGATGACGCCGATCCTGGTGTTCGGGCCGTACGGCGGCGTGATCGCCGACCGCGTCGACAAGCGGCGGCTGATGATGATGGTGCAGGCCGGCATGGCCTCGCTCGCGCTCGCCCTCGGTATCCTCTCGGCCTCCGGTCACGTGCGGGTCTGGCACGTGTTCGTGCTCGCCGGCCTGCTCGGCTGCTGTTCGGTCTTCGACCAGCCGACGCGCCAGGCGTTCGTGCTCGAGATGGTCGGTCCCGACGACCTGCGCAACGCCGTCAGCCTCAACTCCGTGCTCGTCAACGCCGCCCGCGCCGTCGGCCCGGCGGTGGCCGGCATCCTGATCGCGACCGTCGGCGTCTCGGTCTGCTTCCTCGTCAACGCCATCTCCTACATCGCGGTGATCGTCTCGCTGGCGACGCTCGACCGTGCACAGCTGCGGACGCCGGAGCCGTCGCCGCGGGCGCCGGGGCAGCTGCGCGAGGGCCTGAGCTACGTGCGCTCGACGCCCGGCCTCGCGATCCCGCTCTGCATGATGGCCTTGATCGGCACCCTCGCCTACGAGTTCCAGGTGGTGCTGCCGATCGTGGCGCGCGAGACCTTCCACGGCGGGCCGGAGGTGTACGGCTTCATGACCGCTGCGATGGGCATCGGTGCCGTCGTCGCCGGCCTCGCGGTCGCGGGCTCGGGCCGGACCGGGTTGCGCGCGATCATCATCGCCGCGACTGCATTTGGCCTCGCCATCCTGCTTGCGGCCTCTGCTCCGACCCTGCCGCTGGAGCTCGTCGCCCTGGCCCTCGTCGGGGGCTGCAGCGTCGCGTTCATTGCCATTGGCAACACCACCATCCAGCTGATCACGCGACCCGAGATGCGCGGCCGCGTGATGAGCCTGTGGGGCGTCGCCTTCCTCGGCACCACGCCGCTCGGCGGGCCGGTCGCGGGCTTCGTCGCGGAGAGCGCCGGCGGCCGCGCGGGCCTGCTGCTCGGCGGCGTCGCCTGCCTCGTCGCGGCGGCCGGAGGAGCCGCAGCGCTGCGACGCGCCAACCTGCTCGCGACGGCGGCCTGATCGCGATGTCCGGCGTACGGACGATCGCGAGCTTCACGATCTACCACTCGCCGAACGCGTATATCGGCTCGGTCCTGCTCCGCCGCGCAGCGGAGAAGCGAAACGAGATCACGATCGAACGACGGCCCATCTACGTCCCGCGCGAGCGCGGCGTGCTCGTGTCGGAGATGCTGGGCGGCCGCGAGAACGCCAACGCCGGCTCGTACAACCGCGAGGACTGCGAGCGCTGGGCACGCCGCTACGGCATCCCGCTCGCCTCCACGCCGAGTGAGGTCTTCTTCGAGCGCATGCGCCGCTGGTCGGAGGCCGAGTTCGGTCGTGAGGAGCTCGCGGCGCGCGCCTACTACGCGGCCGTCGGTAGCGGGCACGAGGACGCGCTCGACCACGCCCTGTTCGAGGCGGCGTGGGTGGCCGGGCTCGACGTCAACGAGTCTGCCACCGTCAGCTGGGCGGCGGAGCGAGCCGGGCTCGACGGCGCGGCGCTGCTCGCGAAACTCCGCGAGGAGGAATTCGCCGAACACGCCCGCGCGGCGCTCGCGGAGTTCGACCGGCACGAGTGCCCCGGCGTGCCGACGTTCGTCGTCGACGGCCAGCGCTACTTCGGCAAGGATCGCGTCGACTGGGCGCTCGGCGACGTTGGCTGTTTCACTCGCCCGCGAACAGCGTCAGCTGCAGGTCGCCAGGAGCGTCCAGCCGCGAGTTGAGCGAGCCCCACGGCGTGGGAGCCGGTTCGGCGATCACGGTCGCGCCGGCGGCCTCCAGCCTACGCGTCGCTGTCTCGGCGTCGGGCACGCCGAACGCCACCCGGATCTGCCCGGCGACCCGCCGACCGACCTCGAGCTCGTCGATGTACGCGGCGTGGCCGCGGTCGGCCAGCTCCAGCGTCGCGACGCCGGCCTCGAGAATCATCACGCGGCCGTCGGGCGAACCGAACGCTCCCCGCTCGGGCAGACCGAGCGCGTCGCGGTAGAACGCAACCGCCGCGTCATAGTCGTCGACCGTGACGACGAGTCGGAGCTCGTGGACGGCGGGTCGGTCGGGCGCGGCGGGGTTCGGCATCGTGGGTCGGAGAACGCGCCCGGCGCCCCTCGCATTCCGCACCAGCGCGCGCAGTGACCGGTAATTCCGGCCGCTGCTAGGCTGGATCGGTCGCACAGCGAGAGGATGACCCGATGGCTTCGAAGGCCGCCGCCGAGTACGCAGACCGTGGCTACGTGTTCACCGAGAGCCTGCTGTCCGTCGCCGAGGTCAAGGTGCTCACCGACGAGCTCGACCGGATCGTGAGCGGCACCGAGCCGGCCGCGGGAATCATCTTCGAGACCGACGGTGTGACGCCGCGGACGGTGTTCAACCCGCACCTCTACAGCGACGTGTACGACCGGCTGATCCGCCACCCGAAGGTGCTCGGCGCCGTCGAGGACCTGCTCGGCGAGCAGGCCTACGCGTTCCAGCTCGGCATCAACTGCAAGGCGGCGTTCAACGGCGACGTCTGGTTCTGGCACCAGGACTTCCCGACGTACCTCGAGGACGACCACATCCCGGAGCCACGGATGGTGAACGCGCTGATCTTCCTGGACGAGGTCAACTCGCTGAACAGCCCGCTGATGATCGTCCCCGGATCGCATCAGCTGCCGCCCGAGGTGAACGAGGAGACCACGCAGGGCACGTCGTACACGCTGCGCTACTCCAGCACCGAGATGATCAAGGAACAGGTGGCCGTCTCGGGCATCGTCGCGCCGACCGGGCCGCCCGGCTCGACCATCTTCATGAACGTGAACGCGCTGCACGGGTCGACGGCCAACCTGTCGCCGTGGTCGCGCCGGATGATCACGCTCACCTACAACGCGATGTCCAACAAGTCGACCAGCCCGAGCCGGCGCTCGCGCGACATCGTCTACGACGACACCGATCTGCCGGCCCTCGCGGCGCTGCCCGACGACTGCCTCGTCGCCGCGGGCCGGTGAGCACCGTTCGGGCCGCGCGACCGGGCTACGCACAGGCGCGACCCGTCTGGGCCGAGATCGACCTCGGTGCGATCGAGCACAACCTCGGGCGGCTGCGCGAGCGTGCCGGCCGCCCGGTCAAGGTGTTCGCGCCGGTCAAGGCGAACGCCTACGGCCACGGCGTTGCGCAGGTCGGGCGGCATCTCGAGCGGCTCGGCGTCGACGGGCTGGCAACGGCAAATCTCGACGACGCGCTCGCGATGCGCGCAGCGGGCGTCGAGATTCCGATCCTGATGTACGGATCGCAGCTGCCCGGCGGCTTCGGCGTGCTGCTCGAGAACCGCCTGACACCGACGGTGTACTCCACCGAAGGGGTGCGGGCGCTGGCTGGCGCGGTCGACGGCGGCGACCGCCAGATCGAAGTGCAGGTGAAGGTCGACTGCGGGCTCGGACGGCTCGGCGTGCGGCCCGAGCATGCAGCGGGGCTCGTGCGCGAGGTGCTGTCGTTCCCGCTGCTCCGGCTGGAGGGGATCTACACGCACATCCCGTTCGACGGGGGCCGGGGCGCGGAGTGGTCGCGGCGCGCGCTGGCGGTGTTCGCCGACCTCGTCCGGGAGATCGAAGCCGAGCACGGGATCCGCATCGACTACGCGCAGGCGTCGGCTTCCTCGGTGATGTCGGAGGGTTTCCCTGACTCGCTGAACACGATCGCGCCAGGGCACCTGATGTACGGCCTCAGCCCGATCGGCGGTGGGCGCGCCGAGACGCTCGGCTTTCGCAAGGCGCTGCGCGGGCTGCGCGCGCAGCTGATCCACGTCGGCCACCGCGAGGTCGGCGACGACCTGCTCGGCGCCGGCCCGAACGGCGTCACCGAGGCGCGCACGACCGGCGTGATCCTGCTCGGCATGGATAACGGCTACCGGTCAGCGCGGGGCGACGTGCCGGCGCGGATGCTGGTGCGTGGCCAGTCCTGCGCGGTGCTCGGGGTCTCGGCGGAGTACACGGTGCTCGACCTCACGGGCGTCGTGGATGCGGCCGTCGGCGACACGGTCACGATCGTCGGCGAGGACGGCGGCGAGACGATTGCCGTGGAGGACGTCGCCGAGCAGCTGGGCGCGCCGAGCGCTGCATACTGGATGATCGGGCTCCGCAACGTCCCGTACCGCTACGAGGCCGGCGAGTAGCGCTCAGGCGTCGGCGAGCACACGCAGGAGGTCTGCGCCGTACGTCTCGAGCTTCTTCGCGCCGACGCCGCTGATCTCGCCGAGATCGGTCAGCGAGGTCGGCTCGGCGGCCGCCATCGCCGCCAGCGTGGCGTCGTGGAAGACGACGTAGGCCGGCAGCGCGCGCTCGCGCGCGACCTCCGAGCGCCACGACTTCAGGGCCTCGAAGCGCGAGACGCCACTCGGGTCGAGCGGGATCGGCGGGCCTGCCGGCCTCCCGGGTCGCGGCCTCGATGTCTTCGTCGGCTCCTTCGCGACGCGGATCATCACCGTGATCTCGGCCTTCAGGACGTCGCGTGACGTGGCGGTGAACTCGAGCGTGTTGTACTCGCCGTCGGTGCGCAGGTGGCCGAGCGCGATCAGCTGCCGCAGCACCGCGCGCCACTGGCGCTCCGACACGTCGGCGCCGATCCCGTACGTGCTCAGCTCCTGGTGCCGGTTGGACATCACCTTCTCGGTCAGCTTGCCGCGCAGCACGTCGATCAGGTGGCCGGCCCCGAAGTGGCCGCCGGTCTGCGCGAACCGGTAGATGCAGCTGAGCGCTTTCTGGGCCGGCACCGTCGCGTCCCAGGTGGCGGGCGGCTCGAGGCAGTTGTCGCAGTTGCCGCACGGCCCGCTCTCCTCGCCGAAGTACGCGAGCAGCCGCACGCGCCGGCAGTCGTACGCCTCGGCGAGGCTGAGCAGTGCCTCGAGCTTCTGGATCTGGCCGCGCTTGAACTCCGCGCCGGCCGGGCTGTCCTCGATCATCCGCCGCTGGTTGACGACGTCGGCGAGACCGTACGTCATCCACGCATCGGCGGGCAGTCCGTCGCGGCCGGCGCGACCCGTCTCCTGGTAGTAGGCCTCGATGTTCTTCGGCAGGTCGAGGTGCGCGACGAACCGCACGTCGGGCTTGTCGATGCCCATGCCGAACGCGATCGTCGCGACCATCACGACGCCGTCCTCGGCCAGGAACCGGTCCTGGTGACGCCTGCGCACCGACGCCTCCAGCCCGGCGTGGTACGGAATCGCGGTGACGCCCTCGCCGGCCAGCCAGGCCGCGGTCTCGTCGACCCGCTTGCGCGACTGCGTGTAGACGATGCCCGCGGCGCCGGCGTGCTCGTCGCGGATGAACCGCAGCAGCTGCGTGCGCGCGTTGTCCTTCTCGACGATGCGGTAGCGGATGTTCGGGCGGTCGAACGACGCGATGAACACCCGCGCCGTCTCGAGCTTTAGCCGCGTGATGATGTCGGCGCGCGTGAGGTCGTCGGCCGTGGCCGTGAGCGCGATCCGTGGCACGCCCGGATAGCGCTCGTGGAGCACGTTGAGGTTGAGGTAGTCCTCGCGGAAGTCGTGGCCCCACTGGCTCACGCAGTGCGCCTCGTCGATCGCGAACAGGCTCAGCAGGCCCTGCGCGTGGAGCGCGTCGAGCCCTGCCAGGAAGCGCGGCATGGTGATGCGCTCCGGGGCGGCGTACAGCAGCACCAGCCGGCCCGAGGCCAGCTCGGACTCGACGTGCCGGGCCGCGTCGGGCGCGAGCGACGAGTTGAGGAACATCGCGTGCTCGCCGGCCTCCTCCAGCGCGCCGACCTGGTCGTGCATCAGGGCGATCAGCGGGCTGACGACGATCGCCACGCCCTGGCCCGCGCGGTGCCGGGCGATCGCGGGCACCTGGTAGCAGAGGCTCTTGCCACCGCCGGTCGGCATCAGCACGAGCGCGTCGCCACCGTCGATGACGTGGTCGATGATCTCGGCCTGCGCGCCCTGGAACGTCTCGTAGCCGAAGACGTCGTGGAGGATCGAGAGAGGGGCGGTCGCGGGCACCGGTGCGAGCACGGTAGCGGTACGCCAGGCGCCCAGCGGCCCTCGGAGGCGCGCGACGACAATCCGAGCGACCGGTAGAGTTGCCCGGCCGGACCCCGACTGGAGCGTGAGTCCCGATGGTCGTCGAGTACATTCGCTCCACCGTCCCGATCGATCGCGGCCCCGAGTTCGAGGCCGCCTACGCCGTGGCCGTCCAGGTGCTCGAGCGGGACGAGCACTGCCACGGCCACGAGGTCGCGCGCTGCGTCGAGGAGCAGACCAGCTATATCGTCCGCCTGCTCTGGGACTCCGTGGAGGGGCACATGGAGGGCTTCCGCAAAGGCCCGAACTTCCCGCCGTTCCTCGCCGCGATCAAGCCGTTCATCCCGCAGATCGACGAGATGCGCCACTACCACTCCGTGACCGAGCCCTGGCGCCGCGCCTGACATCAACGGGGACCCGACCCACCTGAAGGGCACGGTCGAGCAGAACTACTTCGAAGGGCTCGGCTGCCCCACGGGCTGAGAAACGCCGCCGATCACGGTCATCGCCACCGGCATCTGAGGCACGTCGTCGAGCGGCGTCGTGAACGGATCCGCATCGAGCACCACGAGGTCGGCGAGCCGCCCCTCCGAGAGCACGCCGCGGTCGTCCATGTGACAGGCGACTGCGGCGTCGCGCGTGTGGACGCGCAGGGCCTCGGCCATGTCGATCGACTCCTCCGGCGCGACGCTGGCACCGCCCTGGCTGCGATGCGCCATCGCGCACCAGATCGAGTGCCACGGGTTCAGCGCCTCGCGTTGCGTGCCGGTCGCATCGGAGTTGCCGGGCGGCCGGAAGCCCATCGCGTGCAGCGACCGCAGCGGCGTGCAGGCGTCCTCCGGCGCAAGGTCGCCGTACGAGTACGTGAACTGGGGCGTCGTGACGACGATGATGCCGGCCGCGCGGATCCGCTCCAGCAGGTCGGGCACGGGGCGCATGTCGCCGATGTGCTCGATCCGGTGGCGATGGTCGGCTCGCGGGTACGCGGCCTGTGCGCGCTGGACGGCGAGCAGGGCCATCTCGGCGGCCGCGAGCGTCGGCGCCACGTGCATCCACAGCTGCTGGCCGGCCACGTGCGCCGTCCGCACCATGTGGTCGAGCTCGACCTGCGACCACTTGATGTCGGCCTCGGCGTTGCCGTCGATGTCGGTGCCGGTGCCGTCGACGAACAGCTTGATGCCGCGGTGCGACAGCCACTCGTCGCCGAAGCCCGTCTCGTAGCCGGGACCGGTCAGCTGTTCCACCGAGCCGAGCAGCGGCGTGTGCAGCCACAGGCCGACGCGCGTCGGGAGCTCGCCGCGGCGATGGAGATCCTGCAGCGCGCCGATGCCGGCGCGCGTGAACGGCAGCTCGGCAATGGTCGTCACGCCGCGCGACGTCCACCGCGCGCGCCCCTCGTCGCGGATTGCGTTGGCGATCTGGTCCCGCGAGTAGCGGGGGAGTGGAAGCCAGTCCCACAGCTCCTTCGCGCGACCCGTCTCGAGGTCGATCGCGGAACCGCGCGGCAGCACCGCCGAGCCGTCGAGCAGCCCGGTCGCGCGCAGCGCCGCGGTGTTGAGCGTGCACGCGTGCAGCCCGGCGAACACGACGCAGGGGTGGTCGGAGATGGCCGCGTCCAGGTCGCCCCGCACGATGGGGCGTCGCTCGGTCACGAGGCGGTGCAACGCGAAGTCGGAGCGCGCCACGATCCACTCGCCCGGCGGAGTCCGCGCAGCCGCCGTGCGGACGACGTCGACGATGCGCTCGATCGAGCCGAGCTCGGCGCCGAACGCGTGCACGGCGTAGGCGAGGTGCGTGGCTGTCAGCTCGAGGTGGCAGTGCGCGTCGACGAACCCCGGGAGGACGACGCGCCCGGCGAGATCGACCGTCTCGACGGCGGGTGAGGCGAGCGCCAGCACCTCGTCGGTCGTGCCGACCGCGACGATGCGACCGCCTCGCGCCAGCAGGCTCTGCGCCAGCGGCCGGTCGTCGTCCTGGGTGTGGATCGCGCCACCGACGTAGGCAATCTCGGGCACGGCGGGTAAACATACAGCGTGGATCGTCTCGTGGTGATCCGCCGGAGTCTCGGCGCACCGCGCCCCGTCGGGCTGCCGCTCCGCACCCCCGGCGTCGCCGTTGTCGCCGGTCGCGGTGTTGCCGGAACGGTGTACCCGAGCGCGCGAGTGGTAGGCTGCTAGCGCGGTCCCAGCACCTGGCCGCACGGTGCCAGCCCGATATCCGGCGCCGCCGCAAGAGCCGGCTCCACCAGACGTAGCCGACGACGAGTAACCGTCGAGGTGCTCCGCGTGGTCGTTTGCGCGATTGCAATCGCCGTCCGGCTTCCGCATGCCGCATCGCGTTCACCTCTGACGGACCGCAGCGTCTACCACCAGAGGAGCAGGGCATGATGACCAGGACCTTCCGCTACGGCGGATTCATCGCAGCGGTCGTGTTGATCGCGTTCGGAGCCGTCGCGATCTTCATGGGCTTCAGCGGTCGATCGACCGTTCAGGACAGCCTCAAGCTCGAGGCGATCACGGGCTCGGAGGGAATGAACCCGGCCACGATCGCGACCGAGGCGACGGCCGCGGGCCTTCCCGCGACCCTCTCGCTGCCGACCTGCGATGTCGCGAACAAGCCGATCGAGGACGGCTCGTCGGCGCGCTGCTTCGCGAGCTACATCCGCATCCACGCCCTCGAGGCCAGCGGCGGCAAGACGTACTCGCAGCTGCCGCGCTTCGCAACCGCTGACGGTGCCGGCACCAGCGACAAGGCTGCGGCCCTCAAGAACGACGCCGGCGCCCCGCTCTCGAACCCGGCTCGTGACCAGTGGATCACGGCCACCGCGCTCTCCACCGCACTCAACGTGAGCTACATGGCCGACCAGCTCGCGCTGTTCGGCATCGTCGTCGGCGTCGCGCTGCTGCTGACCGGCGTCGGCTTCGGCGTGCTGGCCGGCGGCCTGCTCGGACGCAAGCCGCGCGAGGAGGTCGCCGACGTGGCGGTCCCGGTGCGAGCGGGCGCCGTCCCGGCGCTCTGATCTGACCCGATCCGGGCTCGTCCGCCAGCCGGGACGGGCCCGGATCGATCGGCTCGTGGAACGTAGGCCCGATCGCCGGGCCGGTACCCGCGACCCGAGGCGCGTGCATGATTCCCGGATTCCGATTCGGGGTGCCACGTGATCGAGATCGAGGGCAAGCAGGTCTTCACCGAGCTTGCCGAGCTGGTCGACCCGGCGCACAGCGCGCTGCTGGTGATCGACATGCAGCGCGACTTCTGCCAGCCGGGCGGCGCGTTCGACCGGCTCGGCGTCGACATCTCCGCCTACCCGCGCGTGATCCCGCACATCGCGCGGCTGATCGCGGGCGCACGCTCGGCGGGCGTCCAGGTGATCTACATCCAGATGACGGTGCTGCCGGGCCGCAAGAGCGAGTCGCCGGCGCAGATCCGCTTCAACCTGCGGATGCACCTGGCAAACGCCGGTGGCGAGGCGCTCGCCTACACGGCCGACGGGTCGCCCGGCCAGGAGGTGCTGCCCGAGCTGGCGCCGGCCGATGGCGACCTGGTCGTCAAGAAGTACCGCTCGAGCGCGTTCTGGGGCACGAACCTCGACCTGCTCCTGCGCAGCAACGGCATCCAGTCGGTGGTCGTGACCGGCTGCACGACCGAGGGGTGCGTCGAGTCGACGGCCCGTGACGCCCTGTTCAACGACTACTACGTCGTGGTCGTGGAGGACTGCGTCGCGAGCGACGATCCGGCGCAGCACGAGGCGTCGCTGCTGCTGATGCGCCACCGGTTCGACATTGCAACGGCAGAGGAGGTGCTCGGTGTCTGGAACGGTTGAGCGGTCGCAGAGGCTCGCGGACAAGGTCGCGGTCGTCACGGGCGGCGCACGCGGCATCGGCGGTGGCATCGCCGCGGCGTTCGCCGCCGAGGGCGCCGACGTGGTGATCGCCGACGTGCTCGGTGAGGAGGCGGCGAAGGCGGTCACCGACGCGATCGCGCGCTCCGGCCGGCGGTCGCTGTACGTGCACACCGACGTCACCGACGAGGCACAGGTCCGGGCGCTGGTCGACCGGGCCGAGGCGGAGTTCGGGCGCATCGACGTGCTGGTCAACAACGCGGGCATCGCGGGCCAGGGCTACTACGAGCAGCTGGACGTCGCCGAGATCGACCGCGTGCTCGCGATCAACCTCCGCGGACCGCTGCTGTGCGCCCGGTTCGTGATCCCCGGCATGCTCGAGCGCGGCGGCGGCCGGATCATCAACATCGCCTCGCAGCTCGGCCAGATCGGTGGCACGGAGATGGTGCACTACAGCGCCTCGAAGGCCGGCGTGATCGGCATGACGAAGGCGCTGGCGCGCGAGTTCTCGACGCGCAACATCCTCGTGAACGCGATCGCGCCCGGCCCGATCAACACGGACATGCTGACCGAGGAGACCGAGGAGTGGATCGCCAACAAGCTCGCCGAGCTGCCGATCGGCCGCTTCGGCGACATCCACGAGGTCGCGCCGACCGCGGTGTTCCTGGCATCGGATGACTCGTCGTACTACGTCGGCCAGACCCTGTGTCCGAACGGCGGAGACGTGATGCTTTGAGCCTCTCCGTCATCCCGGACCCGAACGTCATCTCGTTCGCGCGCGGCGTGCCGTCGCCCGACATGTTCCCGGTCGAGCAGCTGGCGGACTGCGGGCGGGCCGCGGTCCTCGAGCACGGCCGGGTGGCGCTCAACTACGGCGCGCCGGGCGGGTACGAGCCGCTGCGCGAGTGGATCGCGGGGCGCCACGGTGTCACGGCCGACCGAATTCTGGTCACGCCGGGGTCGCTGATCGGGCTCAACCTGGTCGTCCGAGCGATCTGCGCCGGCCGGGAGGCGATCGTCGAGGCGCCCACGTACGACCGGATGCTGCACGCGCTGGCCGATGCCGGGGCGACGGTCTGGACGGTCGATCGCGGCGACGAGGGCCTCGACCTGGGACGCCTGGCCGACCTCGCTTCGGCGTCGCCGGCGCCGGCGATGCTGTACGTGCTGCCGACGTTCCACAACCCGACCGGGCGCACGCTCGACCTGGCGCAGCGTCGTGCGCTGGTCGACGTCGCCGTGGCGCACGACCTGACGGTGTTCGAGGACGACCCGTACGGCCTGCTGCGGATCGAGGGCGAGGCGCAGCCATCGTTGCACTCGCTGCTGTGCGAGGCCGGTCGCGAGGACCTCGCGATCTTCGCGTCGTCGTTCTCGAAGAGCGTCGCACCGGGGCTGCGTGTCGGCTATCTCGTGTTGCCCGAGCACCTCGTCGCGCCGATCACGAAGGCCGTCTCCCGCACCTACGTGTCGCCGCCGCTGATGGCGCAGGCGCAGCTGCAACTGTTCCTCGATGCCGGGTACCTCGAGCCGCATCTCGCGTACCTCGGTGCGTTTCTGCGGCCCCGCCGCGACGCGCTCCTGGACGCGTTCGCCGGTCTGCCGGACGGCTCGTCCTGGACGCGGCCCGACGGCGGCTACTTCCTGTGGCTGGAGCTGCCCGAGCGGATGGACGCCGCCGACGTGAACGCCCGGGCCGCCGAGGCCGGCGTGACGTTCGTGCCGGGCGCCGGCTTCTACGCCGACCATCCCCGCCGCTCGAGCGCCCGGCTGGCGTTCAGCTACCCCTCCGTCGACCAGATCCGTACCGGCGCCGAGCGTCTGGTCGACCTCATCCGGCGCCGATCCGAGGAGACCCTGAGATGACGATGAACGAGCAGTTCTTCGCGACCGGCGACCAGCCCGTCCCCGGCCCGCCGCGCGAGATCGTCGGCTACGGCGAGCATCCGCCGAAGGTCGATTTCCCCGGCGGCGCGAAGGTCGCGGTGCAGATCGTGATCAACTACGAGGAGGGGTCGGAGAAGACGTTCGCCATGGGCGACGGCGAGAACGACATCCTCTACGAGCTGCCGTTCAAGCTGGACGACCAGCGCGACCTGGCGGTCGAGTCGATGTACGAGTACGGCACTCGCGCCGGCATCTGGAGGATGTTCCGGATCTTCGACGCGGCCGGCATCCCGGTCACGTTCTTCGCCGCCGCGGTCGCGCTGGAGCGCAACATCGAGGTCGCGAAGAAGCTCGCCGCGCGCGGCGACGAGGCGGCCAGCCACGGCTTCCGCTGGTCGAACCACTTCGAGATGACGCGCGACGAGGAGCGCGAGGCGATCAAGCGCGCGATCGAGTCGATCACGCGCACCGTCGGCACGCGACCGCTCGGCTGGTACTGCCGCGAGATGAGCGTGAACACGCGCGAGCTGGTGGTCGAGGAGGGCGGGTTCGTCTACGACTCGGACTGCTACAGCGACGACCTGCCGTACTGGTCGCGCGTCAACGGCAAGCCGCATCTCGTGGTGCCGTACGGCCTGGTGGTCAACGACGCGCGGTACGTGCTCGCGCAGGGCTACTCGAGCCCCGACGACTTCTACGCGACCGCGAAGGCGCATCTCGACCGCCTCCGCAACGACGGCGACGACGTGAACCGGATGATGTCGATCGGCCTGCACCCCCGCATCACCGGCAACCCGGCCCGGTCGGACGCGCTGGCGCGCTTCATCGACTACGCGCAGGGCCTCGGTGACGTGTGGTTCGCGCGCCGGCTCGACATCGCGACGACGTTCATCGAGCAGCAGCCGAGCGAGCGCTGGCTGTAGCGAGCGTCCGTCTCACGCGATCACCCGCCGGACGGCCGCTGCGGCGTCCACCGCAGTGAGCGCGGCGGTCTCCATCGACACGAACTCGCTGATGCCGTCGCCGGCCAGGAAGATGCGGTCGGCCAGCCCTCGCTCCAGCGCCGCCTGACCGCGCCAGCGGCCGGGAGGAGCGAACGGACCGGCGTGCTCCCACGCCTTCACCCAGGTCTCGGCGATGTGCGGCCGCACCTGGGGGAACAGGTGGTCGAGGTCGTCGAGGAAGGCCGTGCGGATCTCGTCCTCGGTGCGGCCCATCAGGGCGCGGGCGCGGCTGCCGCCGCCGTAGACCATCAGCACGCTGCCGGTCTTCGGCGCGCCGGTGCCGTGGACGGCGTTCGCGTGGTTGAAGAACATGTTGAAGCGATGGTCCGGCGTCAGCACCGAGTAGAGGTCGTCCCACGGCATCGGCCCGGCCTCGTTCGTGAGGATGCTGAGCACCACCATCGGGCCGAAGCGCACCCGCGCCAGCGCGTCGGCCAGCTCGGGCGTGAGGGCGTCGCCGAGGAGACCCGGAACGTGTGGCACGGGCACCGCCACGATCGCGGTGCGGGCAGCGATCTCGCCCGCGCCGCCCTCGCTCTCGAAGCGGACGCGCACGCCGGCGCCGACGGGCTTCACCGCGGTGACGCGCGTGCCCGTGCGGACGATCTCCCCGAGGTCGCGGCCGAGCGCGTCGGGCAGCAGGCCGGAGCCGCCGCGCATGGTGCGGCCGAGGTCGCCCGAGTCCCACACGTGGCCGAAGAGCGCCGCCATCGCGGACTGCGAGATCTCGTCCGGATCGGCGATCGAGCGGTTCGCGAGCGCCTCGAAGACGCGGTGGGCGTCGGGGTGCAGCCGGCCCAGGAAGTCGGAGAACGTCGTGTCGCCGCCGTGCTGCAGGCCGCGCAGCCGGATGTCGGCATCCGTGTCGCCCGGGCGTCGTTCGATGAGCTTCATGTACGCGTCGGCATCACGCTTGATGCGCAGCCCGGCGCGCGCGAACGAGAGGCGACCGGCCGGCGCCAGCGGCAGGCGGAAGGGCAGCAGCTCGGGGCGCGTGTCGCGCACCAGGCGACCGCCCATGGCGACGTTCAGCATCGACCCCTTGATCGGCAGGACGTCCAGCCCGAACTCGGTCACCTGCCGTCCGACGGTCGACTCCGGCGGCGGGAACATGTGGGCGCCGACGCTGAGCGCGAGGTCGCCACGCTGCCGCGACCAGATGCGGCCGCCGACGCGATCGGTGGCCTCGAGCAGCACCGGCTGCAGGTCGCGCAGCTCGCGTGCCGCCGTCAATCCGGCGATGCCGCCGCCGATGATGACGACGTCGTGGTCTTCCGTCATCTCGACACCCTACAAAAGTCTGGCCTGCGCTTGACGCCCGCCCCGACAGTACCTACCGTCGCAGGCATGCTGATCGGCAAGTCCGGGACACCCGTCAGCCACATCTGCCAGGCCTACCCGGACCGGGTCGAGGTGCGTGGCCGCGACCTGTGCGGCGACGTGATGGGCCGGATGACGTTCACCGGCTACTTCCACCTGCTGCTGACCGGGCACGAGCCGACCGAGCAGCAGACCTACTTCCTCGACCTGCTCCTGATCGCGATCGCCGAGCACGGGATGATGCCGACCAACGTCGCGGCCCGGCTCACCCTCGCCGCCGACCCCGGATCGCTCCAGGGCGCTGTCGCCGCGGGCATCCTCGGCTGCGGCACCGTCGTGCTCGGCACGTCGCAGCTGTGCGCCGACCTGCTGGTCGAGGCGCAGATCCGGGTTGCCGCGGGTGCCTCGCCGGCCGCCGTCGCGGACGAGATGGCGCGGGCCATCCGCACGGCCGGCGGCAAGGCTCCCGGCTTCGGGCATCCGGTGCACAAGCCGCTCGACCCACGGGCCGAGCGCATCCTCGAGTTGGCCGACGCGCGCGGTGTCAGCGGGCCATCCGTCGCGCTTGCGCGGAGCTTCCGCGACGCCGTGGCGAAGGCGTGGGGGAGGCCGCTGACGATGAACGTGTCGATGCCGATCGCCGCGGTCATGCTCGATCTCGGGTTCCCGGCGTCGGCGGCCAAGGCGGTGCCGCTGCTGGCCCGCACCGCCGGGCTGCTCGCCCACCTGGCCGAGGAGCAGGTGCAGCCGGTCGGGTTCCTGATGGCCGCCCACGCGGAGGAGGCGATCACGTACCAGCGCCCGCCGGAGCCGTGATGCTCGACCCCGAGGTCGAGGCCCGGCCGTGGGCGCAGCAGCTCGTCCTCGACGATGCGAGCTACCGGACGCAGCTGGGCTACCTGTTCGAGCGCTCCGCCTTCTACCGCGCGAAGCTCGGCGCGGCCGGGTTCGCCTCGGCCGACGCCGCCGGCGGCCTGGCCGGCATCGGCGCGCTCCCGCTGACGGAGAAGCACGAGCTGAAGGCCACCACCACGGACGACAACCCCGTCGGCTCGCACCTGTGCGCCGACGCGTCGGAGATCGTCCGGATCTACGCGACGAGCGGCACGACGGGCACGCCGAGCTACATCCCGCTGACCGCGGGCGACCTCGACAACTGGGTGACCGGGTCGGCGCGCAGCTACGCGGCGTCGGGCGTCGTCGCCGGCGACCGGCTGGTGTCGACCTACAACGCCGGGCCGTTCGTCGCGGGCTCGGCACTGGCCTCGTTCGACCGGATCGGGCTCTGCCACATCCCGGTCGGCACCGGTAACACGGAGCGGCTGGTGACGGCGATCCAGCTGCTCGAGCCGGTGGCGGCCGTGCTGACGCCCTCGTACGCGGCGTACCTGATCGAGTGGGCCGCCGAGCGGGGCTTCGACCTCGCCGGGTCGAGCGTCGAGCGCGTGCTCGTGGCCGGCGAGCCGGGCGGTGGCGAGGCCACGTTCCGCGCGATGCTCGAGGAGGGCTGGGGTGCGCGCGTCACCGAGGCGATGGGCATCGGCGACATCGGCGCGTCGTTGTGGGGCGAGTGCACCGAGCAGGACGGCATGCACCTCGGCGCCCGCGGCTTCGTGTACCCCGAGCTGATCGATCCCGACACCGGCGCCGCGCTCGACGTCGAGCACGGGGCGACGGGCGAACTCGTGCTCACGCACCTCCGGCACCGCGCCGCGCCGCTGCTGCGGTTCCGTACCCGCGACCACGTCGAGATGCGGACGAGCCCGTGCGCCTGCGGCCGCACCGGCCCGCGCGTGCGCTGTATCGGGCGCACCGACGACATGCTCATCGTCCGGGGCGTGAACGTGTTCCCGTCGGCGCTGCGGGAAGTCGTCGGCGCGTTCGCGCCGCAGGTCAGCGGCCACATCCGCGTCCGCCCGCAGCAGGCCGGCGTGAAGCAGGATCCGCCGCTTCCGATCGCGGTCGAGCTGGCCCGCGACGCGGTGCCCGACGGGGCGCTCGCCGCCGCGATTGGAGACCGGCTCCGCAGCGTCCTCGTCGTCCAGACCCGCGTCGAGCTCGTGCCGTGGGGAAGTCTCGGGCGCAGCGAGTACAAGTCGAAACTCGTCGAACACTAGTCAGAGGTAGCGGCTGATGCAGAAGCTCCAGAGCCAGGGTGTGCACCACATCACGATCACCGGTGCCGACCGGGAGACGTCGATCGGATTCTGGGAGGGCGTGCTCGGCATGCCCTTCGTGTTCGAGCAGCCGAACCTGGACAACGCCAACGAGAGCCACCTGTACTTCGATCCGGGCGACGGCCGGCTGATCACGATCTTCACGAACGAGGAGCGCGTCGCCGACCCGCGGCGCACGCCGATGGATCCCGGCTGTGTGCACCACGTTGCGTTCTCGCTGTCGCAGGCCACGTTCCACCAGGCCGTCGAGCGGCTCGACGCGCGCGGCATCCGGCACAGCGGTGTGAAGGATCGCGGGTTCATGGACTCGATCTACTTCACCGATCCGCTCGGACTGCTGATCGAGCTCGCGTCGTACCGGTTCGAGCCGCCGTTCGGTTTCACGCACTCCGACGTGCTGCTCGAGGCGCACAGGCTCCGCGTCTCGCGGGGCGACTACAACATCGACCAGGCGCATCTGGCGGACGCGATCGAGGCGATGGTGCTGCGCTCGCGGCCGTCGCTGTCGGACGACCGGTCGCCGAAGGATCCGTACCGGCCCGCGAGCGTCTCCACCGACCGACTGGGAGAGTGACATGGCACCGCACACGCTGAGCGTCCTGAAGCCGAGCGTCAACAACCTGGCGGCGCGCATCTTCGTCCGCGCCGCGGGTCTCGACTTCGCGGAGGAGGACGTGTGGGGCAAGACCTCCACGCCCGAGTTCCTCGCGAAGAACCCGGCGCACCTCACGCCGATGCTCGAGGAGGAGGGTCTGCCGCGGGCCGCCCTCTGGGAGAGCTGCGCCATCATGCAGTACCTCTGCAACAAGCACGGCCTGCACCAGTTCTACGCGAGCGATCCGGCCGAGCGGGCGATGATCGACAGCGCGATGTTCTACCTCGTCGGGACGTTCTACCCGCTCGTCACGCGGGCCACCTACCCGGCGCTCGGGTTCCCGCAGTACCCCGGCGAGGTAGGCACCTGTGCCGGCGCCGACGACGCCATGAAGGCGCAGGCGCAGCAGGACGCCGAGGCCGCGCTGGCCGAGCCGCTCGATGTGTACCGCTCGTTCTTCCTGGACGGCAAGCCGTTCATCGGCGGCCAGTCGCCGTCGATCGCCGACATCCGGCTCGCGGCGACGCTCGAGTTCCTGGCGGCCATCGACTACGACACGCCGCAGTGGGTGAAGGAGTACATGGGCCGGATGGAGTCGTCGCTGGGCGACGCGTACGCGGAGCCGGTCGCCGACGTCCGCGGCTACATCGCCTACGTCAAGTCCCAGTAGTCACACTTCCGCGTGGAAGCGTGACGCCCTGCTGCGTGGGGTCTGACCTCATAACTCGGAGTTATGGGGTCAGACCCCAGAACGCTTTGTCACGGAAGGCTCACGGATCGCGCGACCGGACACGGGTTTGGCGTGGTATGACGCGGTACGGGCGTGGTGTGTTACATGCGAGTGTGGTACACGTGTCAGGCGAGTTCGAAGTCCCGGCGCGGTCGGTTTCCGGCACACGGGTGCGGGCCGCTTCTGTCTCCGCTTGCAGCATCACGAACACGGCCGGCTGATCCGGCCATAGGATGCGACGCATGCGTCGCATCGCGCTCCTCCCGCTCGCCCTGCTGCTCGTCGTGGCCGTTGCCTCGTCCGCGAACGCGGCCGCCAAGCGGTCGTTCTTCCTGTCGCCGTCGGGCAACATCAGCTGCGAGCTGCACTGGAAGGACGGCAGCCTCGGCACGGTCGCCTACTGCCAGACCAGGAGCCCGGGGCGGAGCGTCAGGTTGCGGTCGAACGGGAACTTCAAAGTCTGTACCGGAACGAAGTGCATCGGTGATCCGCCGCGGGATGCGACGACGCTGAAGTACGGCCACACCCGCACGGTTGGCGGGTTCAAGTGCACGTCGCGGACGAGCGGCATGCGCTGCGTCCGCACCAGCACCGGCAAGGGCTTCCGCATCGCCGTCTCCGGCGTACGCACGGTGACCGGCTAGCCGAACTCGCTCAGCTGCCCGGCCGCCATCGACGGCGCCTCGTGCAGCAGTCCCAGCGCCGCTCGCCGGTCGCCGGCCATGCGCGTGACCGACGCCAGCTCCTGTCGCCACAGCGCGGCCGACGGCATGGGTGAGGCGACGTACCGGTAGCGCACGGTGTAGCCGTGCCGCCGAAACGGCGCGCTGAAGAGATACCGGACGCGCGGGAAGTGGCGGATCGAGCACACCACGATCACGTCGGCCGGGTCGCCGAGCCCGCGCAGCACCTCGAGCGACCGGACCGCGTTCTCCGCGGTGTTCGCGGCCGTCGTCTCGCGGATCAGCTCGACGTCGTCCGGCCCCGCCCACGAAGCCGCCATCTGGTCCGCCTCGCTCGGCCCACCGGTCGATGACCAGCCCGTGAAGATCACGGCGCGCGGCTGCACCCGGACAGCCAGCGCCTCGGCTCGCCGCACGCCGGCGCGGCAGATCTCACTGATGCCGTGCGAGCCGTCGTCGCCGAACTCGTGGTACCCGAGCACGACGATGACGGGGCCTGTCCGGGAGTCCGAATCTCGGAGCATCTTCGATCACCATATGCCGAAATTGACAGTTTGCGGGGGTTTTGGTGGTGAGATTGCGGTGAAGGGCCGGTGACGACGGCCGGATAGACTGATCTCTTGACGGCTGACGGAGATCCGGTGGGGATGGGGCTGTTCTTCTACCCCCGCGGCGGTTCCTCGCAGGTCGCCGGGTACCTGTCGCGGGCGCTCGTCGCTCACGGGTGGCATGTCACGCTCTGTTGTGGGTCGCTGGGCGCGACCGGCGCGCGCAGCAATGCGGCGACGATGTTCGACGGCGTCGACATCGTCCCTGCTGCCTACGACGACGCGGTTGCGCGCTGGGAACGCGGCGGCGACCCGATGGATGCGCCGTTTCCGATGCACCCGTCGTTCGAGGACCGCACCGACGTACCGGACCGCGCGTTCCCGCGCGTGACGCCCACGCAGGGCGGGAGGATGGCTGCGGCCTGGGCCCGGCTGATGGCCGGTTCCGAGGCCTTCGCGCAGTCGCGTCTGCTGCACCTCCATCACCTGACGCCGCTCCACGACGCCGCCGCGCACGCCCTGCCCGACGTGCCGGTCGTGACGCACCTGCACGGCACCGAGCTGAAGATGCTCGACGCGCTCGCCTCGGCGTCCGAGTCCGGCACCCACGGGCCCTACGCGCAGTGGTGGACGTCGCGCGTCCGGGCCGCCGCCCGCAGGGCGACCGCCACGATCACGATCTCGCCGTACGAGCGCGACGAGGCCGTGCGCCTGCTCGGGCTCGATCCCGACACCGTCCACTGCCTGCCGAACGGCGTCGACACCGAGCGCTTCGCGCAGCTCCGGCCGAGCGACGACGAGCGCCGCGCCCGCTGGCTGGAGTGGCTCGTTCACGACCCGCAGGGCTGGGACGAGGCGAGTGGCGTCGCCGGCAGCGTCCGCTACGCCGAGACCGAGGTGCTGGACGCCTTCTTCGATCCGGTCACCGGCCGGCGCCGCCCGGTGCTGCTGTTCGTCGGGCGCTTCCTCGGCTTCAAGCGCCTCCCGCTGCTGGTGCGCGCCTATGCCCGCGCGCGGGAGCGGATGGCGGTGCCCGCACCGCTCGTCGTCTGGGGCGGTGTGCCCGGCGAGTGGGAGAACGAGCATCCGCACACCGTGGCGGTGCGCGAAGGAGTGGACGGCGTCTTCTTCAGCGGCTGGCGCGGCCACGACGAGCTGCCGCTCGGTCTCAGCTGCGCCGACTGCTTCGTGGCGCCCTCCACCGACGAGCCGTTCGGCCTGGTCTATCTGGAGGCGATGGCCAGCGACCTGCCGGTGATCGCCACGCTCAGCGGCGGCCCGCCCAGCTTCGTGAACGTGATCGACGGCGAGGAGGACGGCTGGCTCGTCGAGCCCGACGACGTCGCAGCGCTGGCCGACGCCATGGTGGCCGCCGTGAACGAGCAGGACGAGCGCATCCGCCGCGGTGCCCATGCCGGCCGTCACGCACGTGGCTCGCACTCGTGGGACAGCGCCGCGGGGCGCCTGAGCGACCTGTACGACGAGTGGGCGAACGCGCCCAGCCTCGCGCCTGCGCGCTGAGATCGGTCGGTCGTTACCAGACGCGACCGCGCGCCACCGGAACCCAGGCCCCGTGGATGATGCCGTCGGTGCCGTGAGCCACCACCTCGGCCAGGTTCGGCAGCTCGCAGGCGTGGTTCGGGATCACGCGGAGCCGGGCACCGACCTGCAGCGGCGTCGTCGACCGCACCCACCCGCACTCCTCGGAGAGTGCGTGGATGTCGACGCCCTCGCGGTCGACGACGTGTCCGAACCCCGGCTGCTCGCGGGCCGTCGTGCTGGAGAACGTCTTGCGGCCGGCGTCGATCACGGCGCGGCCGGGCGCGGTGGCGGACACGATCGAGGTGATCACGGTGAGGGCGCAGTCGGCATGCGTGGCGGCGCCGAACTCGACCTGGGTGCGGTCGAAGAAGACGTAGTTGCCGGGCCGCCAGTCGGTGATGCCGGCGAACGCATCCGGATCGGCGAGGCCCGCCGTACCCGGCGTCGACCCGACGCTGACGATGTCACACGCCACGTCGCGCGCGGCCAGGGCGGCGGCGACGTCACGCATCGCCCGGGCATCGTCGGCGGCGATGCGCCGCCGCGTCTCGAGGCCCGCGAGCGTATAGGCCCGGCCGCTGTGGGAGCGGATGCCGCGGAACCGGACTCCGGGCTCGGCCGCCATCCGAGCGCCCAGCTCCACGGCCTCCGGGGGAACGACACCGAGCCGACCGTACCCCGTGTCGACGATCAGCACGACGTCGACGGGTTTGCCATGCGCGGCGCCGGCCGCACCGAGCTCGCGCGTCAGCTCGATGCTGTCGACGCACGCGATCACCTCGCGGCCCCGTGCCAGCTCGAGGTGTGCCTCCGCCCGGCCGCCGCCGGTGTACGGCTGGGCGACCATGAAGCCACCCTCGACGCCGGCGGCCGCGAGCGCCTGCGCCTCGCTCAGCTTCGCAACGGTCAGTCCGATCGCTCCGGCGGCCCGCTGGAGACGGGCGATGTCGGCCATCTTGTGGCTCTTGACGTGCGGGCGCAACGCGACCCCGCTCTGCCGCGCGGCCGTCGCCATCCGGTCGATGTTGCGCTCCAGCACCTCCCGGTCGACATACACGAGCGGTGTCGGCACGGCCGGGTCGAGCACCGAGCGCCCGGCCAGTGACCCGATCAGCTCGGCCGCGGTCTCGCCGGCTCCGATCACGCCTCGTCCACCGGCTCGCGCCGCGCGACCGCCGCCTGCCGGGCGGGCAGGACGATGCTGAGGATCGCGACGCCCGCGATGCCCGCGGCGACCGTGACCGCGATCGCCGGACCGGAGAACCACTCGCCGGCGACGGCCAGCGCGCCGGCTGTCAGCACGACGAGGACGCCGGCGGCGATCCGCCACTCGTCACCGACGATGAAGTCCCACCAGAACCGCCCGAACGCTGTCAGGAACGCCATCACGAGACCGCCTTCGCGGCAGTCACCGGCGGCGTTGTGCGGCGCAGCAGCGCGATCGACAGGTAGGTCAGCAGGCACCAGCCGGCGAGCACCGCCAGGAGCGCCAGGTCGCCGCCGGGCCACGCGAGGGGTGCGCGGTCGTCGGCGAACACCCCGAGGCCCTCCGTCGCCCAGAAGGTGCCGAACGTCGACAGCAGCAGGCCGACGGTGAGCTTGATCGTGTTCTCGGGAACGCGGGCGAGCGGCTTGTGGGCAGCCAGGCCAACGCCGAGGACGATCACGCCGGCCGCCACCGCACCGATGCTGGCGAGCGGGATCGAGTTCGCGTTGAGCCCGAACGTGATCACGATGAACACGACTTCGAGCCCTTCCAGGAAGACACCCTTGAAGGAGACGGTGAACGCGAACCAGTCGAGTCCGAGGCGCACGTCGGATCCTGCCCGCCGTGCCGCCTCCTGCTCCTCGAGGAAGATCGCCTCCTCGTCGTGCAGGGCCTTCAGTCCCGACGACCGGAGGATCGCCTTGCGCAGCCACTGCAGTCCGAAGATCAGCAGGAGCGTGCCGATGCCGAGCTGGAGGGCGGCCTCGGGAAACCACGTCGCGAGCGCGTACCCGCCGATCGCGGTCGCGACGGTGAGCGCGCCGAGGGCGGCGCCGACGCCCCAGAGAGTTGACCGCCAACCGCGGGTGAGCCCCATCGCGAGCACGATCGTGAACGCCTCGACGAGCTCGACGGCGCTCGCCAGGAACGTCGCGACGACGAGTCCGGCGCCGGATGCGTTGATCTCCATCGCTGCGAATCATGCGCCACCTCGGACGCTGTGATCGGCGGACGTCGTCGACGCACCTCCGGACGGGCTCGATGACGCTACACCGAGGCGGCGGCGTCCACCGCGGCGAGCACGTCGTCCGGCGTGCGCACGACCCGGCCGAAGTTGAAGTGGAACGCGCGCAGGCTCGCGTCGTGCGCGGCCTCGTCGTAGTCTGCGCACGCCTCGTCGACGATCACGACGGCGTACCCGCGGTCGGCCGCGTCACGGGCGGTGGTTTCGACGCAGCAGTTGGTCGAGATGCCCACCATCACGATCGTCTGCAGGCCGTGCTCGTGGAGGACCTCGTCGATGTTGGACGAGTTGAACGCGCCAAACGACTTCTTGTGGACGACGATGTCGCCCTCCTGCGGCGGGAACTCGGACCGGACCGCATACAGCGGGTTCTGCCGCCAGAACAGGTCGTGGATGCCCGAGCGCTCCTCGACGTCGCGGATCCAGGCGGCGAAGCGGGGTGGCATGTCGGACAGATCGCGCTCGTCGGCGCCGAGGCACAGGTAGACGATCGGCAGCCCGCGGTCGCGGAAGGCCTCGACCAGCCGTGCGATGTTGGGCACGACCAGGCGCTCGACGCGATCGTCGAAATAGGCGCCGGAGCCCGGGTCGATCACGTCCAGCGCGGCCTGGAAGCCCACGCCGGCAGCGGCATCGTGGTACTGCATGTCGACCACCATCAGCGCCAGCCCCTCGCGGCCCAGCGAGATGGGCGGAACGAACGTCAGCCCGTAGTCGAAGAACGCCCGATCGGACACCGGCCCTCACCTCCGTCGCGTGGCGTGACCCTAGGATCGATGGGCCCGCCTGTCAAACGGTGCCCGGGCGTGCCAGCATTCGGGCGTCGTGACGCCTGAGGAGTCCTTCGCCACCATCTCCGATCGCCTGCTGCGCGAGCCCGCCGTCGAGCAGGGCACGGGGTTCGGCGCCAGCCCGGGGCTGCGGGCCGGCGGCAGGATCTTCGCGATGCTCGTCGGTGACGAGCTCGTGCTGAAACTCCCGGCGGATCGCTGCGAGAACCTCGTCGCGGCCGACGCGGCGCGCCCGTTCGAGCGCCGACCAGGGCGGCCGCTCCGGGAATGGGTCTGCGTCGACTACGAGGTGGAGCCGGACTGGCTGCACCTTGCACGGGAGGCGCTGGCGTTCGTCGCGCCGAGGCGGCGATGACTGCGACGACCGACATCCTGCAGCGATGGGAGCAGAGCGGTGCGATCTGGCGCGTGCGGTCGATCTCCGCGGCCGAGGTCGTCGTCGAGCTGTGCACCTGCTTCGGCGAGCCTGTCGATGTTGTTCGGGCAACGGACGCCGAGACGCTGCGCTACCTGCGCCAGCGGCCGGCCTCGTCCGACGGCTGAGCGAGCGACGTCTCCAGCTCGTCTTGCGATGCCACGACGGGGAACGAGCGCGGCGCCCCGCCCGCGGCGGCGTGTGGATCCTTCAGCCCCGTGCCGGTCAGGCACGCGACGACGGTCGCGGCCTCATCGATCAGCCCCCGCCGCCGCGCCTCGGCCACGCCGGCCACCGCGATCGCGCCGGCAGGCTCCTGGAACAGACCCTCGCGACGAGCCAGCAGCGCGATCGCGGCGAGCGTCGCGTCATCGTCCACGGCGACCGCCGCGCCACCGGACGCGACGATGGCGCGGACGGTGACGTCGCCCTCGTCCGGGTAGCCCACGAGCGGGTCGGCGAGGCCGCCCGCCACCGTCTCGGGCACGCCCCACGGCCGGGTCGGGGCGGCTTCCGCGAAGGCCCGCACGATCGGCGCACAGCCCGCCGGCTGCAGCGCGAGCAGCCGCGGCACGCGGTCGACGACCCCCAGCGCGAGCAGGTCCGCGAATCCCTCGCGGATGCCGACCAGCAGCGGCCCGGCGCCGATCGGCACGGCAACCCAGTCCGGCGCGCCCAGCTGCTCGGCGATCTCGTAGGCCACGGTGCGGGTCGCCTCGACGACGTACGGGCACGTGAACGTGGTGGTCGCGTTCAGCCATCCGAGCGACGCGCTGACGGCCGCGGCCAGCGACCACGCGTCGCTATAGGTGCCCTGCACGGCGACGACGCGGGCGCCACACACCGCGGCCTGGGCCATCTTCGCGGCGGGCGTCCCGACGGGCACGAGGATCAGGACGGGGAGTCCTGCCCGCGCGCCGTACGCGGCGGCCGAGGCGCCGGCGTTGCCGGTCGACGCACAGACGATGCCGGCCGCGCCCTCGGCCCGCGCGACCGTGGCCGCGAGCGCCATCGCGCGGTCCTTGAAGGTGCCGGTCGGGTTGCGCGACTCGTCCTTTGCGAGCAGCTGCGGCACGCCCGTCAGGTGACCCGCCGCGGGGATGTCGATCAGCGGCGTCGCACCCTCGGACAGACACACGCGGGCCGCCGCCGGCACCGGTGGGAGCAGCGACGCGTACCGGAAGATCCCGGGCGTCGCCGGGTCCCGCGCGAACGTGTCGGGGCGCGGCCCGCGCGCCACCTCGAGGCGCCCTCCGCACTCCGGGCACCGCGGCGTGGTGCCGCGCGCGACGACATGCTCGCAGGCCGTGCAGCGCAGCTCGATCGGTGCCATCGGGGCAGTGTGCACCACGTCGTGTGCGCTCGATCGCGGGTCTGGCTGCCGGAGGGGCCGTCGCGCCGGTGAGGACCGTCATCCGACCGAAGCAATCGGCACGCGCGCCCGGTACATTCGCGCTGTGGCGCCCGGCGAGACCCCGCACCGGATCGAGTGGCAGTCGACGACCGTCGTCGAGGTCATCGACGAGACGCCGCGCGTGCGCAGCCTCGTGCTCGACGCTCCCGGCTGGCGGCGGCATCGCGCGGGCCAGCACGTCGACGTCCGGTTGACCGCCGAGGACGGCTACCAGGTGCAGCGAAGCTACTCGATCGCGTCGGCCCCCGAGGATCGCTACCTCGTGCTGACGGTCGAGCGGATCGACGACGGCGAGGTGTCGCCGTACCTGATCGATGTCGTGCAGGTCGGCGACCAGCTGGAGCTGCGCGGCCCGATCGGTGGCTACTTCGTGTGGGACGAGACCTCCGGCGGGCCGCTGATGCTGATCGGCGGCGGCTCCGGCGTGGTGCCGCTGCGGTCGATGCTGCGGCACCGCGCGGCCGTCGACAGCGACGTGCCCGTGCGCGTGCTGTACTCGGCGCGCACGATCGCCGACGTGATCTACCGCGAGGAGCTCGCGCAGCTCGCCGCCGTCGACGAGGTCGACGTCCAGTTCACGCTCACGCGAGCGCAGCCGGACGGCTGGCGCGGCTACCGGCGCCGCATCGACCGCGAGCTGCTGCACGAGTTCGTCTGGGCGCCCGAGGACCGGCCGCTGGTCTACGTCTGCGGGCCGACCGCGCTGGTCGAGGTAGCGGCCGACGGCCTCGTCCAGCTCGGGCATGACCCCGGCCTGATCAAAACTGAGCGATTCGGCCCGACCGGAGCCTGAACCGCGGGCTACGCTGGCAGCGCACCAGATTCCGTAGGAGGTTCTCGATGTCGACGCCGCCGTCCCGTGGCTTCTTCAGCCGCCGTCCCCGTCCCGACCCGTCCCGCGTGCCGCCGGGCCAGTACCTGACGGACGACTTCCCGGTGCTGTCGGCCGGGCCGACGCCGCACGTGCCGCTGAGCGAGTGGAGCTTCACGATCGAGGGCGCCGTCGAGGAGCCCGGCGTCTGGACGTGGGACGAGCTGAGCGCGCTTCCCAGCGAGACGTTCACGAAGGACATCCATTGCGTCACGAAGTGGTCGAAGCTCGACACGGTCTGGACGGGCGTCTCCCTCGACGTGCTGCTCGAGGCGGTGCGGCCGACCGGTGACTACCTGAGCGTCCTCAGCTACGGCGGCTACACGACCAACGTGCCGCTCGAGGACGCCACCGACGGCAAGGCGTGGATCGCGTTCGGCTACGACGACGAGCCGCTCGAGCCGGAGCACGGCGGTCCGGCCCGGTTCTTCGTTCCGCACCTCTACTTCTGGAAGAGCGCGAAGTGGGTGCGCGGGCTCGAGGTGCTGCATACCGACGAGCCGGGCTTCTGGGAGGTCAACGGGTACCACAACTACGGCGACCCATGGCAGGAGCAGCGCTACGCGGGCGACTGAACGGCGCCCGGCGGAGCGTGCCGCATCAGATGCTGCGGACGCGGCGGGCGGCGAGATCGCCCGCCGCGCCGGCGTTCGCCACGATGCGCTCGAGGCCCTCCCGGAGCGCTTTCGCGGGGTCTGCGCCGAGGTCGGCCGCGAGGAACGTCTCGTAAGTGGTGCCGATCTCGATCGCCGCCGCGACCATCGCCTGACCACGTCCGGTCAGCGCGAGCAGCCGCGCCCGGCCGTCGGTCGGATCGGGAAGTTGCTCGACGAGCCCCGCCGCGCGCATGTCGTCGATCACCCGCGCGACCGCCTGCTTCGTGATGCCGAGGTCGCGCGCTAGCGCGCTCAGCGTGATCTGGCGGCCCCGCAGGCCGCGCAGCACCGGTCCGAACGCCGACCGCGCGGCCGGGAAGCCCCGTTCGGCCAGCTCGGCGTGGAGGTGCGCGACGTAGCAACGGAACGCCAGCGCGAACAGCAGGCCGAAGTCGGCGTCGGAGGTTGTGTCGCTTGACATGTCGTCAATCATAGGTGACTATATTCGTCAGGTAATACTGACGATATATCAGGAGGACCCATGCCCGTACTGCAACCACCTGCCCAGCCCGTCCACGAGATCCCCGGCGCCCGCTTCACGACCCTGGCGAGCCCGAGCTGCGGCTCGGCCGAGACGAGCGTGTGGATGCTCGAGCTGCACGCCGCCTCGGCGGCCGTGCCGCATCGCCTCACGCGCGAGGAGATCTTCGTCGCCCTCGACGGCAAGGCGATCGCGACGCTCGACGGCGCGGTGCACCTCGTCCACCCGGGTGACACGCTGGCGGTGCCGCCGGGCGTCGAGTTCACGCTCACCTTGGCGGGCGGCGGGCCGTTCCGGGCACTCGTCTGCCTGCCCGTCGGCGGCCAGGCGATCGTCGCGGACGGGCCGCCGTTCACGCCGCCCTGGGCGGAGTAGGCGCAGCGCGCGAACGGACCGGCGCGGTCGGCGCGCCGGTACGCTCTCCCGATGGATCCGATCAACATCGCGTCGCCCGAGTTCGCCTATGACGACGCCGACCCGGCCGGCTACCGAGGCGGCGCGGTCAAGCTCCGGCCGCTGGTGGGCGGGGCGAAGGTCGGCGCGAGCGTCTACGAGCTGCCGCCGGGCGAGGCGCTGTGCCCGTACCACTACGAGTACGGCGAGGAGGAGTGGCTGATCGTGCTCGAGGGTGAGCCGACGCTGCGCCGGCCAGAGGGCGAGCGACGCCTGCAGCCGTGGGACGTCGTCTGCTTCCCGATGGGTCCCGAGGGGGCACACAAGGTCTCCAACCAGACCACCGAGACCGTCCGGATGCTGATGTTCTCGAACGTCGCCGACCCGGCCATCTCGGCCTATCCGGACAGCGGCAAGATCGGCGTGTGGCCCGGCAATCCGGACGACACGATCATGGTGCTGAAGACGAGCGCCGTCGAGTACTACGAGGGCGAGACGCCGGCCTAGCTGACCCGCCCGCGAACCTTTCTCGCGCTGCGGGCAATCAGCCTCGGACGACCGAACCGGCGATGGAGGTCCGAGTGCGAAGTGAACCGCCTGCGGAGCGCGCGCTGCCCGACACCGATGCCACGCTGATCGCGCGCTCGGTGAAGCAGCCGCGCGTGTTCGGCCGGGTGTTCGACCGGCACTGGCCGGCCATCCACGCGTTCTGCACCAGCCGCGCCGGTGCGGTCGGCGAGGATCTGGCGGCGGAGGCGTTCCGGATCGCGTTCGACGAGCGGCGCCGGTTCGATTCGGCGTACGGCGACGCCCGCCCGTGGCTGTTCGGCATCGCCACCAACCTGCTGCGCCGTCACTTCCGGACCGCCGAGCGCGGCCGCCGCGCCGAGGCTGCGACCGCCGTGGCCGACGTCGACCATCTGGCCGACGACGCGCTCGGGCGGATCGAGGCCGAGCGGCTCGCCCCGGAACTGGCGGCCGCCCTGGCGAGCATCCCGGCGGCCGACCGCGACGCGCTGCTGCTGGTGGCATGGGCCGGCCTGAGCTACGAGCAGGTCGCGGTCGCCATGGACGTCCCCGTCGGAACCGTCCGGTCCCGTCTCAACCGCGCGCGGACCCGCGTCCGCGCGCACCTGATCAAGGAGGAAGCACGATGAACGGCCACGACGATCTGGTCTGGCTCGCCGAGGAGCGGCCCCTGCCGCTCGAGCTCGACGACGACTCGACGGGGCGGGCACGAGCCGCACTGATGACCCACGTGACGGCCGGTCGCGCCCCGGCGGCTCCGCGTCGTCGCGCCCATCGGGCCCGGCGTCCCGAGCGTCGCTGGCTGCGCCCGTCGCGCGTGCTCGCGCTCGCGGCGGTGGGCACGGTCGTGGCCCTGGCGGCCGGCGCGGCCCTCGGCGGCGGCGACGGCAAGAGCCCGCTCAGCGTCGGCGGCGTCGGGGTCGATGTCGCGGCCGCTGCGCCGCTGGTCAAACTCGCCGACCAGGTCGGCCAGACGGCGCCGCTGCCCGGCGACGCCACGCTGATCGAGCGGCACCACGTGTTCGCCGACGGCAAGACGATGGACGGCGCCGACCTCTACAGCGACAACGGCACGTACTACTACGCGCAGACCGCGAAGGGCCTGCCGGATGCGATCCACGCACAGGAGAGCGGCACGCTGGACCCGCGCGACAACTCGGACTGGGTGAAGCGCGAGCTGGCCGCCGCGCTCGCCGTGCCGAAGCTCGCACCGGCCGAGGCGATCAAGCGGATGGCCAAGGCGGCGCTCGACCCCAGCGTGGCCAACGCGCCGCCGGCGTCGCTCGCTGACCAGATCGACGGCATCGAGGATCCGGCGGCGAAGGCGCAGATGCGCAAGAAGATGGAGGCCGCCAAGAAGGCCGTCGCGGCGCAGGCCGTGAAGGGCATCAAGCCGGCCACGCCGGAGGAGCTCGAGCAGGGCAACGCGTGGACGAACTCGATGGATGCGCTGATGGCAGGCGGCAGCCGCCCAGACGTTCGGGCCGGTGTGCTGCACCTGCTGGCGCTGATCCCGAGCGTGACGGTCGCGAAGACGACCCACGACGGGCGGCCGGCGCTCGAGCTGGTCGGCCACATGTTCAACGACGGCTACGAGGAGCACCTCGTGATCGACGCCGAGAGCGGCATCCCGCTGCGCTTCGTGGGCACGTACCCCGGCCAGAAGCCGGGCGTCGTGATGACCTACCGGGTGACGCGCGTGACAACCGCGGACATCGCGAAGGGCTGAGTGCGAGGGGTGAGCCTGGCGGGCGAGAACCGCCAGGCTCCCCCGGGGACTTCCACCTCGCACTGACCCGGATCGGGTGTGACGCATCCGCCGGCAGCGAGCGCCGAGGGCACCGTCTTGCCGCTCACGACCGCCGGGGTCTGACCCCCGTGGCCGGGCGTTTCGGGGTCAGACCCCAGAACGCTTCCTCACGGAAGTGCCACAGGTCGCGCGACCGGGCACGGGATTTGCGCGAGGTGCGCGGAAGCGGGCGGGTTGCCGCACGAATCGATCTGTAGTGTCGGTCTCGAACGATCCCGATTCAGGAGCTCGCGTCCGGCGCGACCGCCAGCGCCGTCAGCAGCTCGATCGGGACGATGTCCGTGACCCGCTCGTGCGTCGCTCCGAGGACGACCGGCGGCGCGCAGCCTGCGCGGTATGCCTCCAGCCAGCGGGCGGCGCAGATGCACCAGCGATCGCCCGGGGCGAGCCCCTGAAAGCCCCAGTCCGGCCGCGGCGTCGACAGATCGTTTCCCGCCCTCTGGCTGAACTCGAGGAAGGCCGGCGTCGTCACGACGCAGACCGTGTGGCTGCCGACGTCCTCCGGCCCGGTGCCGCAACAGCCGTCACGGTAGAACCCCGTCACGGGATCGTGCGAGCACGCGAGCAGCTCGCCGCCGACGACGTTCACATCCGGATCGCGGCTCATCTCGACTCCTGCAGCTCGTTGGGGGCAAGCAACGGTAGCGTGCGGTATGCCACGGATCGAGGACTACGCGCTGATCGGCGACCTGCAGACCGCGGCGCTCGTCAGCCGCGAGGGCTCGATCGACTGGTGCTGCTTCCCGCGCTTCGACTCCGGCGCGTGTTTCGCCGCGTTGCTGGGCACGGCCGACCACGGCCTCTGGCGGCTCGCCCCGGCGAGCGCCGTCACGGTCACGACGCGACGCTACCGCCACGACACGCTGATTCTCGAGACGGTGCACGAGACGGCCGAGGGATCGGTGCGCGTGGTCGACTTCATGCCGCGGCGCGGCGTGACGCCCGACATCGTGCGGATCGTGGAGGGCCTGTCCGGGGAGGTGCCGATGCGCTCCGACCTCGCGATCCGGTTCGACTACGGCGACATCATCCCGTGGGTGCGGCAGGTCGAGGGCGCGCTGATAGCGGTCGCCGGCCCCGACGCGCTCTGCTTCCGGTCGCCCGTGGAGGTGCACGGCGAGGGCATGACGTCGGTGTCCGAGTTCACGCTCTCGCAGGGCGAGCGGCTCGCCTTCGTGCTCACGTGGTTTCCGTCGCACGAGGCGGTGCCCGACCCGACCGACGCCGAGCAGGCCCTGTCCGACAGCGAGGACTACTGGCTGGACTGGGCGGCGGTCGCCAGCCACCACGGCGACTACCACGACGAGATCCACCAGTCCCTGCTGGTGCTCAAGGCACTCACGTACCAGCCGACCGGCGGCATCGTCGCCGCACCGACCACGTCACTGCCGGAGCACATCGGCGGCCCGCGCAACTGGGACTACCGCTTCTGCTGGCTGCGCGACGCGACGCTGACGCTGGTCACGATGCTGAACGCCGGTTACCGCGATGAGGCGAAGGCCTGGCGAAGCTGGCTCCTGCGCGCGGTCGCGGGCGATCCCGCCGACCTCCAGATCATGTACGGGCTCGGCGGCGAGCGGCGGCTGGACGAGCGCGAGCTCGAGTGGCTGCCCGGCTTCGAGGGCTCGCTGCCGGTGCGCGTCGGCAACGCCGCGTCGACGCAGCTGCAGCTCGACGTGTACGGCGAGGTGCTCGACGCGGCGTACCAGACGCTCGTCAACGGCGTGGAGGGCGACGAGAACTCGTGGTCGCTGACGCGGGTGCTGCTCAGGTGGCTCGAGGACGGCTGGCGGCAGCCGGACGCCGGCATCTGGGAGGTGCGCGGGCCGCTGCGCCACTTCTCGCACTCCAAGGTGATGGCGTGGGTGGCCTTCGACCGGGCCGTGCGGATGCATGACGAGTTCGGTCTGGCAGGGCCGGTCGAGCGCTGGCGGGCGCTGCGCACCGAGATCCGCGACGAGGTGCTCGTCCGGTCGTGGAGCGAGTCGAAGCAGTCGTTCACGCAGTCGTACGATGACGAGGAACTCGACGCCAGCTCGCTGCTGATGCCGTCGGTCGGCTTCCTGGACGCCGCCGATCCGCGGTTTGCGTCGACCGTCGACGCGATCCAGCGCGAGCTGACGGTCGACGGGCTGGTGCGGCGCTACGTGCCGCGCGCCGACGGCGAGGTGGACGGCATCGACGCCGGCGAGGGCGTCTTCTTGCCCTGCTCGTTCTGGCTCGCCGACGCGCTCGCGCTGCAGGGCCGGCACGACGAGGCGCGGGAGCTGTTTCAGCGACTGCTCGACCTGCGCAACGACCTCGGGCTGCTGTCGGAGGAGTACGACCCGGTGGCGCGCCGGCAGCTCGGCAACTTCCCGCAGGCCTTCACGCATCTCGCGCTCGTCAACACCGCGCTCGTGCTCGGTCGCGGGCGCGGTGTCCGGCAGGCGCCGGGCTGATCGCTCAGATCACGGAGATCTTGGACAGCTCGATCGGCGCACCGTCCGCCAGCGCGTCGGCGAGCGCCTCCATGTTGCCGGCGACGCGAGCCTCGTGGCGGGCCCAGACGATCGCCGCGAGCGGCGTCGTCACGACCCGGTCGTGATGCCCGCACTCGGGGCAATGCCGCTCGATGATCACCTCGTCACCGTCGCCGCCGACGGCATCGATCGGCGCCATCAGCTTGCTCTCGCACTGCGGGCAGCGGACGAGCATCCGGGCGGGGCGACCGCTGGGGTGTTCGGACGGGTTCACGACGGCGTCTCCACCGAAGCTCCTGCTGTCGTGGTCGCCATGTCCAACCTCCACTTCCCGGG
>JBBQFB010000012.1:0-34953 GCA_038321545.1 Gaiellales bacterium
GGCGACGAAGACGAGGTCGGAGCCCCGCAGGGCCTCGCGGATCTCGGCATCCGACTCCTCGGCGGCCCTGCGGCCGACCTCGGGATCGGAGCCCGAGCCGAGGCCCTCGGTGAGCTGCTGGCCGATGTGGATCTTGACCGCAGCGTCAGCGAGCGCGAGCTGCTGCGCGTCGGTGTTGACGGCGAGGAACTCGACGCCGCGGATGCCGGACTCGATCATCCGGTTGACCGCGTTGACGCCTGCGCCACCGACGCCGACGACGCGGATCACGGCGAGGTACGCGCCGGACTCGGCGCCCGGGGAGAGCGGCACGGGCCGCGCAGCGGTGCGCGAGGCCGGCGCGTCCTTGATGACGGCGCGGAGCGGCTTCGACGGCTTCGCACGGGCCGCCGTGTCGCCCGCGACCTCGGGTGCCGGGTCGCGCGAGGAGTCCGTCTGGCGGAACAGGTCGGCCAGCGGACCGTCGTGCATGCTAGCGCGCTTCTTCTGCATCGCGCAGGACCTCCTGGGCCAGTTCGCGGTACGACTGGGCGGCGGCGCCGCCCGAGTCGTAGGAGAGGACGGACACGCCCGAGACGGGAGCCTCGGCGAGGCGGACCGTCTTGCGCACGCGTGTCTTGAAGACGAGGTCGCCGAAGTTGTGCTCGAGCAGGTCGAGCGCCTCCTTGGCGTGCAGCAGGCGGCTGTCGAGCATCGTCGGGAGGATCCCGCGGATCTTCACGCGCGGGTTCAGGTTCTCGCGGATCATCGTCAGCGTGTTCTCGAGCTGGACGAGGCCGCGCAGCGACAGGTACTCGCACTGCACCGGCACGATCACGCCGGTCGCGGCCGTGAGCGCGTTGATGGTCAGCAGGCCGAGCGACGGCGGCGTGTCGATGAGCACGAAGTCGTAGTCGTGGAGCACCGGCATGAGCGCCTTCTCGAGGGCCCGCTCGCGGCCGATCATCGACGACAGCGCGAGCTCCGCGCCGGCCAGGTCGATCGACGACACGGCGACGTCGAGCTCGCCGTGATGGATGATCTCCTCGATCGGCATCCGGTGCACGAGCACGTCGAACATGGAGCGCTCCACGTGCTCGGGATCGATCCCGAGGCTCATCGTCAGGTTGGACTGCGGGTCAAGGTCGACGACGAGGACCTTGAGGCCCTGTTCCTGGAGCGCGGCGCCGAGGTTGATGGTCGACGTCGTCTTGGCGACGCCGCCCTTCTGGTTCGCGAGGGCGATGACTTCCGCACCGGCCGGCGCAGCGCCGGCCACCCGAAGGCGGCGGAATGAGGCGGCGAGCTTGCGGGGTGCGGTTACGGCCATAGGATCGGGGTTTCGCGACACCATCGAGGAATCCTTCCGGGAGTAAGGTACGCGGTGATGCGGACGATGTTCCTGGCGCTCGCGCCGCTGCTGACGCTGTTCGGCACGCTGTCCGCCGTCGCCTCGGCGGCGACCTGGACGGTCGCGAGCCCCGTCGGTGGCGACGGCACGGCTCTCGCGAGCCGCGCACCGTCCGGCGCGGTCTTCGCGATTCCCGGCGATCGCCTGTCGCTGTACCGCACCGACGACCGCGGCGGGCACTGGATCAAGGTCACCCTGCCGGTGCCACCGAGCCCGTCGCTGCCGCTGCAACTGGCGGCGGCGAGCGACGGCGTCTACCTCGACTACCAGCGCGGCAATGTCGCGCGCTCCACCGACGGCGGCCTCACCTGGGCGTTCCGCAAGCTGCCCGGCACGGCGGAGACGATCGTCCCCGGCACCGGCTCGCGCATCTACGTGGTGCTCGACCGGACGCTGACCGGTAGCGACGACGGGCTCGCGACCGTGCACCGGCTCAGCTCCATCGATATCGACGCGCTGGCGGTCGACCCGCGCGGCGGGCTGTGGGCGATCACCGGCCGCGGCGCGTCGCGCAAGCTGCGGCACTCCGCCGACGGACGCACGTGGACGGCCGGCCGCACGATTCCGGAGCGCCGCCAGGGCGAGGCGAGCCTGCGGGCGGCCACCGACGGCACCGTCTACGCGACGTTCGGCGCGTTCCGCACCTTCCGCACGCGCACCGCCGGCCGCACGTGGACGAAGCTGACCGATCGTGTCCTGGGCGTCGGCCCGGGCGCGCTCGTCTACGGCACCGCGCAGCGCGACCGGCCCGTGCCCGATCCGGGCCTCACCGTCTCGAACAACCGCGGCACGACCTGGACGCACCCCGCCGACCGTCGAGTGCGCGCATCGCTGTCGCTGGTCGTGCCGCTGGCGGGCGACGACGTGCTGGTCGCCACGGGCGCCGGCACCGTCCGCTCCGACGACGGCGGACGCCACTTCACGCGCGCCGACGAAGGCTTCGGCCACGCCCGCGCGACCGCCATCTCCGAGACGGCGGAGGGCGTCGCGCTGGTCGGCTACGAGCGCGGTCTCGCGTGCTGCGTCGGCGGGCCGATCGCGTTCCGCCGCCCGCCCGGCGTCGCGCCGGCGTACTTCATGACGGCCGACCGGTCGACGGGGGTCGTCTACACCGACACCGGCTCGACCCGCGACCTGGGCCTCCACTGGCGCGGGTACGCCGCGAACCCGCTGGCTGCCGGCAACGGCCACGCGTGGCTGGTGCGCGGCATCGATCAGTACCGTCGCCGCGAGCTGCTGACCGCGACCGGAACGGGGCCGCCGCAGGTCGTCCGGACGGGCCTCACGGTGCGCGAGTCGCCGGTCTCGATGGTCGTCGTCACCGGCGCGCTGGTGGCGGTCGGCGCCGACGGTCGCGTGCGGCGCTCGACCAACGGCGGGCGCACGTGGGTCACCCGGCCGGCCGGCGCGCCGGCGTGCGCCTCTCACGTCGCCGCCGAGGGCGACGTCGTCTACGTCGACGGCGGCGCGTACCCGTGCCCCGACCGCACCGGGCAGCGGGGCGTGTGGCGGAGCGCCGACGGCGGCCGGCACTGGGTCAAGACGGCCAGCGTGGCAGGCACCCACGTGGCGGCCGGCGGCGGCCGCGTGGCGATCGCCGACGGCGGGTCGGTGCGCGTGTCGGGCAACGGCGCGACCTGGAACCTGCTGCCCGCGCTGCCGGACAGCGCGACGGTCGCGGCACTGCTGCTGCCGACCGACGGCAGCCTGCTGGCGCTGGACGACAACGGCCTGATCTGGATCGAGGGCTAGCCTGCGGCCGCGCGGGCGGCGGCGATGCGCTCGCCGGTCGCCGGGTGCGACGCCCGCAGCCGCGTCAGCCGCGGCGGCACCAGCTCGCCGAGGTTCGACGCCACCAGGCGCTCCAGCGCCCTTGCGAACGACTCCCCGTCGGCGAGCCGGTACGCGTACGCGTCGGCCGCCCACTCGCGACGCCGTGAGTGCCACGCCGACACGAGGCCGAGCGGGAGCGAGACGACGCCGAACGCCAGTGCGAACGCCGGCAGCGACGCCGGATCGCCGGCACCGCCGTGTGCGAGCGGCGACGGCAGCCAACCGAGCACCGCGGCGGCCACCGGCCATGCGATCAGCGACGACACCCCTTCCAGCCCAAGGCCGCGCCACAGGTCGGCGTGGGCGTGGTGCGCGAGCTCGTGCGCAAGCACCGCCCGCGCCTCGGTCAGCCGCTCCTCGTCGTCCTGGTCGCCGGTGAGCGTGTCGCCGAGCAGGATCCGCCGGGTCGGACCGAGCCCGACCACGGCTGCGTTCGCCGACGTGGTCTTCTCCGACATCAGCAGCAGGCGGATGTCGTGCACGCGCAGGCCGCTGCGCGCCACCAGCTGCTCGGCCATCGTCCGCAGCGCGCCGGGCGCGAGCGGCTCGCTGCGCAGGAACAGCGGCAGCAGCAGCACCGGCGCGACCACGGTGATCACGAGCGAGAGGGCCAGCGACGCGCCCCAGGCGGCATACGGCCAGCCGTCCGGGAACCGGCGCTGGCCGGCCACCAGCAACGCAACGGCCGGGAGGCCGAGCACGGCCGCGATCACCCAGGCCTTGACCTGGTCGGCAAGCCATCCGGCGAGCGGCTGGACGGAGAGGCCCGCTGCGGTCGCAGCGCGGTAGCCGGCGACGCCGAACGGCAGCTCGAGTGCCTGGTGAAGGCCTCCGACGACGAGCATCAGCAGCGCGCCGCGCAGGGGCGCCGGGCCGGGGAGCCGGCCATCGATCCAACCCGCCGCGAGCGCCGCCCCGAGCAGCACGGCGAGCGAGACGGCCGACGCGTACCTGCCACGACGACGCGCCGCCCGTCGGTAGGCGCGCGCCTCGTCCTGCCGGAGGTCGATCACCTCCGCAGGCTACGCCGAACGGACCAGGTTCGTCACCGATTGCGGACGGGGGCGGGAGCCGAGCAACACGGCATCGAGCGTCGCGCCGAGCTTCGAGGCGTCGGCGCCATGGTCGAGCGCGGCTGCGAGCACGGATCGGGCGATATCGCCGACCACCGTTGCGAGGCGGTCGGTGTCGGACAGCGGCGCGTCGGGCCGGGAGAGGCGCAGCGCCGCCTGCATGGCGATCGCGACGTCCTCGCGATCGGCGGCGTTCTCGCCCACCAGGGCGGCGGCGCGCATGGCGACGGCGTGATGTCCCGCACCGTCCGCGCCCAGCAGCGGCTCGACGGCGGCGGCCAGGCCGGCTGCCCGCTCGGCGGCGACGGCGGCGCCGCTGGCCGAGGCCCAGCGACCGAGCGCGACGGCGATCGGGCCGCCGTGCACCTCGGCATCTGCCATCCGATCGGCGAGGGCACGCACCATGTACAGCTTCTGCGGATCGAGCCGCACGGGCTCGCCCGGCAGCACCTGCGTCACCGACGCGGGCAGCGCGCGCACGGCCCGCGGAGCCCAGTCGACGCGCTCGAACAGCACCGGACCGACCGTGATCGGGCCGCCGAACACCAGCCGGAGCGCGAGCACCGCGCGGGCGAACCGGCGAGCGGTATCGGGCATCTCGCCGGCGTCGACACGCGGCATCGCCACGTCGAGCTCGAGGCCCAGCAGACGGTCGCGGGCAACGCCGAACCGCTCCGGCAGGAGTCCCTGGCACTCGGGCCACGACTCGGCGAGCTCGGTGGGCGAGACGCGGCGCACGCGGATGTCCTGGCCGAGGTCGTGCGAGCCGTCGATCGCCCGGAGGCCGACGACGGGCGTGAAGCCGGTGAACGAGCGGCGGGTCTGTGCGACGTCGGACAGCATCCGGTCGAAGATCCCGTCGAACACGCCATCGTCGAAGTCGAAGCTGCCCGCGCCCTCCGCGACGCCGACCAGCAGCGGCACGAGCACGGCCATCCGCAGCGCATCCTCGTCGGTCTCCGCATCCGGGGCGTGGTCGCGTGCGACCCCGAGCACGGCCGGGTCGTCGGCCAGCGACGAGACGGCGAGCCGGTAGTCGGCGAGCGAGACGAGGCGCTCGAGACGCGCGTCGACGTAGGCGCGGTAGAGCGGCCGGTACTCGTACAGGGCCGGCCCGCCGAGGTGGCTCCGGGAGTCCAGCGCGAACGGGATCTCGTCACCGTGCGTGACGTCGCTCGAGAGCTCGCGCAACGCGGCCTGGACGAAGTGGGCGACCGCGCGACGCGCCTCGGGCCGGCGGAGGGTGGGGCTCGCGGCGGGCATGAACCGCCCTTCGACGCGAACCCGGCGGCTCCTCTGCCGGCGGCGCGCGTCCTAGCGATAGATCGCCATCTGATCGGCCAGGAACCGGAGCGCCCACGCGCCCGCCAGCACCATGTAGCCGATCAGGATGACACCGCTCGCGAAGCCGAGGAACGTCGCCGGCTCGCCGCCGGCCGACTCGACCCGCGCAACGATCAGCGCGACGGCCAGCGGGGCCGCGATACCGGCCCCGAGGGCCACCGCGAGCCACGCCAGTCGCGTGGGCCGCCACGGCTCGAGCCCGCGGCCCAGGAAGAAGGCGACGGCGATGCTGGTGGCGAGTACCAGGAGCCACGTCACGGCCACGACTGTACCCCGGGCGGGTGAGTCCTGAGAAGGGCGAATTGACCCCTCCGTGTATCACCGCGCGCGCGTCGTCGCTCCCTGTGGCGATGCTGATAGAAACGTCGTACTCCCGTCCCCGCTCGCCCGCCGGCCTCGTCCGCGCGCTCGGTCGGCTCGACACGGTGATGTTCGTGATCACGGCCGTCGTCGTGCTCGACACCATCGGCGCCGTCGCCGTCGCAGGCCCCGAGGCGTTCACGTGGCTGGTGGCGATGGGCGTGCTGTTCCTGCTGCCGTCGGCGCTGCTGACAGCCGAGCTGGGCGCCGCGTTTCCGGCCGAGGGCGGCCACTACGTCTGGACGCGCCTGGCCTTCGGCCGCGTCGCGGGTGCCGTCTCGGCGCTGCTGTACTGGATCGAGACCCCGATCTGGATCGGCGGGGCGCTCACGATCACCGCGATCGCCGTCACCGAGGAATTCGTCGCGCCGCTCGGCCACACCGGCCGGCTGCTGTTCGCGCTGGCGTTCGTCTGGGCCGCCGTCGGAGCGACGCTGCTGCCGATCCGGCTCGGTCGGCTGGTGCCGGCGTCGGGCGCCGCCGCCCGCGTCGTGCTGATCGCGCTGTTCACCGCCACGGTCGCGCTGTACGCCGGCGTGCACGGCGTCCACGGGTTCGCGGTGACGCACCTGCAGCCGTCGGGCGCCGGGTTCGCCGTGCTCGTGCCCGTGCTGCTCTACAACTATCTCGGCTTCGACGTGCCGTGCGCCGCGGGCGGCGAGATGCGCGACCCGCAGCGCGACGTGCCGTCCGGCATCCTCCGGGCCGGCGTGTGGACGTTCGTCCTGTACGCGGTGCCGGTGCTGGCGACGCTGCTGGTGCTGCCCCCGGAGCGGATCACGGGGCTGACCGGGTTCGTGGCCGCGATCCGCGAGGTGTTCACGGTCTACGGCGCCGCCGGCGACGCGCTCGGCACGCTGGCCGGCGCGCTGTTGGCCTGGGCGCTGCTGACGAGCGGTGCGACGTGGCTGATGGCGAGCGCCCGCAGCCAGGCCGTGGCGTGCCTGGACGGCGCCGGCCCGCGCCGGCTCGGGACGTTCTCCGCACAGGGCACGCCGGCCCGGCTGGCCGTGCTCTCGGGCTTCGTCGGAAGCGGCGTCTCGCTGGCCACGTTCTCGATCGCCGGATCGAGCGCCGAGCGCTACTTCGCGGTCGCGCTGTCGCTGTCGATCGCCGTGATCGCGCTGTCGTACGTCGCGATCTTCGCGGCCCCCGTCCGGCTGCGCCACACGCATCCCGACGTCGAGCGCCCGTTCCGCGTGCCGGGCGGTGCGATCGGCATCGGGGTCTGCAGCGCCCTCTCGCTGGCCTGGACGATCGGCGCACTCGCCCTGCTGCTGTGGCCGCCGCACCTGCCGGAGGCGTTCCGCGACGACCGCCTCACGTTCCAGCTGACCCAGGTCGTGCCGCTCGCGCTGCTCATCGTCTGCGGGCTGCTGTTCGCGTTGCTCGGGCGCCGCTCGCTCACCAGGAAGTGAGGTTCTCCGGGCTGCCGCTCGCGCGCACGAGGTAGGAGTTCTCTACACCGACCGCGCCCACGCCGGGGAACACGAGCTTCGGCTCCACGGCGATCACGTTGCCCGGCTCGAGCGGCGCGACGAGCCCGCGGGCCAGGAAGGGCGGCTCGTTGATCTCGAGCCCGATGCCGTGCCCGATGAACGAGACGGTGCCCATCCACCCGTCGCCGAAACCCGCCTCGGTGGCCATCTCGAGGCCGCGCAGGTACGGCATCTGCCACGGCGTGCCGGGCACCAGCAGCCCCTCCACCTCGGCCAGGATCTGTTCGCAGACGCGGAGCGCGGTGGCCAGCGGCGCGACCATCTCGCCGACCGAGAACGTGCGCGTCGCGTCGGCCAGGTAGCCGTCGCTCGCGCCCACCAGGTCGACCGAGACCGCCGTCCCCTCCGTGATCAGCCCGCCGCGCGGGCCGCGCCCGATGGCGGGCGTGAGACCCCAGCCGCCGAACGGCGTGTCGGACGAGGCGGGCACGGCTGCGTCGGGGCCGGCGAGCACGGCGCCGAAGTACATCTCGCCGTTCATGCCGCGGAACCGGCACGGGCCCTGGTGGCCGTTCGAGCGCAGCACGTGCTCCATCTCGATCTGCAGCTCGAGGTCGGTCATGCCGGCGCGCAGGATCCCGGGCACCGCGGCGTGGGCGATCCGGATCTGCTCGGCGGCGGCGCGGATGCGGCCGACCTCCCACGACGACTTGACGGCCCGCAGCGGCCGCAGCGCGCCCATGCAGTCGCGCAGATCGACGCCCGGGAGCGCCTTTGCGTACCGCAGGTAGCTCGCCACCGGCAGGACGTCGAATTCGAGGCCGAGGCTCGTGATGTCCCCCGCCGCCTCGCGGATCGCGGGCCCGAGGTCGCGCAGCGAGCGCAGCGGCTCGATCCGCTCGAGCGGCGACTCGTCGCGGGCGCGCTCGAGATCGCGCCGCACGAGGTACACCGGCCGGCCCGCCGCGGGCACGACCAGGTGGGCGTCCTGGTTGGTGCCGGTCAGGTAGTAGAGGTCGCTCGACTCGACGACCAGCGCGGCGTCCAGGCCCTGCTCGGCGAGGGCGCGCTGGAACGCGCTGACACGGTGTTCGATCTCCTGTCGGGGGACGGTCGGCGGCATCCGCGAAACAATACGGCCGTGATCCTCAGCAACGGGCGCATCTACACGCTCGACCCGGTCGCGCCCCACATCGCAGGGCTCCCGATCACGCGCGACGGGCGTGTGGCGCGCGGCGTCGAGGCGTGGGAGGGCGAGGTGTCGCAGGTGTCGAACGAGCGCGTCGATCTCGGCGGCCGCACGGTGCTGCCCGGGCTCGTCGATGCGCACGTCCACTTCCGCACCTGGGCGATCGAGCGCTCCCGCGTCGACCTGCACGGTTCGCGGAGCGTGCGCGAGGTCGCGGAGCGCGCAGCCGCGGCGGCCGGCGACTGGGTGATCGGCCAGGGCTGGCGCGCCATCGACGCCGGCGGCGAGCCCGACGCGGCCCTGCTGGACGAGGTCTGCGGCGACCGGCCGGTCGCGCTCTGGGCGCACGACCGGCACACGCTGGTGCTGTCCACCCGCGCCCAGGAGCTGACCGGCAGCCCGTCGTGGAACGGGATCCTGCGGGAGCACGACGCCTGGAGCGTTCCGCTCCCCGAGCCGACCGCAGCCGCAGCGCGGACCGCGGTCGACGAGGCACAGGCCACCGCGCACGCAGCGGGTGTGACGCAGGTGCACGACATGGAACGCAGCGGCTTCGGGATCTGGCAGCAGCTGCACGCCGGCCGCTCGCTGACGCTGCGCGTCGTCGCCTCGCAGCAGGCCGACCGGCTGGCCGGCCTGCTCGCCGCCGAGCTGCGCACCGGCTTCGGCGACGGGATGCTGCAGGTCGGGCCGGTGAAAGCGTTCCTCGACGGCACGCTCGGCTCGCGGACGGCCCGCATGCTGGAGCCGTTCGCCGACGGCGGCGTCGGTCTCGATCTGCTGTCAGGAGACGACTTCGCCGACCTCGTCCGCGAGGCAGCCGGCGGCGGCCTCGCCGTGGCCGTGCACGCGATCGGCGACCGCGCGTGCCGCACCGCGCTGGACGCCTTCGAGCAGACGGCCGCCACCTGGCAGCCGGCGGGCCTGCGCCAGCGGATCGAGCACGCCCAGCTGCTGCACCCCGACGACGTCGCGCGATTCGGGCGGCTCGGCGTGATCGCCTCGATGCAGCCGTCGCACGCGCCGTCCGACCGCGACGTCGCAGACGCCGCCTGGGGCGACCGCGCCGCGCTGGCCTACGCCTGGCGGGCGCTCGCCGACGCCGGCGCGATGCTGGCGTTCGGATCCGACGCGCCGATCGAGCCGCTGGCCCCGCTGCAGGGAATCCACGCGGCCGTCAACCGGACGCTGGACGACCGTCCCGCGTGGCGGCCCGAGCAGGCGCTGACCGTGCCGGAGGCGGTCGCCGGGTTCACCCGCGGAGCGGCCTATGCCGCCGGGTGGGATCGGCGCATCGGACGGCTCGCGCCGGGCTACGAGGCCGATCTGGTCGTGCTCGACGACGACCCGTTCACGTGCCCGCCGGAGCGGATCGCGGCGATCGGCGTCGTGGCCACGATGGTCGGCGGCAGGTGGGTGCACGGCCGGCCACCGTGGTGAGCGAGGCCTCCTACAAGCTGCTGTTCGCGCGCGAGCGGCGCGCGCTGGTGCTCGCCGCCTCGGGCGCATCGTTCCTGGTCTCGTTCGACGCGCTGATGCTGGCGGCGTCGCTGCCGTCGGCGGCCCGCGACCTCGGCGGGCTGGAGCGATTCTCGCTCGCGGTCGGCGCGTACGCGATCATGCTCGTCGCCGGCCTGCCGGTGTCCGGCTGGCTGATCGCCCGGGCCGGGCCGTTGCGGGCCCTCGCGGCGGGCGTCGCGCTGTACGCGGTCGGGGCAGTGATCGGCGCCGCCGCGCCCAGCATCGAGGTGATCGCTGCCGGCCGCGCGGTCACGGGACTCGGCGCCGGCATGCTGCTCGCCGCGCCACCGGCGATCTACACGCTCGCGCTCGACCCGCCCCTGCGGCGCTACGCGTTCGGTCTCAACTCGGCGGTCTGGGGACTGTCGGCGCTGCTCGGGCCGCTGCTCGGGTCGCTGCTGGCGTCAGGCCCGGGCTGGCGGTGGGTGTTCGCGGTCGAGCTGGTCCCGCTGGCCGTCACGCTGTCGCTCGCGCTGGCGGGCACGCGGGGCGTCGTCGGGCACCTCGGCGCCGGCGCCCGGCTGGCCCCGGCCGGGCCGGCGCTGCTCGCGCTCGCCACGCTCGCGCTCCTGGTCGAGCCAAAGGTCGCGGCGGTGCCGATCCTGTTGTTCCTGTGGCACGAGCACCGCACGAAAGGGCCGATCTTCCCGGCCACCCGGTCCGGCCGGCGGGTCACGATTCTGGTGCTCGCCACCGGCGTCGCATTCATGGGATCGCAGGCCTACGTGGTCCTCGACCTGCAGTCGGGCGCCGGCTGGAGCGTGGCCGAGACCGCCGTCCCGCTGGTGGCGGCGACCGTCGCCTGGACGATCGGCTCGGTCGGTGCCGCGCCACTGCATCTCGATCCGGTACGGCAGCTCGTGATCGGCCACGTGTTCGTGGTCGCCGGCATCGCGTTGATGGCGCTGCCCCTGGACGGCGGCAGCATGGTCGCGGTCGGCATCACGGTCGCCGGGCTGGGCATGGGCGTGCAGAGCCCGGCGGCGTTCATCGCGATCGCACCGGACGGCGACCCGCGTGCGGCAGCCGCCGTGCCGCTGGCCCGCAACCTCGGCGCCGGCATCGGCGTGGCAATCGCGGGCGGTGCGATCACCGCCCTGGCCGGCACCGCGGCGCTGGCCGCCGCCGAGGCCGGCGCGATCGTCCCCAAGCTGCACTCCGCCGCGCAGACGGCCTTCCTGATCGCGGCGCTGGCGTGCGCCGCGGCCTTGCCGGCGGCCCGTCTGGCCCGTTGAGTTCTCCGCCGTCCCGGCCGATAGAGGAAGGGTGCCGACGGAGGAATCCAGCCACGATCCGCTCGGGCTGCTCGAACACGTGGCCACGTCGCTGGGCCGGCACTTCTACACCTACGTGTTCGACCCGGACGGCACGTTCGAGACGATCTTCGAGATCGGCGCGGCGTCGGAGATCTTCCTGGGCGGGCCCGTCCCCGACGGCGTCGACGACGACGCGGCCTGGGTGGCTGCCGTGCACCCGGGCGATCGCGAGCTGTACGATCGCCTCGACGAGCCGATCCGGCGCGGCGAGGCGGTCGACGCGCAGTACCGTCTGATCGGCATCGACGGCCGTGTGCGCTGGGTCGAGGTGCACGAGCGCGCCCGCAGCGAGGGCGACGGACGGATCGTCGTCGACGGCGTCGTGTCCGACATCACGACCCGCAAGGAGACCGAGCTGGCGCTGGAGGCGGCGCTGCGCAAGGCCGACCGGATCGCGCGCGTGGACGGCCTCACGGGCGCGTACAACCGGCGCCACGTGACCGAGGTGCTGGAGGCGGAGCTGGCGCGGGCCGGCCGCAGCGGCGAGTCCGTCGGGCTGTTGCTGCTCGACCTCGACCACTTCAAGCGCGTCAACGACCACCATGGCCACGGCGGCGGCGACGAGGTGCTGCGCGAGACGACCCGCCGCATCTGCGCAGCGGTGCGCGGCTACGACACGGTCGGCCGCTGGGGCGGCGAGGAGTTCATCGTGATCGTGCCGGGCCTGGTCGACGACGAGGCCCTGCGCGCCGCCGCAGAGGGCGCCCGCCGCGCCGTCCGGCAGGCGCCGTTCGCGCTCGGCGACGAGCTCGTGGTCGTGACCGTCTCGGTGGGCGCCGCGTATGCCGCCGACGGCGAGGCGGCCGACGACCTGGTGTCGGCCGCCGACCGGGCGCTGTACGCCGCAAAGCGCCGCGGCCGCGACCGGATCGAGCTGGCCAGCGAGGTCGACGACAACGACTCGGGCGACGACGACATCGAGGCGCTGCGGGTCGCGCAGGCGCTCGCGAGCGCGTCCAGCGTCCGCGAGGGCATCTCGCCCATCCACGACGAGCAGGTCGCGCGCCTCGCGGCGCTGGTCGCCGAGGAGCTGGCGCTGCCGCGGGAGCTGACGCGCCGCGTGCGCCTGGGCGGCTGGCTGCACGATGTCGGCAAGGTCGCAGTGCCCGACCGCATCCTCACGAAGACCAGCGACCTCGAGCCGCACGAGTGGGCCATCGTCCGCACGCATCCCGAGGTCGGCGAGGAGCTGATCCGGCGCATCCCCGTGCTGGCGGGCGCCGCCCGTGCGGTTCGGCACCACCACGAACGCTTCGACGGCGGCGGCTATCCGGACGGTCTGGCCGGCGAGGCGATCCCGCTCGAGGCGCGCATCGTGGCGGCGGTCGACACGTACTGCGCGATCACCGACGACCGCCTGTTCCGTCCCAGCCGGTCGCACGCGGACGCGATCCACGAGCTGCAGCGCTCGTCCGGCACGCAGCTCGACCCGTGGGTCGTGAACGCGCTCGTGCGGGCGCTGGAGCGCGAGCGGAGCCGGATCGCAGCGAGCCTGCTCCGCGGCGTCGCGTAGGCCGGCTCGCGCGGGCACGCGTGGCCGACCATTTGGTGCCTGGCACCCGGTTGGTCGAGTTCGCTGCGACTTCTGCGGTCCGCGCGCCTTTGGCGGCGTTCACGCAAGGCCGGCGCAGATCAGGCGACGCCGCGCAGGCGCGCGGCGGCGGGCAGGGACTGCAGCTTGCGCAGGCTCTGGTTCTCGATCTGGCGGATGCGCTCGCGAGTCACGTTGAACGCGCGACCCACCTCGTCCAGCGTCCGCGGGCTCTGCCCGTCGAGGCCGTAGCGCAGCTCGAGCACGCGCCGCTCGCGGTACGGCAGCGCGTCGAGCAGCTCGCGCAGCGCCTCGCGCCGCAGCGTGATCTCGGCGACCTCCTCGGGACGGTCGCTGTGCTGGTCGGCGAGGAAGTCGCCGAACGAGGACTCGTCCTCGTCACCGACCGGCTTCTCGAGCGAGATCGGCGCCTGGGCCGAGCGCTTGATGTGCTCGACCTCGTCAATCGGGATTCCCGTCGCCAGCGCCAGCTCCTCCAGCGACGGCTCGCGGCCGAGGTCGGACAGGAGCTTGCGCTCCGTGCGGCTGATCTTGTTCAGCTTCTCGACGACGTGCACCGGCATGCGCACCGTGCGCGCCTTGTCGGCGAGCGCCCGCGCGACCGCCTGACGGATCCACCAGGTGGCGTACGTGGAGAACTTGAAACCCTTGCGGTAGTCGAACTTCTCGACCGCGCGCACCAGACCGATCGTGCCCTCCTGGATCAGGTCGAGGAACGGCAGGCCCTGATTGCGATAGTTCTTCGAGATCGACACGACCAGCCGCAGGTTGGCCTCGATCATCCGGTTCTTCGCCGCCGCGTCGCCGCGCTCGATGCGCTTCGCGAGGTCGACCTCCTGCGCACCGGTGAGCAGGCGCACGCGGCCGATGTCCTTCAGGAACAGCTGCAGCGCGTCGGTCGAGACCTCGCGCGTCGTCAGGTCGAGGACGATCTCCTCCTCGATGCCGCCGACCACGACGTCGACCTCGAGCGCCTCGAGCGCGCGGTAGAAGTCGTCGATCTGATCGGCGTCGAGATCGAGGGTGTCGAGCGCTCCGACGATCTCGTCCTGCGTGACCGCGCCGGCCTCGCGGACGCGCTCGATCAGGGCGCGGGCCTCGTCTCCGACGAGCAGGTCGACGTCGGGTTCGAAGACTCCCTCGTCGTCGGGCACCTGCTCGCCACCCATGCCTCGCACCTTCCCGGTCGCCTGGCCACCCGCAGTCTACGGCCGGTTTCGGTCAGACGAAAGTGCGATCGGCGGGGATTGGCGCTATTTCGGGGCGAAGAACTCGGCCAGCCGCGCGAGGCGTGTTCCCTTCGCCTCGCTCGCGACCTGCCGGAATTCGGCCTGCGCCTTGTCCGGCTGGCCGATCCAGAGCAGCATCATCCCGAGGTGGAAGCGCGGCGAGGGATCGTTGGAGTGATCGCGCACGAGCGGCCCGATGGTGCCGAACGCCTTCGACGGGTCGTCCTTCGAGAAGGCCGCCAGGGCCAGCGCGACCTGCGCCTCGATGCTGGTCGGATCGGCCCTCAGCGCCTGGCCGTAGACGGCCAGAGCGTCCTTGCGGTTCCCGGCACTCTGCAACGAGGCGCCGTACTGCAGCTGCGCCTTCGCGTCGTTGGGCGCCGCGGCGGCGGCGGACTTGAGCGACTCGGCGGTTGCGCCCTCCGGAGGGTTGTCGGCGGGGACGAACAGCGGATAGCCGGGCTGCATCGTGGGGTGCAGCAGGTCGTCGGCCTTGACGCCGTAGAACGACTCCGGCTCGCCGTCGCGGACGGACTTCAGGGCCGCGGTGGCCTGCGGTAGCCGGCCGGCCCAGAGCTGTACGACGCCGAGCTCGTAGCGGGCGAACGGCGAGGTGGCGGCGAGCAGCTCGAGCCGGGAGACGGTCGCATCGGGCGCCTTCGGGTCGTAGCTTGCGACGATCAGCGCGACGTCAGCCGCCGGATCGCCGAGCTTGCGCGCAGCGGTGAACGCCGCCGTGGCGGCCGTCCCGTCGCCGCGGACGAGCTGCTCCGAGCCGATTGCCATCTGCACGTCGGTGCGGGTCGGATCCTGTGCGGCGAGCGACTGGAGCGCGCCCAGCTTGTCATCGGCGGTGATGCCGGCGACCGGTGGCAGCGCGACCAGCGGCAGTCCCGACAGGGGCGCGGCGGCCGCGGTCGAGACCGCCGACGCCTGGACCGGCTCGTCCGAGGAGCCGAGCGCGATCGCGAGAACGACGCCGGCACCCGCCACGGCGAGCCCGAGCAAGACCGCGAGACGCTGGCGCGAGACCTGAGCCACGGTCCCAAGGTACTACGACCCGGGTCGCAGGAGCGGAATAGCAACCCCCGGGGACGCGTTCGAACTCATGTCACGGATTGCGACTGCTTATCCGTCGGCCCGATACATTGCTGCGGCCCGCGCGCCGCCGAGGAGCGACCTTCCCATGCCCACGTACCGCGAACTGCTCGCCCAGGTGAAGACCGAGATCGACGAGATCGGCCCGCGCGACGCCGCCGAGGCTCTCGCGTCCGCCGTGCCGCCGACCCTGGTCGACGTGCGCGAGGCCGACGAGTTCGAGGCGGGCGCGATCAAGGGCGCCGTGCACATCCCGCGCGGCAACCTGGAGTCGCTGATCGAGGCCCTGGTGCCCGATCGCACGGCGCCGGTGATCCTCTCGTGCCAGTCCGGAGCCCGGTCGGCATTCGCCGCCAAGGCGTTGCAGGACCTCGGCTACGAGCACGTCACGTCGCTCAAGGGCGGCTTTTCCGCCTGGAAGCAGAACGGCCACCCGTGGGCCGTTCCCGCCGTGCTCGATGCGGTGCGCCGCCGCCGCTACAGCCGCCACATCCTGATCCCCGAGGTCGGTGAGGCCGGCCAGCTGAAGCTGCTGTCCGCGAAGGTCCTGATGATCGGCGCGGGCGGTCTCGGCTCGCCCTCCAGCCTGTACCTGGCCGCCGCCGGCGTCGGCACGATCGGCATCATCGACGAGGACATCGTCGACGACTCGAACCTGCAGCGGCAGATCCTGCACACCACGGATCGCATCGGCATGGCGAAGACGGAGTCGGCGCGGCAGGCGCTCACGGCGCTCAATCCCGACGTCGAGGTGGTGGCGTACAACGAGCGCCTCACCTCCGCGAACATCGACCGGATCCTGCCCGGCTACGACCTGGTGGTCGACGGCACGGACAACTTCCCGACCCGGTACCTCCTCAACGACGCGAGCGTCAAGCACGACATCCCGGTCGTCCACGCCTCGATCTTCCGGTTCGAGGGCCAGCTGACGGTGTTCAAGCCGCATGACGGACCGTGCTACCGCTGTCTCTTCCCCGAGCCCCCGCCGGCCGACCTCGCTCCGAGCTGCGCCGAGGGCGGCGTGCTCGGCGTGCTGCCCGGCATCATGGGCACGCTGCAGGCCTCCGAGGCGCTCAAGCTGCTGCTCGGCATCGGCGAGCCGCTGGTCGGCCGGCTGCTGCTGGTGGACGCGCTCGAGGCGAGCTTCCACGAGGTCTCGCTGCGGCGCGACCCGAACTGCCCGGCGTGCGGTGACCACGCCGGGCCCATCACCTACATCGACTACGAGCAGTTCTGCGCCGGCGGCAACCGCGTCGCCGCGCACTGAGAGGGACCGAATGGCCGTCAAGCTCCGCATGCCGCCGATCCTCCGCCCCCAGGTGGGCGGCGCCCGCGAGGTCGCGGCGACCGGCGCCACGCTGTCCGAGGTCCTCGACGACCTGTTCGCGCAGTTCCCGTCCGTGCGCGAGCAGATCGTCGACGCCGACGGCAACCTGAACCGGTTCGTGAACGTGTACGTCTCGAACGAGGACGTCCGCCTCGGCGAGGGCCTCACGACGGCCGTGCCGGACGGCTCGACCGTGATCGTGCTGCCGGCCATGGCGGGCGGCTGAACCGTGTCGGTCCTCGGCACCCGCACCGGCGACCTGATCGACGCGATCGGCTCGACGCCCCTGGTCGAGCTGCGCGAGCTCCGGCCCGAGGGCGGCGCCCGGCTGTACGCGAAGCTCGAGATGCTGAACCCGACCGGCTCCGTCAAGGACCGCGTCGCGCGCTCCATGATCGAGGCCGCCGAGGCCGAAGGTCGCCTCGAGCCCGGTCAGGTCGTGCTCGAGCCGACGAGCGGCAACACCGGCATCTCCCTCGCCATGATCTGCCGCCTCCGCGGCTACCGCCTGCGCGCCGTGATGCCCGAGTCCGCCACGCCGGAGCGCGCCGACTCGCTGCGCATGTACGGCGCCGAGATCATCTGGTCGCCGGGCGAGCTGGGGTCGAACGGCGCCGTCGCGCTGGCCCGCGAGCTGGCCGCCGCCGATCCGAGCGTCTACATGCCGTTCCAGTACGCGAACCCGGCCAACCCCGACGCGCACTACCGCACGACGGGGCCTGAGATCATCGACGCGCTCGGCGATCGCGTGGACGCGTTCGTCGCCGGCCTCGGCACGGGCGGCACGCTGATGGGCACCGGCCAGGCGCTCCGCGAGGTGAATGGCGCCGTCAAGATCATCGCCGCCGAGCCGCTGCAGGGCGACGCGGTGATGGGCCTGCGATCGCTCGAGGACGGCTACACGCCCGAGATCCTCGACGTGTCCAAGCTCGACCGCCGCCTGCTCGTCTCGAACGCCGAGGCGCTCGTCGGCCTGCGCGCGCTGCTCGACCGCGAGGGCATCTGGGCCGGCGTCTCGGCCGGTGCCGTGGTCGAGGTCGCACGTCGCGTCGCGGCGGCGATGGAACCCGACCAGAACGTCGTCTGCCTGCTGGCCGATGGTGGCTGGAAGTACGCGTCGTCCGGCCTCTGGAGCCGCGCTGCGGACGAGCTCGAGCTGGACATGGAGAACCGGCTCTGGTGGTAGGCGACGCGCCGCTGCAGCTGCCGCGTGAGATCGCCGACCAGATCGCCGAGCACGCGCGGGCCGGGCTTCCCGACGAGGCGTGCGGCATCGTCTCCGGCCTGGACGCCACGGCGACGCGGTTCCATCCGGCCAGCAACGCCGACGCGAGCCCGTTCCGGTACTCGATCGATGCCCAGGACCTGCTGCGGATCGTCACCGACATCGACGATGCCGAGGAGGACCTGGTCGCCATCTACCACTCGCACACGAGGTCGCCGGCGTTCCCGTCGCGCACCGACGTCGAGCTGGCGTTCTGGCCCGATGCCGCCTACCTGATCGTGTCGCTCGAGCGCGAGCCGCCCGTCCTGATGGCCTTCACGATCCGCGACGGCCGGATCGCGAAGCGCGAGCTCCAGATCACGTGAGCTCGTCGGCCAGCAGGTCCATCAGCAGCTGATCCTCCCAGCTGCCGTCCGGCCCGCGCCACGAGCGGCGCAGCACGCCGGCCGGCTTGAAACCGACCTTCGCGTACGCCCGCACCGCTCGCTCGTTGGCCGCCGCCGGGTCGATCACGAGTCGGTGGAAGTCGCCGTCGCGGACGAGCCAGGTGGCGAGGAGCCTGACCACCTCGGTGCCGATCCCGCGGCCCTGCGTGTCCGACCCCAGATAGATGTCCATCCCGGCGTGGCGGAACGCGGGCTCGCGCTCCTCGTACCACTGGACGGCGCCGACGACCGCGCCTGCCAGCTCGATCGAGAGGATGCGCCCCTCCCCCTCCTCGATGTCGGTGGCCAGCTCCCCCTCCTCGAGCAGGCCCCACCAGCGCTCGACGGACGGTTCCCGGCGAATCGATTCGAGGGTCGGAATGTCAGCCGGCACAGCCGGGCGCAGGAAGACGCGGTCGCCACGCAGAGACGTCACCGAAACATCGTAGACTTTGCCGCGCTCTCCGCCGTTCCGGCCTGTTTCGCGGCAGGACTCTTGCGTAAACAAGCGAAAGTGCCGAAGATTCCTGCCGTGATGATCCGCCGACTCCGCCCCCTGCTCGCCGCGTTCGCGCTGCTGCTCACCCTGCCGCTCGTCGCCGACGCGAAGACGAAGCCGCTCAGTCCGGGCGCGAAGGGCGATGCGGTCGGCGTCCTGCAGACCTATCTGGCCGACCAGGGCTACCTGCCGTGGAGTGCCGTCCAGGGCGCGTACGACTACCGAACGTCGCAGGCCGTGATGGCGTTCCAGGGCTGGAACGGACTGACGCGCACCGGCACCGCCGACCTGAAGACGCAGAAGCGCCTCGCGCGGGCCAGGCGCCCGAAGGCGTGGAAGAAGTACCACGGCCGTCGCATCGAGGTGCACGTGAACGCGCAGGTCGCGCTCCTGATCAACGGCAAGGGCAAGGTCGAGCGCGCGATCCACGTCTCGAGCGGCGCCGGCGGCCGCACGCCGCAGGGCGACTTCCACGTGTACCGCAAGGAGACCATGTCCTGGTCGGTGCCGTTCAGCGTCTGGCTGCCGCTGGCGAGCTACTTCACGGGCGGCATCGCGTTCCACTCGTATCCCGACGTGCCCGGCTACGCGGCCTCGCACGGCTGCGTCCGCACGCCGGCGCCCGAGGCGCCCGTGATGTACGCGTACGCCAAGATGGGCACGCCCGTCCACGTGCACCCGTAGACGTCTTCCGCGCGCTCCGTAGGCTTCCGCGCGCGCGTCTCGGCACGGACGGCTCCTACGTGCGGGTTCCCGCGCCGTCCTCGGCGTCGTCCGCGTCCGCGACGCGGCCCGATCCGTCCGGGTCGCCGTGGACGGGCTTCGGCCGGATCTCGACGTCGACCGTCACGATCCGCGCGCCGTCGATGCCGTGGACCGTGAACCGGAGGCCCGAGATCTCGACCCGGTCGCCCTCCTGGGGCGCACGGCCCAGCTCGCCGAAGACGTAGCCGCCGACCGTGTTGTAGTCCTCGTCCGAGAGCGTGCAGCCGAACCGCTCGTTGAACTCGTCGATCGGGAACGACCCCGCCACCCGCACCCGGTCCTTCGACAGCCGCAGGATCGAGATGTCGGGCCGGTCGAACTCGTCGTCGATCTCGCCGACGATCTCCTCCAGCAGGTCCTCGAGCGTCACGATGCCGGCCGTCGACCCGTACTCGTCGACCACGATCGCCATGTGCGTGTTCGTGCGCCGCATCTCGGCGAGCAGCTTCGCGAGCGGCTTCGTCTCCGGGACGATGTACGCCGGCCGCAGCAGCGACTCGATGGTCGTCAGGTCGCGCCCGCCGTTGTGCAGCGCGTCGTACAGCCGACGGATGTGGAGCAGGCCGAGGATGTCGTCGAGGTCCTCCCGGTACACCGGGTAGCGCGTGTAGGGATGCCGGAGCACCTCCTCCATCGCGGCCTCCGGCGACAGCGTCACGGGCAGGCCGACGACGTCGGGCCGCGGCACCATCACCTCGTCAACCTCGGTGTCGGAGAACGCGAACACCTTGTTCACCATCTCCTGCTCCTCGGCCTCGATCTTGCCCTCGTCCTTCGACGCCGCGACGAGGCGCTTCAGCTCCTCCTCGGAGTGGGCCAGCGAGTTGAGGCGCGGCTCGGGTAGCCCGAGGATGCGTGCGGTCGCGACGGCCAGCCAGTCGAGGAACCAGATGAACGGCCGGAAGCAGTTGTAGAACACCCGCACGGGCGCGGATGCGAACAGCGCCACCCGCTCGGCGTTCTGGAGCGTGAAGGTCTTCGGCACGATCTCGCCGAGCACCGTGTGCAGTGTCGAGATGACCGCGAACGCGATGATCACCGAGATGGTGGCCGCGAGACCCTCGCGCGACGCGCCCGTGAGCCCCAGGGTGTCCTCGACGAGGCGCGAGAACGCAGGCTCGCCGACGGCACCGAGCGCCAGCGACGACAGCGTGATCGCGAGCTGGATCGCCGAGATGAACGACGGCAGGTCGTCGACGATCCGCATCACCGCCTTGGCGCGCCGCGAGCCCTGCTCGACCAGCTCCTCGAGCCGGGTCCGCCGCACCGTGACGAAGGCGTACTCGGCCGCGACGAAGAACGCGTTCCAGAGCACGATGAAGAAGATCGAGCCGAGCTCGATCAGCGTCAGGGTGTTCACGCGGCGCACTCCGGAGAGGCGGCGGCGTTCACCGGGCGAGGGGGGTGGCTACTGTCGCCGTCGTCGGTCAGGCGGTGATCACCTGGCACGCAGTATACGGGGTCACGGAGCGGCAGCGAGATCGATCACGACCGGTGCATGATCGGAGGGCTTCGCACCCTTGCGGTACATCCGGTCCACGGAGGCCGCCGTGACACGCTCGGCCAGGTCGCGGGAGACGAGCACGTTGTCGATCCGCAGGCCCTGGCGCTTGTGGTACGCGCCGGCCCGGTAGTCCCACCAGGTGTGCGCCTCCGGGCCCTGATCGGGATGCAGCGCGCGATAGGCGTCGACGAGCCCGCCCGCCTCGAGCAGGGCGGCGTGCGCACGCCGCTCGACCGGCGTGACGTGGGTCGAGCCGACAAACGCGGCCGGATCCCACACGTCGAGGTCGGTCGGCGCGACGTTCATGTCGCCGGCCACCACCAGTGGCCCCTGTGCGGCCAGCTCGACGATGCGGCGCTTCGCGGCGGCGAGGAAGATGAGCTTCGACTCGAACGGCTCGGAACCGACCGTCTGGCCGTTCGGGACGTACGTCGACACGCAGCGGATGCCGCCGACGGTGGCCTCGATCCAGCGCGCCTGATCGGGCTCGCGCTCTCCCTCGAGACCGGCCACCACGTCGCTGATCGCCACGGCGGACGGCGCCACCACCGCGACGCCGCACCAGCGCCCCCCCGACAGGTCGGCGGCCGCGTAGCCGCGGGCCGCAAGCTCGAGGTGCGGGAAGTGCGCCGCGTCGGTCTTCGTCTCCTGCAGGAACAGCACGTCGGGCGCGAGATCGCCGAGCAGCTCGTCGAGGCGCTCGGAGCGCGCCTTGATCGAGTTGACGTTCCAGGTGACGAGTCGCATCACTCGGCGCTGAGACGGGCCTGCGCCTCGGCGCGCAGGTCGGGCGCAGAGGTCGGATCGTGCGCGATCGACGCGAACACGATCCGCGCCTCGGCGGCCCGGCCGGCCGCCTCGTAGCCCGCGGCGACGTTCCAGCGGAGGCTCGGATCGCGATCCGACAGGCGACTGAGGCCGTCGGCGATGTCGGCCAGCTCGTCGATCCGCCCGGCCTGGCCGAGCTGCGCGAGCAGGTTCGCGATGGTGGAGTCGTCGGCGCCGAGGTCGACCGCCTGCTTCCAGTAGGCGATGGCGGCGGTGTCGTCGCCGAGCGAGACGGCGAGGTCGCCGGCCACGCGCAGCACGCCCCAGCCCTTCAGCTCGGCCGCGAGCGCCTTCGTCCGGTCGAGCGCGGCGGCCGTGCCGTCATCGCCCGCCACGAGCGCCTGGATGGCGCCGACGTCGTTCGGGTCGAGCGCCAGCGCGCGGCGCGCGGCGGCGTGGCCTTCCTCGGCGCGGCCGAGGCCGAGCAGCACGTGCGCGCGGTGCGTCTGCCCGAGCACCGACGTGGGAGCCTGGACGAGGTGCGCGTCGAGCCGTTCGAGCGCCGTGTCGAGCTGGCCGAGGCGGGCCTCGACGATGCCCGCCAGCAGCAGCGCGTCGGCGCTCGCCGGGTCGGCGGCGAGCGCGAGCTCGACCGCCGCGTGCGCGAGATCGTGGTGCTCGCCCTCGAGCAGCAACCCACCGACCCCGACCAGGTACGGAGCGTTGTCGGCGTTCTCCGCCAGATCGAGCCGGACGCCCTCGACGAACGCCTCGGTCTCGATGAACAGCGGCTGGCCGTCGGGCCCCTCGACCTGGACGAGCTTGCCCTCCTCGAGGAGGCGCTTGACCTCTTCCTCCTCGAGCTCCTTGACCTCCCATGCCGGGTCGTCGGGGTCGAGATCGTGGTCGTGCTCGTGGCCGTCGCTGTGATCGTGGTCGTGGGTCATCTGGCGGAGAACACTACGCGCCCGCCACTGCCGACCTGCCGCTCGATCTCGCCCCGCCGCTCGAGATGAACGAGGTGCGCGAGCGACTCCGTGACGGCGATCCGGCGGGAGTTGGGACCGAGCCGGTCGCCGTAGATCCGCAGCGACACGGCGTACGCGTCGGCAGGCCCGTCGGCGAGGACCGCGCGGTGGCCGCGCAGCCGTTCCGCGTGGTGCTCACGAATCTCGGCGGCCCGCCCCGCGACGTCGGTGATCGGCTCGAAGTGGCCCGGGTGCGCGATCGCAACGTCGAGCCGGCCGAGACGCTCGAGCTGCGCCAGGTGGTCGCCGAGCGGGTCGGGCCGAGACACCGGATGCACCCCCACGAACGGCGCGATGCGGTCGAGGATCGCGTCGGCCGCGAGCAGCCGGCGGGTGCGCGTGCCGAACAGCGCGATCTGTCCGTCGGCGTGGCCGGGGACCGGAATCACGCGCCACGACTCGCCGGCTCCGACCAGCACGTCGCCGTCGTCGATCAGCCGCGTCGGCGTCGCCGGGTGCACCCGCGCGACGAGCTCCTGCCAGGCGACGAACACCGACTCGAGCACCTCCTCGGGACAGCCGTTCACCTCGAGGTGCCGCCGCGTCGCGGCGACCGCGCCGGGGTCGTGCCAGTGGTGCGACTGGGTCGCATCGGTGGGCGACATCAGCACCTCGGCGCCCGTCAGCGCGGCCAGGTCGCGGCTCGCCCCGATGTGATCCGTGTGGTAGTGGGAGATCACGAGCCGCGCCACGGGGCCATCCAGCTGATCGAGCACCGTCCGCCACGTGGCGGACGTCTCGGCGGTGCCGAGCCCGGCGTCGAACAGCGTCCAGCCCGACGGCCCTTCCAGGGCGTAGCTCCAGACGTGGTCGAGGCCGCTCCACGGCAGCGGCAGGCGGATCCGGTGCAGGCCATCGCCGAGCGACTCGATCACCGGCCCACGGTAGCGATACTGCAGGCATGGCGGCGGCGCTCACCGACCTGTTCTCCCCGGCCACGGCGGCCTGGTTCGCGGACGCCTTCCCCGACGGTCCGACGGCGGCGCAGACGCAGGGCTGGCCGGCGATCGCGGCGGGCTCGCACACGCTGCTGTGCGCGCCGACCGGGTCCGGCAAGACGCTGGCGGCGTTCCTGATCGGTCTCGACCGGCTCGCCACCGAGCCGGCGCCGGCCGAGCGCGGCATCCGGCTGCTGTACGTGTCGCCGCTGAAGGCGCTCAACTACGACGTCGAGCGGAACCTGCGCGGGCCGCTGGCGGGCATCCGGGCCGCCGCCGACCGGCTCGGCCTGGAGCTGCCCGACATCAGCGTCGGCGTCCGCACGGGCGACACCTCGCAGGCCGAGCGTCAGGCGATGGTGCGCCGGCCGCCCGACGTGCTGATCACCACGCCCGAATCGTTGTTCCTGCTGCTCACGTCGCCCAACGCCCGCGAGGTGCTGCGCACCGTGACGGCCGTGATCATCGACGAGGTGCACGCGGTCGCGGCCACCAAGCGCGGCTCCCACCTGGCGCTGTCGCTGGAGCGTCTCGACGTGACCGCCGGCCGCGAGGTGCAGCGGATCGCCCTGTCGGCCACGCAGCGGCCGCTCGACGAGGTCGCGCGGTTCGTCGGCGGTGACCGCGACGTGACCATCGTCGACGCCGGTTCGCAGAAGGTGCTCGACCTCGAGGTGCTGGTGCCGGTCGACGACATGACCGCGCTGCCCGACGCGGGCTCGCAGGGCGAGGTGTCGGGCGACCCGTCGGCGAACACCACCATCTGGCCGGCCATCTACCCCGAGCTGCTGCGCCTCGTCGAGGAGCACACCACGACGCTCGTCTTCGTCAACTACCGCCGGCTCTCGGAACGGCTCGCGCTGCGCCTCAACGAGCTGGCCGGCCGCGAGGTGGCCCGCGCCCACCACGGCTCGCTGGCGCGGGAGGCCCGCACGCAGGTGGAGGAGGCGCTCAAGCGCGGCGAGCTGAAATGTCTCGTGGCCACGTCGTCGCTCGAGCTGGGCATCGACATGGGCGCGATCGACCTCGTGGTGCAGATCGAATCGCCCGGCTCGGTGGCCCGGGGGCTGCAGCGCATCGGTCGCGCCGGCCACCAGGTCGGCGCGCCATCGACGGGCCGCATCTTCCCGAAGTTCCGCGGCGACCTGGTGGAGTGCGCCGTCGTCACGCGGCGCATGCACGAAGGCGCGATCGAGGAGACGCGCGTCCCGCGCAACGCGCTCGACGTGCTCTCACAGCAGATCGTGGCCGCATGCGCGACCGATGAGTGGCAGGTCGACGACCTGTTCGCGCTCGTCCGGCGCGCGTACCCGTACAGCGAGCTGCCGCGGGCGCAGTACGACGGCGTGCTCGACATGCTGTCGGGCCGGTACCCGTCCGACGACTTCGCCGAGCTGCGGCCGCGGATCGTCTGGGACCGCATCGCCGGCAGCGTCACGGGCCGGTCGAACGCCCGCCCGCTGGCGGTGGCGAACGCCGGCACGATTCCGGATCGCGGCCTGTTCGGCGTGTTCCTGGCGGACGGCTCGGGGCGCGTCGGCGAGCTGGACGAGGAGATGGTCTACGAGGCGCGAGTCGGCCAGGTGTTCGTACTGGGCGCGTCGTCGTGGCGCATCGAGCGCATCACCCGCGATCGCGTCCTCGTCTCGCCCGCACCGGGCCAGCCGGGCCAGATCCCGTTCTGGAAGGGCGAGGCGCCGGGCCGCCCGGTCGAGCTCGGCAAGGCGATCGGGGCGTTCGTGCGCGAGACGGGTGCGCTGACCGAGTCGAAGGCCGTGAAGCGCCTCGTCGCCGACCACGACCTCGACGATCGCGCCGCCCGCAACCTCTGGCGCTACCTGCGCGACCAGCTCGACGCGACGCGCGTGCTGCCGTCGGACCGCACGATCGTCGTGGAGCGGTTCCGCGACGAGATCGGCGACTGGCGTCTGTGCATCCTGTCGCCGTTCGGCGGGCGCGTGCACGCGCCGTGGGCGCTGGCGCTGGGCGCGCTGCTGCGCGAGCGGCTGGGCGCCGAGACGCAGGCGCTGTGGTCGGACGACGGGATCGTGCTGCACCTGCCCGACGCCGACGAGCCGCCCTCCGCCGACCTGATCGCGATCGACCCGGAGGCCATCGAGGAGCTGGTGGTGCGCGAGCTGGGCGGTTCCGCGCTGTACGGCGCGCGGTTCCGCGAGAACGCGGCGCGGGCGCTACTGATCCCGCGCCGCCGGCCCGGGCAGCGGACACCGCTGTGGCAGCAGCGCCTGAAGGCGCAGTCGCTGCTGCAGGTGGCCGAGGGCTACGGGTCGTTCCCGATCGTGCTCGAGACGTACCGTGAGTGCCTGCAGGACGTATTCGACCTGCCGGCGCTGCACGACCTCCTCTCGGGCATCGAGCGGCGCGAGATCGCACTCGTCGAGGCCGAGACGCCGTACGGCTCGCCGTTCGCCTCGTCGCTGCTGTTCGACTACATCGCGCAATACATGTACGAGGGCGACACGCCGCCGGCCGAACGGCGGGCCCAGGCCCTGTCGCTCGACCGCGAGCTGCTGCGGGAACTGCTCGGCTCCGACGAGCTGCGCGAGCTGCTCGACCCCGACGCGCTGGCCGAGGTCGAGGCGCTGCTGCGGCGCCGTCCCGGCCCCGGGCCGGACGGCCTGCACGACTGGCTGCGGCGGGGCGGCGACCTGACGGCCGCCGAGATCGACGACGAGGCCGGCATCACCGAGCTCGTGCGCACGCGTCGCGCCGCACGGCTGCGGATCGCCGGCGAGGAGCGCCTGATCGCGGTCGAGGACGCCGGTCGCTACCGCGATGCCGTCGGCGCGCTGCCGCCGCCCGGGCTGCCCGACGCGCACCTCGAGCCCGTGGCCCACGCGTTGCGCGGCCTCGTCGCCCGGTTCGCGCGCACCCACGGCCCGTTCCACGCCGAGGAGCCAGCGGCGCGGTTCGGCGTGCCCCTGCAGCGAGTGCTCGACGCGCTGCGCGTCCTCGAGGTCGACGGCACTGTCGTCCGCGGTGCGATGCGGCCCGGCGGCCAGGGCGAGGAGTGGTGCGACGCCGACGTGCTACGGCGCATCCGGCGGGCCTCGCTGGCGCGCCTGCGGGCCGAGGTCGAGGCCGTCCCGGGAGAGACGCTGGCGCGCTTCCTGCCGCGCTGGCAGGGCGTGGACGACGGCGGCCGCGGAGGCGTCGACCGCCTCCGCGACGTGCTGGTGCAGCTGCAGGGTCTGCCGCTACCGGCCGCAATCCTCGAGCCGGCGGTCCTCGCCCGCCGCGTCGCCGCCTACCGCCCGGAGCTGCTCGACGCGCTGTGCGCGGCCGGCGAGGTCGTGTGGTGCGGCGCCGGCGAGGGCCGCGTCGTCGTCTACTTCCGCGACGACGCGCCGCTGCTCGGCCCGCCCGTCAGCGCCCTCGCGCCGGAGGGGGAGATGGCCGCGCTGCTGCGCGAGCGGGTGGCGCAGGGCGGTGCGTTCTTCGGCGACCTCGTGATGGCCACCGGTTCACCCGCCGCGGAGGTCGCGGCGACGCTCTGGCTGCTCGTCTGGGCCGGCGAGGTGACCAACGACGCCTACGCGCCGGTGCGCGCTCCGCGGGCTCTGCGCACCTCTGTCCGCCAGCCGGCGGCCGGCGGTCGCCGGCTGCGTCGGCGTGCGACGGCCACGTCGCCGGCCATCGCCGGCCGCTGGCTGCCGGCGGCACCGCTGTTCAGCGCGGCGACCGAGGCCGACCGCGCCCGGGCGCGCGCCGAGATCCTGCTGGAGCGACACGGCGTCGTGACGCGCTCCGCGGTGCGGGCAGAGGCCGTCAGCGGGGGCTTCGGCGCGCTGTACGGCGAGCTGTCGGCGCTCGAGCTGACCGGGTCGGCGCGCCGCGGCTATTTCGTCGAGGGCCTCGGCGGCGCGCAGTTCGCGCTGCCGGGCGCGGTCGAGCGGCTCCGCGACCTGCGTGAGCCGGGCCGTGAGCCCGAGGCGCTCGTGCTTGCCGCCGCCGATCCGGCCCAGCCGTACGGCGCGGCGCTGCCATGGCCACCGCGCGCCGGTGGGCGCGCCTCACGGACGGCCGGCGCGCACGTGGTGCTGGTCGACGGCCGGCCGGCGCTGTTTGTCGAGCGCCGCGGCCGCTCGCTGCTCGCGCTGTGCGAGCCGGACAGCCCCGACGTCGCGGTCGCGATCGCGACGCTCGGCGAGTCGCTGTGGATCACCGGCCGCCTGGCGGTCGAGCGCTTCAACGGCGAGAGCGTGATGGGCACGGACGCCGAGGAGCGCCTGCTGGCGGCCGGCTTCCGAGCTGGCCCGCGCCGCCTGACGCTCGGCTGATGCCGCCAACCAGGTGCCTGGCACCCGGTTGGTCGTTCGGCGCACTTCGCGGCCCGACGCTTCGGCCACGTGACGGAACGCGCGCACTCCGCGGCGCGGTCGATCGCTCCCTCTACGCGCTCCGGCGACGCCGACGGCGGACACGACCGCCCGGCGCCGAGCCGCGCGTCGTTCGTTGCATCAACGCACCGGATCGACTTTTGTCAACTCGAGCGTGGCGGACAGGATGTTGACGATCTTCCCGTCCAGATTCCGGTGCCACTCGACACGCACATCGACCCCCAGAGTCGGCGCCCACCACTCCTTGCGCGTCTCGTCGCCATGGAGGCCGCCGGTGACGGTCTCCTTCGTCCGGATCACGAATGTGCGCACGGCCCGGCCGGCAACGGTCAGCGTCGCACGGCCGACGACGGCCGACTCGCGGTGGAACACGATCGCGCCGACCTTGTAGACCGACTGCCACTTGAGCCCGCGCCGGAGCTTCGCGGGACGCAGCAGCACCGGCGGCACCGCGTTGCCGGACACCTCACGCTTGTAGCCGAAGGTGCCGACCTGGATCGTCCGCGCGATCCCCTTGACGCCGGCGTCGCTGGTCTGGATCCTCCAGCCCTCGGCATGGTCGCTCGACAGCTGCAGGTCGACGAACCTCGAGTTCGGCGACGGTGTGACCACGAGCAGCGCGTCCTTCGGGAGCTTCCGGCCGACCGAGAGCGGTCCGAAGCCGATCCGCTCGTCGCCACCGGCGGCGTAGTGGAAGACGCCCGTCGCGGGGAGGCCGGCAGGCTCCCCCTTGGCGTCGCGCACATCGGCCAGCGCGGCCGACGCGCTGGCCGCCTCCGACCGGTGCAGGCGACCCCACGACCACCACGCGCCGCCGACGATGGCGATCAGGATCGCGAGCGAGATGATCTTGCCGGGGCGCAGAAACGCGAACAACATCTGTGATGATCGTAGGAGACGATGCCCGAGGGCGACACGATCGAGCGCATCGCGCGGCGCCTGCAGCCCCTCGTCGGGGACGTTCCGGCCATCGCGACGCCGCATCCGCGGACGGCCGCGCTCCGCATCGGCGAGCGCCTCCAAGGCCAGGTGCTGCAACGGATCGAGGCACGCGGCAAGCATCTCCTGATGACCTTTGAAAGCGGCCTTGTGGTGCACGTTCACCTGCGGATGACGGGCCGCTTCAAGATCGCGCCGATCGGCGTCCCGATTCATGGTCCGGCACACAACGTCTGGCTCGAGCTGACCGGCGGCGGGATCCACGGCGTGCTGTTCAACGGCCCGGTGCTCGAGCTGCTCACGCCCGCGCAGCTCGCCCTCCACCCCGCGCTGCGACGCCTGGGCGGCGACGTGATGGACGACGGCTTCGAGCCCGCAACGGCTGTCCGCCGGCTCCGTGCGCGCGACCCGTCCGACGCAATCGGCAGCGCGCTGCTGGACCAGCGGGTGCTGGCGGGCATCGGCAACGTGTGGCGCTCCGAGGTGCTGCACGCGGTCGGCATCGCGCCGGCCCGCCCGCTCCGCTCGTTCGACGACGCGACGCTCGAGCTGATCGCCGCCACGGCGGCGACGATGCTCCACGGCCCGCGGCCGGGAGCCGTCTACGGCCGCACCGGCCGGCCCTGTCCGCGCTGCGGGACGCCGGTCACGAGCGGCGTGGTGGGCGACGACGGTCGGCGCAGCTACTGGTGTCCCGGCTGTCAGAAGTGAGCACTCCCTGAACGGGGTACCCCACTTTTGCGTTCCACTCACGCTATAGGGGGAGCTTGCCGATAGAGCATCTAGCGAAGTATGCAAGTTCCCCCATTTGAGGATCCGAGTCGTGAACCAGCCCGATCCTGTAGCCGATGCAATCACCTGTCTGATCGCGGACGATCATGAGGTCGTCCGCGAGGGCCTCCGCCTCGCCCTCTCCCGGGCGCGCAACGTGCGCGTCGTCGGAGAGGCCACCGACGGCGAGTCCGCCGTCGTCATGGCGCAGCGCCGCCGCCCCGACGTCGTGATGATGGACCTCCGCATGGGGGGCATCGACGGCATCGAGGCCGCGCGCCAGATCCGCCGGACGAACCCGGGCTGCCGCATCGTCATCTTCACCGGCCAGCCGGAGCGCAACCTGCTCCAGCGGGGCCGCGACGCCGGCTGCTCCGGCTACCTCCTCAAGGAGGCGCCGCACTCGACGATCGTCCGCGCCATCGAGCGCGTCTCCGGCGGGGACGAGTTCATCGACCCGGCGCTGGCGCCGGCCCTCGCCACCTCGGAGCGCGACACGCTGCTGACGAACCGCGAGAAGGAGATCCTCCAGCTCCTCGCCGACGGGATGTCCAACAACGAGGTCGCGACGAAGCTCTTCATCTCGCAGGAGACGGTCAAGAGCCACGTCCGCCACATCCTCGCGAAGCTCGAGGCGGACACCCGGACGCAGGCCGTCGCGATCGCTCTGCGCGACGCGATCATCGCGTAGCGACGACGAGGCCACGCTCGTTCGATGCCTGCCTGGGCCATCTTCATGATCGCACTCGCGCTGAGCGCGCCCGTCGCCGTGACCATTGTCCGCGGCCGGGAGCGCACACGCGTGGAGCGGGCGCGCGCCTTCGAGCGCGAGCTGTCGTCCGAGCTGCTGGCGCAGGCCAGCGGCCTCGACCGGCTGGTGGCCGTGCTCGGCGGCCTCGCCGACTCGCTGGACGGCGACCGCGTGCTGGTGCAGGCCGCTGCGGAGGCGATCCGCCTGCTCGACGCGAGCGACGCCGTGCTGCTGATCACGATGGCTGACGGCGTGCTCCGGCCCGCCCACCGGAGCGACCTGCACGGTCTCGAGGTGGCCGATCCGGACCGCGCCGCGATCGCCGTCATCGCGGCGCTCGGCGGCGGCATCGCCCACGCCACGCCGTTCGCCTCGCACAACGAGCTCGTCGGCGTGCTCGTCGTCGTCCGGCAGGAGCGGAACGACCGGCCGCCGGAGCCCTTCTCCCCCGCCGAGCTGGCGCAGCTGCGCGTGCTCGCCGACTTCGCGGCCCGCGCCGCGCAGAACGCCCGCCTGTACGCGCGGCTCGGTCGCCTGAAGGACGAGGCGGAGCGCCGCGAGCGGGAGCGCGCACGGCTGTCGAACCAGCTCGCAGAGGCCGAGCAGGCGGAGCGCCGCCGGCTCGCGATGCTGCTCCACGACGGCCCCCAGCAGACCATCACCAGCGCCGCGCTGCTGCTCGACGCGTGCACGGCCGCCCTGGACGACGACGACCGCGGCGAGGTGCACCGGATCCTCGGCATCGCGCGCCAGCGCAACCGCGAGGCGGTACGCGACCTGCGCGAGCTGGGCTGGAGCCTCGAGCCGCCGGCGCTGCGAGATCACGGCATCACGGCGGCGCTGCTGCCGCTCGCCGAGCGTCTCGGCGAGGCGCACGGCGTCCGCTTCTCGCTCGACCTGGAGGCGGCCGAGGCGCTCGACACTGCACAGCAGACGTTCGTGTACCAGATCGTGCGCGAGGCCGTGGCGAACGCCGTCAAGCATGCGCGGCCCGAGGCGATCTCGATCCTCTCGGCCACGCTGCCCGACGGCCGCACCGAGATGCGCGTCTGCGACGACGGCTCCGGCATGCAGCGCGAGCGGGCGCTGGACGGCATGAGCCAGGGCATCGACGCGATGCGCGAGCGCACCGCGGCGCTCGGCGGCACGATCGAGTGGTCGTCGCCGGAGGACGGCGGCACCGTGGTGCGGCTGCTCGTCCCGTCGCTGTTCGACGCCGGCGAGCACCTCGCCGCGTAGCGCCGGCCTACGTCCGCCGGCGCGTCCGCCGCAGGTTCACCAGCAGCCACGTGCCGGCGAGGAAGAAGACGGCGATGAACAGCAGCAGGTTGAAGCGCGTACCGAACAGCATCGCCGCCGGATCGACGCGCAGGTTCTCGACGAACGCGCGCCCGGCGGCGTACAGCGTCAGGTAGGCCGCGAACATCGTTCCGGCCGGCGCGCGCAGCCAGAGCCGCCGGTTCATCCGCATCAAGATCACGAACACGAGCAGGTTCCAGAGAGACTCGTACAGGAACGTCGGGTGGAACGTGGTCCGGTCGAGGTACTGCTCCGGACGATGCTCGCGATCGATCTCGAGACCCCACGGCAGGTCGGTCGGACCGCCGAACAGCTCCTGGTTGAAGTAGTTGCCCCAGCGACCGATGGCCTGCGCGAGGATCAGCCCCGGAGCCACGATGTCGAACGCCTCCATCACCGGCACCTTCGCGCGCTTGGCCCCGATCGCGGCGCCGATGGCACCGCCGACGATCACGCCTGGCATGCCGAGGCCGCCCTGCTGCAGCAGCGGGATCTTCTCGAGGTGCCCGCTGAACCTGCTCCAGTCGGTGACCACGTGGTACAGCCGCGCGCCGATCACGCCGGCCGGGATGCACCACGTGGCGATCGTGTACGCGCGGCCCGGCGGGTAGCCGCGGCGGTCGAGCTCGCGCTGCGAGAGCCAGCCGGCGAGCAGGATCCCGATCGCGATCAGCGTGCCGTACCAGCGCAGCTTGAAGATGCCCAGCTCGGCGATCAGCGGATCCGACGGGCTCGGGATCGAGAGCAGTGGTGCCAGGATCACGCGGCGCGCCTAGCGACCACGAGCAGGCGGGTCGAGACGGCGAACGGCGTCGTCCCCGGCCCGCCGTAGACGGCTTCCACGGTCAGCCCGGCCGCCCCGCACAGCGCGACCAGCTCGGTCGCCGTATACACCCGTAGCGAGAACGCCCGGTCCTCGGCCGAGCCGTCCGAGCGCAGCTGCCTGACATGCTCGCCGGCACGTCCGCGGACGGGGTCGAACCACAGCTCGCGCAGCACGATGCCATCCGGCCGCTCCTCGTAGACGCGCTGCGGCGACACCTCGGCGTGGAGCGCCGCGACCTTGTCCCGGTGCTGCGTGTCCAGCAGCAGGAACCCGCCCGGCGCGAGCGACTGCCGCGCGCTCTCGAGGGCCGCCAGGTCGTCGGCCGTATCGTCGAAGTACCCGAACGACGAGTACCAGGACAGCGCGACGTCGACCCCCGAGATGTGCTGGTGCGCGTGCCGCACGTCGGCCTCCACGAGCTCGACCTCGGCGTCGAACTGGGCGGCGCGATCGCGCGCCGCAGCGAGCATCGACGCGGAGTAGTCGAGACCGGTCACGTGGTGCCCGCGGACGGCGAGCGCGACGGCGATGCGGCCGTCGCCGCACCCCAGATCTGCGATCCGGGCAGGGCTCGGCGCGCCGTGCTTCGCGAGCACCGCCTCGATCCCGTCGATGTCCAGGGCCGTCCGCACGGCGGTCGTCCGGGCGCCCCAGAGGTCGCGGTACGTCGCGTCGAAGAAGTCGCGCCACCAGTCGCCCACGCACGAAAGCGTAGCCTGAGGCCGTGCACGCGGGTACGCTGAGAGACGTGAGATGGCCGCTCGCGCTCGGGTGGGTCGTGGCGATGCTGGTGGCCCCCGGCGTCGCTTCCGCCGGCGCGGACCTGGCGCGGATCGTCGGGCCGACCGGCGCGATCATCGACTCGGCGCCCGCGCAGGCGGGCTACGCCTACCCCGCCGACGGCTCCGTCGCGCAGATCGCCGATGTCGTAGCCGGCTCCGGGGCGCTCCGCGTGCGGGGCATCTCGCTGCTCGGTGGGCGCATCCGGATCGACCGCGCAGTGGTCGGCCGCCGCGCCAGCGTGTCCGGCGTGATCGTCGATGGGATCGCACAGCCGGCCGGCTCGAACCGGGTCGTATCGGTGCCCGGCGCCGGCTGGGCGCTCGTGCTGCAGCGCGCCGTGCTGCCGCTCGCGAATGGCAAGCGCCGCGAGACGTCCGTCGCGGTCCGCCTGCACCTCACGGCCCCGTTCGGTGGCCTTCCGGCCGGCAGCGAGGTGCTGATCGGTCTCGCGACCGGCGTCAGGGCGGGCGTCAACCTGCAGGGCGCGGCGACGCAGATCCCGGTCAACCTGGTGCCGATCTACCGCTCCGCCGCGCGCACCTACGGCGTGCCGTGGTCGGTGCTCGCGGCGATCAACCGTGTCGAGACGTCGTTCGGCACGAACCTGTCGGTGTCGAGCGCCGGCGCGGTCGGCTGGATGCAGTTCATGCCCGGCACCTGGCGCACGTACGGCGTCGACGCCGACGGCAACGGCACGGCCGACCCGTACGACCCCGACGATGCGATCGCCGCGGCCGCGAACTATCTCAAGGCCAACAACGCCGCCTCCAACCTGCGCAACGCCGTCTGGCATTACAACCACTCGTGGAGCTACGTCGACCTGGTGCTGAAGCTCGCACAGGACTACGCGAACGGCTCGGCGACGGTGCCGGCCGGCGTGGACAGCGCCGGCGCGGACGCGACCGGCAGCGACGCCGCCCGGCCGGGGTTGTTCTCGCCCGTGCTGCTCTGGTAGCTGCCGCTACCGCTTCCTGATCACGACCTTCGAGGTCGTCCGCGAGGTGTTGCGCAGCTTGTCCTTGACGGTCACGGTGATCGTGAACGTCTTCGCCTTCTTGAACTTGTGCTGGACGGAGAACTTCCCGTCCCTGAGCGTCGCCGTCGCGCTCTTGCCGTCGCCGAACCTGACCGACGCGGTCTTCGCGAGCCCGCTCGGATCGACCAGGTTGCCGCTGATCGTGACGTTCTTGTTGATCTTGCCGCTGGCCTTCCGGAGGGTCGCGACCGGGCCGAGCGTGTCGACCACCGTGATGGTCTTAGACGTGGCACCGGTGCGGCCGGCGAAATCGGTCACGGCGAGCGTCATGGTGAGCTTCGCGCCGCGCGTGGTGCCCTTCAGGGCGTAGGTCGGCGTCGCGGCGTTCGGCGCGCCGGTCCGCGTCCAGGTCTGGCTGACGATC
>JBBQFB010000013.1:0-34055 GCA_038321545.1 Gaiellales bacterium
CGACCAGCGCCTCCAGGCCGGCTCGATCCTGCAACAGGAGCGCCTCGGGCAGTACCTCGACGTACGGCACGACGCCGTCCAGTTCCAGACGGTGCGCGACCTGGAGCGCGCTGCGCGCCTCGCGGTACGACCTTCGGATGCCTGCGACGCCCGCACCCGGACGGCCGAGACCGGCCCGCTCCGGCCCGCGCGGCGCCGTCACGCCGTCCAGCACGGCGACCACCGTGCCCTGCCGTGGCGCCGCCAGCGCACCGGCGTCGCGCAGGCGGTCGAGCACCGGCTCGGTCGTCGCCGCGACGACCAGCACCGATCGCTCACGCCCGACGTCGACGCCGGCCCGTTCGGCAGCCCGCAGCACGTGGTCGATCGGGGCCTCGCCGAGCAGGTCGTCGAGGAGCACGGCACGTGCCGACTCGTCGCGGCGGACGGACGAGCGCTGCTCCCGCACGAAGCCAGCGGCGAGCGCCTTCGCGCCATCGTCGAGCGCGCGCAGCAACGCCTCGACGGTGCGGCGGCCGGACTCGATATCACGCCACAGCACCCAGCCGGCCGTCAGCCACGCGTCGATCACGACCGGGAGCGCGACACCGTCCGACGCCGCCCGCGCACCGGCGTGCTCGAGCGCCGAAACTCGCGCGCGATCGAGCCGATCGCCAGCTTCGGCGGCGCTCCGCAGCTCGCGCAGCCACGCCGCCACGTCGAGCCGCGCGGCCTCCGGACCGACGTCCGCGAGCACCGCGGCGACACTCGGGTCCACCGTCTTCGAAGCCACGCTGAAAGGGTAGACTGCCGCCATGGCGTTGACCGAGGCAGTCCAGGACTATTTGGAGAAGCTCTACTGGTTCGGTGAGGCGCAGATCGAGCCGACCCAGGCCAACCTCGCGCGCGCGATGAACGTGTCGCAGCCATCCGTCACCGAGATGGTGCGACGCCTGGTCGACGACGGGCTGATCACGCGCGACGAGAATCGGCACCTGTTGTTCACCCCGGAGGGGCAGGAGGTGGCGCACAAGGCCGTCTCTCGCCACCGGCTGCTCGAAGCGTTCCTGACGGAGGTCTTCGAGATCCCGTGGGACGAGGTGCACGAGGAGGCCCACAGCCTCGAGCACCGGCTGTCCGATACGGTCGAGCGCCGCATGTACGCGATGATGGCCGACGCCACCGCGTGCCCCCACGGGCACCCGATCGGCGATGCGCCCCGCGAGGCGGGCGACCCGCTGTCGCTCGTCAACGCCGGCTCGCGCGTGACGCTGCTGCGGTTCGAGAACGAGGACGTCGACCTGCTGCGCCTGTTCCGGCGCGCGGGCCTCGAGCCGGGCACCGAGTACCTGGTCGAGTCGGCCACGTCGGTCGCCGTCGTGCTGCGCCCGACAGCCGGCGGTGACGCGCAGTCGTTCGAGGTGCCGATCGCCGGCACGATCAGCGTGCGGGTCGAGGAGCGCGGCACGGGTGCCCCGGCGTCCGACGTGCCCCGTACCGGCGCGCAGGCGGCGCTGCTCGGCGAGACCTCCTGGGGCATGTAGCCAGGCGGTGCCGACCGCCGCTAGCGCCAGTCGACCTCGTCCATCCCCGCGAACCCGTCCGGCAGCGGCGTGCCGCTGTGGCGGTTCAGCGCCAGCCGCAGCGTCCCAAGGCCCAGCAACGCGCACTTGAGCCGCACCGGCGAGAGCGGGATACCGAGCTCGGCGAGCAGATCGTCCTTTGACAGCGCCGCGGCATCACCGACGTCGAGGCCCTCGGCGAGCTCGGTCAGCATCGACGTCGCAGCCTGCGAGATGGAGCAGCCGCGACCGTGGAACTTGATGTCGGCGATCTTGCCGTCGACGATCTTCAGGTCGATAGCGAGCTGGTCGCCGCAGAGCGGGTTGACGCCTTCCGCGCTGACGTCGGCGTCCTCGATCGTTCCGTGGTTGCGCGGGTTCTTGTAGTGGTCGAGGATGTGCTCGCGGTACAGGTCGTCCATGGTCAGTCGCCGAAGATCTTGATCACGCGGTGCAGCGAGGAGATCATCCGGTCGATCTCCTCGGGCACGGTGTAGAGGTAGAACGACGCGCGCGTGGTCGCGACGACGCCGAGGGCCTCCATGACCGGCTGCGTGCAGTGGTGGCCGGCGCGAACACAGACGCCGTCGGAGCCGAGGATCTCGGCCACGTCGTGCGGGTGCACGCCGTCCAGCGAGAACGACACGACGCCGCCACGGCGCGCGGCCTCCCGCGGGCCGTGGATCTGCACGCCCGGCACCTCGGCCAGTCGCTCCAGCGCGTACGCGGTGATCTGCGTCTCGTGCGCGTGGATCGCGTCGAGGCCGATCCCGGTCAGGTAGTCGATCGCGGCGCCCATGCCGACGACCTCGGCGATGGCGGGCGTGCCGGCCTCGAACTTCCACGGCAGGTCGTTCCAGGTGGTGCCGTCGAGCCGCACCGTGCGGATCATCTCGCCGCCGGTCAGGAACGGCGGCATCGCCTCGAGCAGCTCGCGGCGGCCCCAGAGGCCGCCAGCGCCCGACGGGCCGCACAGCTTGTGGCCGGAGAACGCGAGGAAGTCGGCGTTCATGGCCTGTACGTCGACCGGCCGGTGCGGCACCGACTGCGCCCCGTCGACCAGGATCACGCCGCCGAGTCCGTGCACCCAGTCGGCCAGGTCGCGGATCGGGTTGATGGTGCCGAGCGAGTTGGACTGGTCGACCACCGCCAACAGCTTCACGTTGCCGGCCTTCGCGATCTCGTCCAGCTCGTCCAGCTTCAGCTCGCCGTGCTCGTCGATGTGCACGTACCTCAGCTCCGCGCCAGTGGCCTTGGCGAGCACCTGCCACGGCACGAGATTCGAGTGGTGCTCGATCTCGGTGGTGACGATCACGTCGCCGGGACCGATATTGGTGCGCCCGTACGAGTACGCCACGAGGTTGATCGCCTCGGTCGCGTCGCGGGTGAAGATCACCTCGCGCTCGGACGGCGCGTTCAGCAGCTCGCGCACCTTCTTGCGCGTACCCTCGAACGCCTCGGTCGACTCCACGCCGAGCGCGTACACGGCACGGTGGACGTTGGCGTACGACGTCGCATAGAAGTTGGACATCGCGTCGATGACCTGGCGCGGCTTCTGGGCGCTGTTGGCAGAGTCGAGGTACGCGATCGGCTTGCCGTTGATCTCGCGCTCGAGGATCGGGAAGTCGGCCCGGATGCGGGCCACGTCGAGCGGCGTCTGCACCGGGGACGACGCCATTTACGGCAGCTTCGCGAGCAGCGCCTGCTGGACCTGCTCGCGCAGCTCGGGCGAGCGGATGCGATCGAAGGCGTCGACGAAGAAGCCCTCGACGATCAGCCGCTCGGCAGCCGGGCGGTCGAGTCCGCGGCTCATCAGGTAGTAGAGAGCCTCGGGATCGACGCGGCCGATCGTGGCCCCGTGCGTGCAGCGGACGTCGTTGGCCTTGATCTCGAGGCCCGGGATCGAGTCGGCGTGCGCCTTCGGCGAGAGCACCAGGTTGCGGTTCTCCTGGTACGCGTCGGTCTTCTGCGCGTCCTTGGCCACGCGGATCACGCCGCGCCACACGGAGCGCGCCGACTCGGACAGCACGCCCTTGAAGAACAGGTCGGATGTCGCGTTCGGGGCGTCGTGCTCCTGCGTCGTGTCGAGATCAACGTGCTGCGTGCCGTCGAGCACGTAGGCGCCCGTCAGCTTGGCGGTCGAGCCGGGACCCGTCAGGCGAGACTCCATGCGGCTCTTGCCGGTCTTCGAGCCGAGCGCCACCGCGACCCAGTCGAGCTCGGCGTCACGCGCCACCTCGGCCCGGTGCGACGCGAAGTGGAGCGTGTCGAGGTGGCGGTGCTGGAACGACACGTACTCGACGTTCGCGTTCGCACCGACGTGCAGCTCGGCAACGCCGTTCGCGTACCCGGGCAGGCCCTCGGCGTGCTCCTCCATGAAGGTCACCTTCGCGCTCTCCTCGGCGATCACCAGCACGCGCCACTGCTGGGCGGCGCCGTGCTCGGAGATCGTGAAGGTGGCCTTCAGGGGCTCGGCGACCGTGACGCCCTTCGGCACGTACACCAGCACGCCGTCGGTCCACAGCGCGGCGTTCTCGGCAGCGAACTTCTCGTCGGTGCCGACGATCGCGCCGAGGTGCCGCTCGATCAGCTCCGGATGCTCGCGGGCCGCCTGCTCGAGGTCCATGAACAGGACCCCGGCCGGCAGGTTGCCGCCCGACAGCACGACCGGCGAGGCCACCGGCGCGAACGACGCGAAGTCGATGCCGCGCAGGTTCGTGTAGCGCCAGTGCTCGTCCTTGATGGTCGGCACGGGCAGCTCGGCGCTGCGCGCGGCCGCCGCCTGGCGTCGCTCGGCGAGGAAGGCCGTCATCCGACGGAGCCCTCCATCTGAAGCAGGATCAGGCGGTTCATCTCGACGGCGTACTCGAGCGGGAGCTCCTTCGTGATCGGCTCCACGAACCCCGCCACGATCATCGCCGAGGCCTCGGCCTCGCCCAGACCGCGGCTCATCAGGTAGTAGAGCTGCTCCTCACCGATCTTCGAGACCGTGGCCTCGTGACCGATGTCGACCTCGTTCTCGCCGATGTTGATGTACGGGAACGTGTCGGACTGCGAGTGCTCGTCGAGGATCAGCGCGTCGCAGACCACCTTCGAGCGCGATCCGTGCGCACCCGGGTTGACCCGCAGCAGTCCGCGGTAGGAGGCGCGTCCGCCGTCCTTCGAGATCGACTTCGACGTGATCACCGACGAGGTGTGCGGCGCCATGTGCGTGATCTTCGCGCCGGCGTCCTGGTGCTGGCCCTCACCCGCGAAGGCGATCGACAGCACCTCGCCGTGAGCGCGCTCGCCCTTCAGGATCACGGCCGGGTACTTCATCGTGACCTTCGAGCCGAGGTTGCCGTCGACCCACTCCATGGTCGCGTCCTCCTCGGCGATTGCGCGCTTCGTCACGAGGTTGTAGACGTTGTTCGACCAGTTCTGGATGGTCGTGTAGCGACAGCGGCCGCCCTTGCGCACGATGATCTCGACCACCGCGGAGTGCAGCGAGTCGGACGAGTACGTGGGAGCGGTGCAGCCCTCGACGTAGTGCACGTAGGCACCCTCATCGACGATGATCAGCGTCCGCTCGAACTGGCCCATGTTCTGCGCGTTGATGCGGAAGTAGGCCTGCAGCGGCAGCTCTACCTTGAGACCCTTGGGGACGTAGATGAACGAGCCGCCCGACCACACGGCCGAGTTCAGCGCGGAGAACTTGTTGTCGTTCGCCGGGATCACCGTCGCCCAGTGCTCGCGGAACAGCTCGGGGTAGTCGCGCAGGGCCTGGTCGGTGTCGCAGAAGATGACGCCCTTGTCCTCGAGGTCCTTCTGGAGGTTGTGGTAGACGACCTCGGACTCGTACTGGGCGCCGACGCCGGCGAGATACTTGCGCTCGGCCTGCGGGATGCCGAGGCGCTCGAACGTGTTCTTGATGTCCTCGGGGACGTCGTCCCACGTGCGGGCGCTCTCCTCGGACGGCTTCAGGTAGTAGAAGATGTTCTCGAAGTCGATCCCCGAGAGGTCGGCGCCCCAGCCCGGCATCGGCTTCTTGCGGAAGATCTCGTACGACTTCAGCCGGAAGTCGAGCATCCACTCGGGCTCGCTCTTGTGGGCCGAGATCTGGCGGACGATGTCCTCGGTGAGGCCGCGCTCGACCTTGATGACCGGCTTCTCGTCGTCGTGGAAGCCGTACTTGTAGGAGTCGCCGATCCCCTCGATCGCCTTGGCGTCATTTTCGAGTGCGGACATTTTCAGACCTCCGCCATGTGGGACGCGTAGCCGGACTTCTCGAGCTCGAGCGCCAGCTCGGCACCGCCGGAGCGCACGATCCGCCCGTCAATCAGCACGTGCACGTGGCTGGGCGTGATGTGGTCGAGAATGCGCTGGTAGTGCGTGATCACGATCGCGCCCATCTCGGGCCCGATGTGAGCGTTGACGCCCCGCGCGACGACCTGCAGTGCGTCGATGTCGAGACCGGAGTCGGTCTCGTCGAGGATCGCGAGCGACGGCTTCAGCATCGCCAGCTGGAGGATCTCGAGGCGCTTCTTCTCGCCGCCGGAGAACCCGTCGTTCAGGTACCGGCTCGACATCTTGCGGTCGACCTCGAGGAGCTTCATCGCCTCCTCCATCTGCTTCCGGAACTCGGGGATCCGGATCGGCTCGTCGCGGTGCGCGTTCACGGCGGTGCGCAGGAAGTTCGCGACCGTCACGCCGGGGACGGCGTAGGGGTACTGGAAGCAGAGGAAGAGACCCAGCTTCGACCGTTCGTCCGCCGCGAGCTCGAGCACGTCGGTGCCATCGAACAGCACCTCACCGGACGTCACCTCGTAGCCCGGGTGGCCCATCAGCACGTGCGAGAGCGTCGATTTGCCGGACCCGTTCGGGCCCATGATCGCGTGGATCTCGCCGCGTGACACCTCGAGGTCGATGCCGCGGAGGATCTCCTTGTCGGAGTCGGTGATCTTGGCGTGAAGATTGCGGATGACGAGGTCAGCCACGGAGAAACGCTCCTTCGGCTGCGCGTTGGCGTGCCGGTTCAGGTTTGTCGCGGTCGATTGTATCGGGTTTAGCAACCCGAGGCTGTCGTAACTCCGCGGGCTGCGTCAGGCTCCGGCGGGCCGGCGGGGAACGACGGCCCGGACGGTGGTTCCGCGCCCTGGTCCGCCTTCCAGCGTGAGCGATCCGCAGGTCTGGGGGCTTCGCTACCGGTCCCGGCGAAACGTCCATCGCAGAGGTGACGACCTCCGCCCGGACAGGTTGCTCTACTCGGCGCCCGGCGCGCCCTCACGGAGGTACTCGAGCAGCGCTCGATCCGTGATCCGCTCGATCGGCGAGTGGTCGTCCGTCAGCACCTCGCCGCCCGCCGGCACGTCCCGCAGCCGCGGTGTGACGCGGTCGGCCGCCACCTTCACGTCGCCGGTCGCCGTGGCCATCAGCTGCTTCGCGCGGGCCGCCGTGGCCGCGTTGCGGTAGCCGATCACCACCGAGTTGAAGCTGTTCCAGCGCGCCTCCTGCACGGCCGGGAACTCGGCGCGCATGGTGCGGGCGATCCAGTCCACCGCCGCGGTCAGCCGTGGCGGCGTGCCGACGTTGATCATCAGGACGCCGTTCGGGCCGAGCCGGTCGGAGACCTCGCGGAAGAACTCGCGGGAGACGAGGTGGAAGGGGATGTACGGCTGCCGGTAGGCGTCGACGAAGATCGCGTCGAATGGCCCCTTGGCTCCGCGCAGCCAGAAGCGCGCGTCGGCCGTGTGCACCGTCAGGTTGGGGTTGTGCATGCCGAAGTACCTGCGGCCCACGTCGCTGACGAGCGGGTCGATCTCGACACCGTCGATGCGGGTCTGCGGCCACTCCGCGCCGAACTGGTTCGCGACCGTGCCGGCGGCGTTGCCGAGGATCGCCATGCGTCCGGCGGGCGCCCCGTTGAGCAGCGGCAACGTCAGGCCGGCGTCGTAGTAGCTCCCGGTCAGCACGCCCTTGGCGGGCGTGATCGAGTGCACGGCCCAGCCCTCGTTGAGGTGCAGCACGGTGTCGCCGTTCGGCAGCTTCACGACCTGCACGAACTGGTACGGCGACTCGCCCTCGAACACGACGCGGCCGTCGCTGGCCGCCTTCACCTGGCCAGGCGGAACCAGCAGCAGCGCCGCCAGCAGGGCGGGCGCCAGCGCCGCCCGGCGAGGCAGCGCCGGGAGCGCGACCAGCGCCAGCGCCACCGCTGCGAGCAACAGCGTGCGGCGCGTCCCGATCGCGGGGATCAGGTACAGCACGGGCAGGAACGTGCCGGCGATCGAGCCGAGCGTCGACAGCGCGTACAGGCGGCCGGCCACGGCGCCCGCCTCGGCGATGTCGGTGACCGCGAGCCGGATCGCCCACGGCGCGACGGCTCCGAGCGCCGTCACCGGCAGGGCGAACATCAGCAGGGTGCCCACGAAGGAGGCGATGAAGGCACCGGCCGAGACGTGGTCGAACGCCGTCGCGGCGGCGCTGAACAGCGGCCGGGTCGCGAACGGCAGGATCGCGATCGTGACGGCGGCGAACAGCACCACGAAGCCGAGCGTGCGCTCGTCGGGGTGCTTGTCGGCCCACCGTCCGCCCAGCCAGTAGCCGAGGCTGAGGTAGACGAGGATCAGCCCGATCACGTTCGCCCACACCACGTTCGAGGTGCCGAAGAAGGGCGCCAGCAGGCGCGCGCCCGCCATCTCGGTGGCCAGCGAACAGGCGCCTGCGACGAACACGAGGACGTGGAGCCGGAGGCGCATCGAGGCCGCACGGTACCGGTACCGGGGCGCGCGACGATTCACGGTGGCTTAACGAAGTACCCGCTCAGCGCAACAGTCCTCGCTACCAGTCCTTCACAGGGCGCCGGTACAACTCGTGTCATGGACGACCACACGACCCTGCCGAAGCGCGCCTCGCGCAGCCTCATCCTCCCGCTGACGCTCGCTGCCGTGCTCGGAGGTGGCGTAGCCGCCGCCTCAGTGGTCGCCGTGGGCGGCAACGACGGTTCCACCCCCGCAACCGTAACCGTCGCGGCCGCAGCAACCACTGCATCGTCCGGTACCCCCGCCGCGGCGGCAACGTCGGCGCCGGTTACGGCGCCAACAGCCGCCGCGGCCGGGGTCAAATCCGTTGCAGAGATCTATCGCGAGGCCGCGCCCGGCGTGGTCCGCGTCACCCAGGCTCAGGGCCAGGGCTCCGGCTTCGTGATCGACAGCGAGGGCCACATCCTCACCAACGCCCACGTCGTGGATGGCGCCGGCCCCGTGTTCGTGTCGTTCTCGAACGAGGACCGCGTGCAGGCCACCATCGTCGGCAAGGACGACTCGACCGACACGGCGCTGCTGAAGGTGACCGAGTCGGCCGACGCGCTGCGCCCGCTCGCGCTCGGCACGTCGACGTCCGTCGACGTCGGCGACCCGGTTGTCGCGATCGGCAACCCGTTCGGCCTCGACCGCACGATCACGTCCGGCATCGTCTCCGCCGTCGCGCGGCAGATCCAGGCGCCGAACGGCTTCCCGATCAATAACGCGATCCAGACCGATGCCGCCATCAACCACGGCAACTCGGGCGGCCCGCTGCTGAACATGCAGGGTCAGGTGATCGGCATCAACTCGCAGATCGCGGATTCCGGCATCGACGCGAACGTCGGCGTCGGCTTCGCGATCCCGATCGACATGGTCAAGCAGATCGCCACCGACCTGCAGAAGAACGGCAAGGTCACGCACGCCTGGCTGGGCGTCGCGCTCTCGCCGATCGACCCGGCCCTCGCCGACGAGGTCAAGCTGGCCGCGAACAAGGGCGCCATGGTGCAGACCGTGCAGCCCGGCAGCCCGGCAGCCACCGCGGGCCTCAAGGCCTCGACCGATCAGAAGGTGATCGGCGGCGAGACCTACGCGATCGGCGGCGACATCATCACGGCGGTCGACGGCAAGCCCGTCGAGTCCATCACCGAGCTGCAGAGCGCCATCCAGCAGCACCGCGCCGGTGACGTCGTGAAGCTCACCGTGGCGCGAGCAGGCGGCCAGAAGTCCGACCTCTCCGTCACCCTCGGCGCCCAGCCGGTCTCGGCGACCGCCGGATAGCCCACGCGCAAGCGAACGATTGATCGGGCCTCGCTGCTCCCGCGGCGGGGCCCGATCTGCGTCCTGCGACGGTTGCTTCGATCAGGCGGCTGCGAGCAGTCCGGCCACGAGCCGCGCGATCGCGGGCGCGGTCGGGTTCTCGGCGTCGCAGTCCATGCGCGAGAGCCATGAGCCCTCGGTGCTGAGCACCTGGGCGACGACGAGGCCGGCACGGAGCGTGCTGCCGTCGGCCGTCCTCGCCATCAGCTCGACGTGGTCGCCGGGCTGGAGCGGCATGATCGTCCAGAACGCGATCCGGTCGCCGGCCAGCTGCAGCGACGTGACCGGGATCCGGGCGCCGTGTGGGAAGACCGCCGTCTCGACGGCACGGGCGGTGACCCGCATGCCGCCGCCGGGCGAGGCGACCTGAGATTCGGAGATGCACTCGGCCGGGCCGGTCGGGCGCAGCACGATCGTGTCGAACGGCGCCTCGCGCGTCTCGGTGACCGCGCACGGCAGCTGCCACACGCCAGTCGGGTCGCGCCACTCGACGAGGACGGGCCGCTCGGGCGTCATGCGGACGTCCGGCGCGGCGACCACCAGGTGGCCCGGCTCGATGTCGTCGAGGCGGGCGGTGTAGCGGGCGCCGTCCGTCAGCAACGCGACGCGGGAGTTGATCCGCGGCACCGTCAGAGGCGGGGCCGGCTGGGAGTGCTTCCGGGAGCGCAGTCTCATCATCGCAAGACAATGATCGGCACCGAAAGACACGTTCTTAAGACTTTCAAGTCATATCAATCGCGAAGCACGGTGGCGAACGCGATCGCGCCGATCACGGCGATGGCCGCGATCAGCGCCCACATCGCCTGATCGCCCGCACGCCCCAGGACCTGGAGCCCGACCAGCGGCGTGAGGGCGAACGCAGCGCCCGCTGTCGCGCTGAACGCCCCCATGTAGGCGCCGCGCTGCGCCGCTGGCGCACGGTCGGCGACGATCGCCTGCATGGTCGGCACCCACAGCATCTCGCCGAACACGAACACGATCACGACTGCGACCACGATCGGCAGCGCATCCGAGACGCCGAAGAGCAGGAACGGCGGCCCCATCAGCATCAGCGACCACACCATCCGCGTTGCCGGCTTGAACCGCATCGCGGCATTGGTGACGCGCAGCTGCAGCAGCGCAACGAGCAGCGGGTTCACGATCGCGATCGCGCCCCACAGCGACCGGTTGATGCCGTGATGCTGGACGGCCGAGATCGGCAGTAGCAGCTCGAACCCGACGTAGACCATCCACGCCAGCACGGCGCCGCCGAGCAGCGTCATGAACGGCCGGTCGCGGAACACGACCGATATCCGCTCCGCCTTCTCGCCGCGCTCGGGCGTGTACCTGCCACGGCTCGGGATCAGGCGCCAGGCGAGGCCCCACGAGATCGCCGACAGACACGCCGCGCCGACGAACAGCGTGTTCCACGAACCGGCCAGCAGCAGACCGCCAATCGGCGGGCCGAGGACGACGCCCATGTTGGCCGCCACCCGCAGGGCCGCGTAGGCCCGCTCGCGGTCGTCGGGCGCGACCAGATCAGCCACCATCGCAGAGTCGGCGGCGTCGCCGAGCGACGACAGGGCGCCGGTCGCGACGATCACCGACAGGCCGGCCAGCGTGTTCTCACCGGCCGCCAGCGCACCGAGGCTGGTCAGGCAGAAGAACCCGCGGCCGGCCAGCATCATCGGGCGTCGTCCGACGCGGTCCGACAGGTGGCCGCCGATCACGCCGGTGACCATCGCCGAGCCCGCCATCGCGAGGTACGCGAGGCCGAGGCCGGTCTCCGACGCACCGAGTCGCTCGAGCGCCCAGATGCCCATGAACGTGAACAGCGCCGACGCCGACAGGGAGCCGAAGGCCTGCAGCAGGACGAGCGGCCGGATGGCGGGGTCGACGTCGCCGCCGAAGATCCGGCGGGCGAAACGCACGGCGGACTAGCGGCGGTCGGCGACCTGGGCGAGCAGCGCCAGGCCGGTGCCGATCGCTACCCACAGGGTCGCGCCCAGTACCGCCGCGAGGATGCCCTCGGCGACGCTGCGTCCGTCGCCCTCGAAGAGGCCGACGGCAATGGCCACGACGGCCGTCAGGACAGCGACCGCGTAACACGCGACCGTGGCCCGCGGCACCTGCCCCGGTCCTCGGGGGAAGCGTTCCGGGATCATGTCCATGCACGAACCATAACGGGCGGGGCTACGCTACGCCGCTGTGAAGCGTGTGCTCCTCGTCGCAAACCCGGTCGCGAGTGGAGTCACGCCCCGGGTCGAACGCGACGTGATTGCGGCGCTGCGCCCGTTCGCCACGGCCGAGCTCGTCCACACCGAGCGACCGCTCCACGCCGCCGAGCTGGCCCGCACGGGTGCCGACGAGGGCTTCGACGCGGTGATCGTGATGGGCGGCGACGGCACCATGAACGAGGTCCTGAACGGGGTCGGCGCGCGCGTGCCGCTGGGCGTGCTGCCCTGCGGTGGCACGAGCGTGCTGGCGCGCGCCATGGGTCTGTCCCGCGAGCCGGTCGCGGCGGCCGGCCAGGTTGGGCGCGCGCTCGCCGAGGGACGCGAGACGCACCTGCGGCTGGGGCTCTTGAACGGCCGCCGGTTCGCCTTCGCGGCCGGCATCGGGTTCGACGCCGACGTCGTCCGCCGCGTCGACGCCCGGGGCCGTCGCCGGGGCCGTCGCCCGGGCGACCTCTACTACCTGATGCAGATCGGGCGGGTCGTCGCGCAGGGGAGCTACCGGCGGTCCCGCGCCACCCTCGTGGTCGGCGACCGGCGGGAGCGGGTCGGGTTCGTGATCGTCGCGAACGTCCACCCGTGGAGCTTCGTCGGCTCGCGGCCGCTGCTGGCGGCGCCGTTGGCCCGGCCCGATGCGGGCCTCGACCTGCTCGCGCCGCACGGCCTGCGCCGCCGCGACGTGCCCCGGCTGGCCCGGTACCTGCTCGTCGACGGCGGGCACGCCCGTCACGACGACCCGCAGGTCGTCTACATCCACGACGTCGCCGATGCCGTGGTGGAGTGTGACGAGCCGCTGCCCGGCGAGGTGGACGGCGACGACGTCGGCGACGTCACCCGCGCCGTGCTCGGCATCGACGACGAGGGCGCCCGGCTGCTCGTCTAGGTCCGGAGGCTTCCGCCTCTGGACACGGGCCGCGTGCGACGGGCTACGCTCCCGCGCATGGATCTCGCCATCGCCATCGGACAGGGCGTCGGGCTCGCCATCGCCTGCGGCCTCGTCGCGCTGCTGCCGCTCGCCATCGGCTCGGTCGCAGCGCTCGCCGGCCTGGTGCCCGGAGCGCTCGACGTGTTCGACGAGGTGGTGCTCGTCATCGGCTCGGCCGTCGCGGGCGTCGTCAACGCCGTCCTGTCTCCCGGCGTCCGCGGCGCGCTCAAGATCCTGCTCGCCGCCGTCGCCGGCGGTGCGGTCTTCGAGCTGGCCGCAGGTGACGAGCTGCCGTACGCCGGGATCGCCATCGGCGCGCTGCTGGCGGCCGGTGCCGCGTGGATCGCGAGCCGGATCGTCGACCCCGCGGCTGCCGGCGCGTCGGCGAGCGGCATCGCCATGATCGTCACCGGCGTCGCGATCGTGGCCGCCGCGGTCGCGCTGATCCCGTTCGTCGGCTACGCGCTGGTGCTCGTCGCCGCCTGGTTCGGCCGCCGCGCGCGGCGTGCGCAGGATCGCAAGTTCGCGGGCCTGCGGGTGCTCCGCTGAACGGCCGCCGCAAGCTCGTCCTGGTCGTGGTCGACGGCCTCGGCGTGCCGCTCCTCGACCGCGCGCTCGAGGCCGGGCGGGCTCCCACCATCGCGGCGCTGATCGAGCGCGGCGAGCGACATCCGGACTGCGCCTCGTCGTTCCCGTCGCTGACGCCGGTCTGCCTCTCGGCGATCGCGACTGGGCGGCACCCGGACGGCTCGTTCATCCCGGGCCTGACCTGGTACCGGCGGGGCGAGGGCCGGTTCGTGGAGTACGGCTCGAGCTTCTCGGCGACGCTGGTGGAGGGCTCGCACGCTGCCATCAACGACTCGATCCTGAACCTCAACCACCTGCATCTCTCGCAGAACGTGCGGACGGTGTTCGAGCTGGTCGAGGACGACGGCCTGACGGCGGCGGCGATCAACTACTACGTGTTCCGCGGGCGCGTCCGGCACCCGCTGAAGCACCCGGCGGTGGCGGCGCTGGCGCGCAAGATCGGCGTTTTCGATGCCGCCTACGGCCCGTCGCGGTTCTTCTTCGGGGAGCTGTTCGCGTCCGACCGCACGGGCGCGTCGGCGAACCTCGGCGTGCACGCCGCCAATGACACGCAGGCCGCCGAGATCGGCCGCTGGCTGGTGGCGAGGGACGGCTTCGACTTCCTCCTCTACTACCTCCCGGACGTCGACATGGCGCAGCACAAGTTCGGCCCCGAGGGTGCGCTCGACGCCGTGGCGGTCGCCGACCGGTCGATCGCGAGCCTGATCGACGCCGGGGGCGGTCTCGACCGGTTCCTCGAGCATCACGGCGTCGTGCTGCTGGCCGACCACGGGCAGACCGCGGCCCGCGAGGCCTGCGACGTGCGGCCCGCGCTCGACGGGCTGCGCCTGTTCGTCAGCTCGCTGCGGTCTGCGCCGGGCGAGGCCCAGGTCGCCGTCGCGGCCTCGAACCGGGTCTGCATGCTCTACCGGCTGGCTGACGCACCCGGCTCCCGCGACCTGGCCGGCCGCGTCGGCGAGCTGCCCGGTGTCGACCTGACGGCGTTCCACGAGGACGGCGACGTCGTGCTCCAGCGCAACGGCGCCGAGCTGCGGTTCCGCCGCGGCGGCCCCGTGCGCGATCGTCGCGGCACTGCCTGGACGGTGACCGGCGACGACGCGGCGCTCGGCCTGGAGCGCGATGGCGACGTGGTGTGGGCGCAGGGCTATCCGAACGCCCTCGAGCGTGTCGCCTGCCTGCTCGAGTGCGTGAACGCCGGCGAGGTGGTCTGCTCGGCCGCCGCGGGCTTCGAGTTCGTCGACGGCGGCGGGTCGCACCACGTCGGCGGCGGCTCGCACGGCTCGCTCTCGGCCGACGACTCCGTCGTGCCGCTGATCACCGTCGGCGTCGACGCCTCGGCGCTGCCCGGCGAGCCGTCGATCACGGACGCCTACGGACTGGTGCAGCGCCACTTCGGTCTATGAGGTCGCGGGAGCGCGAGCTGATGGTCGAGCTGCAGCTCGCGGCGCGCGGTATCTCCGACGCTCGCGTGCAGGCTGCGATGGCGACCGTCGAGCGGGAGGTCTACGTGCCCGTCGACCACGCAGACGACGCGTACGCGGACGTCGACATCCCCGTCGGCTACGGCCAGGTGCTGCACCGCCCCGAGACGATCGGCCGCGCCCTCGCGCTGCTCGAGACCACCGGGTCGGAGCGACTGCTGCTGGTCGGCGCCGGTTCCGGCTACGCGGCGGCCGTCGCCGCGCTCCTGGTCCGGGAGGTGGTCGCGACGGAGCGCGTTTCGCAGCTCGCGGCCCGGGCTTCGCGCAACCTCGCCGGCGCCGTCCGCGTCCTCGCCGTCGACGGTACCCAGGGCCTGGCAGCTGCAGCGCCCTTCGACGCGGCGCTGGTGCTCGCGGCCGGTACCCGTGCGCCGCTGCGCGTGGCGCACGAGCTGCGGCCCGGCGGCCGGCTCGTCTACCTCGCGGCGGACGGCGATTCCGTGCTCGTGACCGCCGGACGGGAACCCCCGGCCGGGTAGACTGGTCGCAGGGAAGCGCGCCCTCGCGCGCACGACCGATCTGCGCCAACGTGACGCCTCCTGCCGACACGACGACTGCCGAGCCGACCGGCGCCACCCGGATCGCGGTTGGTCTGCGCAACCGCGACAACTGGTGGCAGCTGATCCAGTTCGGCATGGTGGGCGCGTCGGGGTTCGTCATCAACACCGGCGTGTACGTGCTGCTGCTGCACGTCGGCACGCCCTACCTGCTCGCCGCGGCAGGCGCGTTCTGCGTCGCCGTGACCAACAACTTCCTCTGGAACCGCCACGCGACGTTCCGGCACCAGGCCGCCGACTCGCACGCGGGGTTCCAGGCGGCGCGATTCTTCCTGGTCTCGGTGATCGCCTTTCTCTGCACCGTCGGACTGCTCGCCGCGTTCGTCGAGATCGGCGGGATCGGCAAGATCGTCGGTCAGCTGGTCGCCGTGACGATCGTGATGCCCGTGTCGTTCCTCGGAAACAAGTACTGGTCCTTCAAGTGAGGTTGCTGGTCCTGGTGCTCGCGCTGGTGCTGCCGGCGTCCGCGGCGGCAGCGACCACGAAGCTCGACCAGCAGGCGATCGACCGGATCGCACGCGGCGACTCCCGCATGGCCGAGGTGCAGCGCGTGCACCCGCTGGCCATCTGGACCGCCACCTACCGCACGCCTTCCCGCACGTGGATCGCGCGGCTGCGGGAGCCGTCGCGCTCGATCCTCGCGACCGTCACCGTCCGTGACAAGGACAGCGTCGTGACCGCCGTCAAGGTGAATCCGGGCGCGCTCGACACGCAACTGCTGACGAAGAACCGCGCCGAGTCCGTCGCGGGCACGTCGCCGAAGGTGCGCGCCTGGTTGGCGCGGTACACGAGGGCGAAGGCCAAGATCACGTCGTCGACGTCGTTCGAGAACGGATCGTGGGTGCGCCACTGGTGGGCCAACGGCACCGAGGTGGCCCGCGTGCTGGTGAACGACAAGACGGCCACCGTCACGGCGGCCTACACCGGCCCGCAGGTGGCGTGGTCGATGGCCCGCGGCTCGAAGGGCGCGTTCGGCCGGCGCATCAACGAACCGTGGATCTTCGGCCCGCTGTTGCTCCTGTTCGTCGCGGGCCTGTTCGACTGGCGCCGGATCCTCTCGCTGCGCAACCTCGACCTGGTGGCGCTCGCGTCGTTCACCGTCTCGCTCTGGTACTTCAACAAGGGCCTGGTGTTCTGGAGCGTGCCGCTGCAGTACCCGCCCCTGGTCTACCTCTTCGCCCGTCTCGTCGCGATCGGTTGCGGGCGCGCCCGGCGCGGTTCGTACACCACGCGCTGGCCGGTCTGGCTGATCGCCGGCCTCGCGGTGTTCGCGATGGGCTTCCGCGCCGGCCTCAACTTCTGGTCGTCGAACGTGATCGATGTCGGCTACGCCAGCGTGGCCGGCGCCGACCGGCTGCTGTCAGGATCGATCCCCTACAACCACATGCCGAAGGTCACCGGCACGCCGTGCGGCGCGAAGTACTCCGACGGCTCGTACTCCGCGTACAAGCAGGCGAGCGGCGCCTGCGAGTCCCCCGTGGAGCGTGGCGACACATACGGGCCGGTCATGTACTACGCGTACGTGCCGGCCACCGCAGCGCTCGGATGGTCGGGACGCTGGGACGACCTGCCGGCGGCGCACGGCACGGCCGTCGCGTTCGACGCGCTGGCCGCGGCCGGTCTCGCGTTCGCCGGATGGCGCCTCGGTCGCGGCCGGCTCGCGGCGACCCTGCTGTTCTGCTGGGCGACGTTCCCGTTCACGACGTACGCGATGTCGTCCAACTCGAACGACGCGGTGATCGCCGCGTTCGTCGCGTGGGCGATCGCGTTGTTCTCGTTCCCGTACCTGCGCGGGCTCATGCTCGGCTTCGGTGCGTGGGCCAAGTTCGCGCCGCTCCTGCTCCTGCCCGTCCTGCTGCGCGCCGGGCGACGGCCGGCCGCCGAGCCGCCCGAGTGGCCGTACGACGCCGCCGGGCCGCCGCTGCTGCGCAAGCCGACCCGCGCGCAGCGGGTCGTGCAGCGGTTCGGTCCGGGCGCGGGCGGCGGTAGGTTCCTGCTCGGGTTCGGCACCGCGACGATCGTGGCGTTCGGCATGCTGGTCGTGCTCGATGGGCCGTCAGCGCTTCAGACGTTCTACACGCGCACGTTCGGCTGGCAGCTCGATCGTCCGTCGCCGTTCTCCGTATGGGATTGGGGCGGCTACCCCGGCTTCCCCGACCTGGCCGTGCCGCAGAAGGTGCTGAAGGCGGGCCTGGTGGCGCTCGCGATCGGCCTCTACTTCGTGCCGAAACGCCTCGACGCCGTCCGGGCAGCGGCGTTCTGCGGCGCGCTGCTGATCGGGTTCCAGCTCGTCCTGACGCACTGGTTCTACCTCTACATCCCGTGGTTCATGCCGTGCGTGGCAGTGGCCCTCTACGCCGGAAGGCCGGGGTTGGCACCGGAGCGTGAGACCGCGCCGGTACCGCTAGGAGTCGCCGTCGAGCGTCGAGACCGCGTTCCAGGCCCGCTCGCGCATCGCCTGCCTGCGTGAGTCGAGCTGGATCTGGGCCACCTCACGGCGGCGCCAGGCCTCGATGTTGAAGATCACGGCGAGTGCCGCAATGGCACAGGTCGCAGCTGCAATCAGCATTCTGGTGCAGCATGTTCACCGCGTCGGACGGATTCCCTTCACGACTCGGTGAACTCGGGTGTGGATGGGGTCAGCTGCTCCGAAGCTGCGCAGCCTTCAAGGGCTGCGATCCGCGTCTGCAATCCGAGACGGCTGCTCTCTCGGCCTGAGCTTGGCCGAGGGTGGGAGCGTTCGTTCCACGCACTTTCTCGCACCACCTCACGCCGATGGAACCATCCACAAGAGCCCCGCCAGGCTCTAGAATCTTCCGCGTGCGCCGGTTCAACATCTTCGACCCGGAGTTCGACCACTCGTCCGATCGGCCGGGCTATCGTTGGCGCGGGGCTCGCGTCGGCAAGCCGATCGGGGGCGTCGAGATCGGCGCCTGCCTGTACGAGCTTCCCGCGGGTGAGCGGACGTATCCGTACCACCTCCACCACGGCAACGAGGAGTGGGTGCTGGTGGTCTCCGGCTCGCCGGCCGTGCGCACGCCCGACGGTGAGCGCGTGCTCCGCGAAGGGGATGTCTTCTGCTTCCCCGCCGGTCAGAAGGGCGCGCACACGATCACCGGCCCCGGCACGGTCCTCCTGCTGTCCGAGAAGAATCTGCCCGACGTGGTCGAGTATCCCGACAGCGGCAAGGTCGGCGCCCGCACGGCCACGCAGCCCGGCGAGAACTTCCTGCGGACCGACGCCGTCGGCTACTGGGAGGGCGAGTGAGCGACCCCGTCAACCTCCACGAAGTCGCCCTCGAGCGCAACCCCACCGACCCTGTCGGGTACCGCGACCGCGAGGCCCAGATCGGGCCGACGATCGGCGCCGAGCGGCTCGGCGCCTCGGTCTACGAGGTCGACCCGGGCGAGAGCGTCAACCCGTACCACTACGAGGGCGTCGAGGAGGAGTGGCTGCTGGTCCTGCAGGGCTCGCCGACACTCCGTGATCCCGATGGCGAGCACCGGCTGGTGGCCGGCGACGTGGTCGCATTCCCGGCGGGACCGGCCGGTGCCCACAAGATCACCAACCGCTCCGATGCGGTCGCGCGGATCGTGATGCTGTCGACGATCCCGCGCGCAGAGATCAGCATCTGCGTCTATCCGGACAGCGACAAGGTGGGGGTGTGGCCGCCCGGCAAGCGCCTCCGGATGGCCGAGCACATCGACTACTGGGACGGCGAGGTCTAAGCCCGCGGGCGCGGCCTACGCGCTCCGCCTGAACAGCTCGATCGACGTTGCCTTGCCCGCGCCGTCGAGCTCCAGGACGACGCCTTCCAGGCGGACGTCGGAGTCGGCCGGCTCGCTCCGCTGGGGCAGCTGCGTCAGGAAGCGGCGCAGGATGATCTCCTTCTTGACGCCGATCACCGAGTCGTGCGGACCGGTCATGCCGAGGTCCGACACGTACGCCGTGCCGCCGTCCAGTACGCGAGCGTCGTTGGTCTGCACGTGGGTGTGCGTCCCGACCACGGCGCTCACGCGCCCGGCCAGGTGCCAGCCCATCGCGACCTTCTCGCTGGTCGCCTCGCCGTGCATGTCGACCAGCACGAACGGCGTCCGCGCAGTTGCCTCGGCGACCAGGCCGTCGACGATCTCGAACGCCGACCGGGCCGGCTGCAGGGTCAGGCCGCCGAGCAGGTTGATCACCGCCACCTGCGTGCCGTCGGCCGTCGGCACGAACGTGATACCGCGGCCGGGGAGGCTGGCGAGGAAGTTTGCGGGCCGCACGACGCGCTCCGCCGCGACCAGGTACGGGCCGATGCCGCCGCGCCGCCACGTGTGGTTGCCGAGCGTGAGACAGTCGCAGCCCGCGTTCAGGAGGCGCTCCGCGAGCCGTCCCGTGATGCCGGCGCCGTCGGCGACGTTCTCGCCGTTCGCGACCACGAGGTCGAGCTCGAGCTCGGCCCGCAGCGGCTTCACGTGCGCCTCCACGGCGCGCAGCCCGGCGGGACCGAACACGTCTCCGAGGAAGAGGACCCTCACGGAATTGCGAGCACCGGCGTGGGACGCAGCTCGATGTGTGCGTGGTTGCCGGCATCGGCGGTGTAGCGGGAGAGCTCCATCTTCAGCACCTTCGACAGGTCGGCGACCGTCCCGAGCAGCGTCGGCTCCTGCGACGCCGTCACCTGTTGCCCGATCCGCAGCGCGGGGTTCACGAAGATGTGCGAGACGACCACCACGACACCCGGATCGGCCTGCGGCTGGATGGACAGCTGCGAGCCCCACGCGGCGCCGTTCAGGATCATCGGCGTGATGCCGACGATGGCGCCGTTCACGGGTGAGTAGACCTGCGTGCCGGCGCCCGCGCCGACGTCGACGCTGGCCGTCGAGCCGGCCGCGATGAAGTAGTCGGGCCCGGTGGCGGTCGGGCCGACGATCTGGCGCTCGATACGGTCGACGATGCCGGCGTTCAGCAGCTTGCCGGACGGCGTCAGATCGAGCGTGTCCGACCCTCCCATGCGGTGGTAGACGATCGCGGTGATCCGCCCGCGGTCGATCGGCACGTACAGGATCACGGGGCCGCGGGAGGCCAGCTTGAGCGGGCGCGGCGGCGGCGACGGCACAAGCTGGCTGGCGGGCTCAGGTGCCGGCGTGACCAGCTCGACGGCCGGCGCGTTGTCGTCGCGGAGCGCCGATCCGAGCGTCACGGCCGAGACGACGAGCACGATTCCGAGTGCGAGCATCCTGCGCGTGCGGCGCCACTGCGCCCCGGCCCGGACGGCCCGTTCGCGCTGCCGGCGCGGCGGCGCGGGCACGTCATCGAGGCGGCGCGTGTGCCGCCTGGCATCGGGGTCGCGTCCCGGGTGCGCCTCCCCGGGGGGCTGCGCCACCCCGATCGACGCTGGCTCGTCGGGTCCGTGCTCGCTCACGGTGCTTCCGAGTCTATCGTGCGTGCGTGACTGCGCCGCTGGTCGAGGCCCGCGCTGTCGGGCGGCGTTTCGGCGGCCGGACCGCGCTCCACGACGTCTCCCTGGCCGCCGAGCCGGGAGAGGTCGTTGCGTTGGCGGGCCCGAACGGCGCCGGCAAGTCGACGCTGCTCGCGCTGCTGGCTGGTGCGCTGCGGCCGTCGTCCGGCATCGTCGCGAGCGTCGGCCGAGTCGGCTACGTCCCGCAGCAACCTGCCCTCTGGCACCGCCTCACCGTGCGCGAGAACCTGCGGTTGGTCGCGCGGCTGGCCGGCGTCGGCGGCGTCGAGGAGGTGCTCGCGGCGAACGCGCTGGCCGAGATCGCCGACCGGCGCGTCGCCGAGCTGTCGATCGGCCAGGCCCAGCGCGCGAACGTGGCCGCCGGGCTGCTCGGCGACCCCGACGTGCTCCTGCTGGACGAGCCGACGGCCGCGCTCGATCCCCGGCAGCGGCGGCTGGTCTGGGAGCTCGTCGCCGCCGTGCCGGCCCGGGGCGGCGCCGTCGTGTTCACGACGCAGAACGTCGAGGAGGTGCCCCTGCACGCCGATCGCCTGGTCGCGCTGGCGGGCGGGGCGGTGGCGTTCGAGGGCAGCGAGGCCGAGCTGCGGGCCCGGGTCGGCGGGACGGACGGCGAGCGGTTCGAGGACGTGTTCGCGCGATTCCTGGACGGCGCCGCACCGTGAGGACGATCGGCCTCCTGATCGGGAAGGACCTGCGGGTCCTGTGGCGCTCGCGCGGCCTGCTCGCTGCGCTCGTCCTCTACCCGGTCGTGCTCGCGCTGCTGGTGGCACTCGTCGCCGACGAGGCCGGGACGCGGCCTCGCATCGCCTGGGTGGACGGCGGCAAGATCCCCGCCGTGCTCGAGATCGGGTCGACGAAGGTCGACTACGCCGGGCTCCGGAAGCGCATCAGCGACCGCGTCGATGTGGTCGACATGGAGGCTGGGGCAGCCAACCAGGCGCTCGACGACGGACGCGTGGCGGCGGTCGTGATCGTGCCGGCGAGCCTCGTCGCCGACCTGCGCACGAGCGTCGTCCAGCCGAAGATCGACGTGATCGTCCGCGGCGGCGCCGGCGGTGAACGCGCGCTGCGCGAGGTCGAGCGGTTCGTCAACCAGCTGAACGCGCGCGTGCAGGCCGAGCTGCTCTCCCAGTCGCTCGGCTTCCTGGGCGTGCTCGGAGAGGGCGGCACGGCGGAGATCGCCGATCGCGACGTGACGGTGCTGGGCCTGCACGCCGCCGCCGACATCGTCAGCGGCGTCCGCGACCAGCTGGTGGATCCCGGCCAGCGCGCCGAGCTGCAGAAGGTCCTCGACTTCGCGCGCACCGCCCGCCTCGCGCTGGCGTTCGCCGACCCGTCGCTGCGGGTCGTGGCGTCGCCGATCGCCGTCCGCGCCACCACCCGCGGCGACGACGAGCTGCTGGGCGGCCGTGGCATCGCGGTCGCACTGGCGGCCGGCGTGGTCCTCGGCGGCCTGCTGCTCGGCACTGCGGCGCTCGCGACCGAGCGTGACGAACGCACGCTCCCGCGGCTGCTGCAGGGCCGCCTGGCCGGCCTCCGGCTGGTGGTCGCCAAGGTGCTGTTCGTCGGCGTCGTCTCGCTGCTGCTGGCAATCCTGCTCGTCGCGCTGCAGGCCCCCGCGTCGGGCCGCGGGAACGTGCTCGCGGTCGTCGTCCTGGCGCTCGCCGGCACGGCCGCCGGCGCCTGCGGCGTCGTGGTGGCCGCCGTCGTCCGCGACCTCGCCGCGTCGGCGTTCGTGGCGCTGCTGATAGCCGTCCCGTTCCTGCTCGCCGCGCTCGTCGGGCGCACGGGCACCGGCGTCGCCCGCGTTGGCGGCGTGTTCCCGTTCAGCCCGACGACTTCGGCGGTGGGCGCCGCGCTGGACGGCGGCGACGTCGCCGGCCCGCTTCTGCAGCTCGTGCTGATCGGCGTCGTCGCGACCGGGGTCGCGGCGGCCTACGTCCGCCGGTAGACCAGCACGCCGCCGATCGTCTGCTCGCGCCACCCGGCGTCGCGCATCACGACATCCCAGCCGTTCGCGGTGGCCGGGTTGATCAGCACGGTCTCGGTGCCGGTGTCGCGCAGGAATCGGTCGATCTCTCCGCTCGCATCGTCCGGGCGGGGCAGGCCGTAGAACGAGCGCACGATCGGATAGCGCCAGTAGAAGTCGGGAACCAGCGAGGCCGCGTAGCCGCCGACGAGCCGGAACCGGTAGTCCGACTCCATCTGCCAGCGCATTCCGGGGCCGAGGAACGACCAGGGCAGCACCAGCACGGCGCTGTCGTCGCGGATCACGGACCGTTCGCGGCCGTCGGCGAACAGCGCGGGCAACGGCACCTCGGTCTTCCACAGGTCGGCGGCCAGCGAGGGCGCGATCGGCACCAGCGCAAGCACGACCAGCGGCCACGCCAGCCAGGGCCGCGCGGCGCGTGTCACCAGCAGGGCGCACATGACGGCCACTGCCAGCCACGCGTACATCGGGAACCGCGACGGCAACGCGAGGTGCAGCAGCGGCAGCTTCGAGACCAGCAGCCACGGGCCGCGCCAGCGCTCGACGCCGTGCAGCGTGATGCGCGAGCCGAGCGCGCACAGCAGGACGCCGGCGAACGCCGCCGGCAGCACCCAGCCGGCACGCGTGCCGCGGAAGACGACCGCGAAGACGACCACGAGCGTCAGCAGACCGGCCCCGAAGTAGCCCGTCTGCTCGGTCAGGCCGCCGACCATCAGCGCGGCGTCGGCCGCGTACCGGTGCTGACCGATCGCCGTCACCCGCGTCGGCGTCCACAGGTTCGCGAGGTCCATCGGATATCGGAGCGGCCCCGTGCCCTGCTGCAGGGGGTTCGGGTGGGCGAACGCCACGTACAGGTACGGCGAGGCGATCACCGCGCCGAGGGCCAGGCCGGCCAGTGCGACCAGCCCGGTGCGCCACGCCCGGAACAGCGCGATGGTGCCGAGGCCGAACACCGCCGCGGTGGCGAGCACCTCGGTGAAGATCATCAGCTGCGCGACGACCAGCGCGGCGATGCGCAGGGCGGCGCCGTTGTCGGACACCAGGCCGCGCCCGTGGCGGACGGCGACGAGCGCCGCCAGCGGTATGCAGAACACGAGGGCCAGGTTGAGGTGGTTGACGCTCTCGGCCAGCCCGTAGGAGGAGAACGCGAACATCCCGCCGCCGAGCACCGCCGGCAGCGCCCTGCCCGTCACCTCGCGGCACAGAAGGAACGCCGCGAGGCCGTTCAGCGGCAGGGCCAGCAGGGCCAGGACGTTGTACGCGACGATCGGCCCTGCCAGCAGCGTGATCGGGGCGGCTGCGAACGCCGGGCCGGGAATCACGGTCGCCCAGGCGAGGTTGAACCCCTCCGGCGCGTAGATGCGATCGGTCAGCAGCGGGTTGCGCAGCGCCTCCACGGCGGCGGGCCACCACTTGAGGCTCCAGGCGAAGAAGCTCTGGTCGCCACCGTACAGCCCGACGACGCTCCCGTGCAGGTCGCCGAGCACGCGGCCGAGGACGAGCAGCGAGATCGCCAGGTACGCAACGAACGCGCCGAGGCCCTCGAGCTTTCCGCGCACGGCGCGAACAGTACCGGGCGCCCGTTACGATCCGGGTATGTCCCAACCCGTCCGGCCCCGCCGACTCAGGCGGACGCAGGGATTGCGCGATCTCGTGCGTGAGACCCGTCTCCAGCCGGAGAGTCTGATCCTCCCGATGTTCGTGGTGCCCGGCGAGGGGCGACGCGAGCCCGTGGCGACGTTCCCGGGCGTCGCGCACCTGTCGGCCGACCTTGCGACTGCCGAGGCCGAGCGCGCCGCGGCGGCGGGCGTCGGCGGCGTGATGCTGTTCGGCCTGCCGGCCTCCAAGGACGCCGAGGGCTCCTCGGCCTGGGATCCCGACGGCCCCGTGCAAGTCACGACGCGGGCCATCCGCGCCGCCGCGCCGAACCTCGTGATCGCGACCGACGTGTGCCTCTGCCAGTACACCGACCACGGCCACTGCGGCGTGCTGCTCGACGACGGCACGGTCGGCAACGACGTGACGCTGCCGCTGCTGGCCCGCGTTGCGGTGTCGCACGCCCGGGCCGGCGCCGACCTGATCTCGCCGAGCGACATGATGGATGGCCGCGTCGCCGCGATCCGCAGCGGGCTCGACGCCGAGGGCTTCGGCGAGTCCGCGGCGATCATGAGCTACTCGACGAAGTTCGCGTCGGCGTTCTACGGCCCGTTCCGCGACGCCGCCGACTCGTCACCGCAGACGGGCGACCGCAAGACCTACCAGATGGATCCGGCCAACCCGCGCGAGGCGCTCCGCGAGTCGCTGCTGGACGAGGCCGAGGGCGCCGATGTGCTGATGGTGAAGCCGGCCGGTCACTATCTGGACGTGATCGCACGCCTCTCCCAGACGACCAACCTGCCGATCGGCGCGTACCAGGTGTCGGGCGAGCACGCCGCGATCCGGTTCGCCGCGCAGCACGGCGCGCTCGACCTGCGGCTCGCGACGCTCGAGTCGCTGGTCGCGATCCGGCGGGCCGGCGCCCAGGTGATCATGACCTACTCGGCAATCGACGCTGCGGGCTGGCTCGATGTCTGAGGACCGCTCCCGCGAGCTGTTCGCCGAGGCCGTCGGGCACTTCCCCGGCGGCGTCAACTCACCGGTCCGGGCCATGCGCTCGGTCGGCCGCGAGTTCCCGCTGTTCCTGTCCGAGGCGGCCGGCGCGACCGTCACCGACGTCGATGGGAACCGGTACATCGACCTGGTCGGGTCGTGGGGCCCGATGATCGTCGGCCACGCGCACCCGGCCGTCGTCTCCGCCGTACGCGACGCGATGGGCCGCGGGTCCTCGTTCGGTGCTCCGACGGAGGGCGAGAGCGACCTCGCCCGGCGCGTCAAGCGCGTCTACCCGCAGATGGAGCGGCTGCGGTTCGTGTCCAGCGGCACCGAGGCGTCGATGAGCGCCATCCGTCTCGCCCGGTCGCACACCGGCCGCGAGAAGGTGCTGAAGTTCGCCGGCTGCTACCACGGTCACGTCGACGCCCTGCTGGCAGAGGCGGGGTCGGGCCTCGCGACGCTCGGCATCCCGTCGTCGCCCGGCATACCGGCTGCGGTCACGGCCGGCACGATCGTGGTGCCGTACAACGACGACGACGCGCTCGACCGCGTGTTCGCTGCGCACGGCGCCGATCTGGCGTGCGCGATCGTGGAGGGCGTGCCCGGCAACATGGGCGTGGTGCCGCCGGCACGCGGGTTCCTGGAGCGCCTGCAGGAGCGATGCCGCGACGCCGGCGCGTGCTTCGTGGTCGACGATGTCATGAGCGGGTTCCGCGTCGCGCCCGGCGGCGCGGTCGAGCTGTACGGGCTCGATCCCGACCTGATCGCGCTCGGCAAGATTATCGGCGGCGGCCTGCCGGCGGCGGCCTTCGGCGGCCGGCGCGCGATCATGGAGCTGCTCGCGCCGATCGGCTCGACGTATCAGGCCGGCACGCTGTCCGGCAACCCGCTGGCCATGGCCGCCGGGTGCGTGACGCTCGATCTGCTGCAGGAACCGGGTGTCTACGAGGCGCTCGACGCGGCCTCGGCCCGGCTCGCGGCGGGGCTCGCCGAGGCGGCCGGTGACGGCCACTGCGTGCAGCGGGTGGGCTCGATGGTGACGTTGTTCTTCCGGCCCGGGCCGGTGCGCTCGTTCGCCGAGGCGGCCGAGTCGGTCACCGGGCGCTTTGCGGCGTTCCACGCCCACTGCCTGCAGCAGGGCGTCTACCTGCCGCCGTCGCAGTTCGAGGCCTGGTTCGTGTCCACCGCCCACGACGATGCCACCATCGATGCGGTCGTCGCCGCTGCGCGGTCGTTCTTCCGCCGGGAGCGCGGGTGATAGCGGAGATCGGGGGCCGGGCCCGTGCTGCGAGCCCCGTGTGGGCCTCGGCGCTCCGCGGCTGTCCGGCCGGCGACGCGATCTACGGACCCCGCGTCGACGGCCGCTTCGCGCTCGGCGTCGAGACGATCTACGAGGGGTACCTCGTGCACCACGCCGCGAGCCGCGTGTTCGAGCCGGCCGATCGGGAGCAGGCGATCCTGCTCGGCGACTACCTCTACGCGGCCGGCCTGGTCGAGATCTGCCGGTCCGGCGACCTGCGTGCCGTGACGACGCTGGCCGAGCTGATTGCGACGGTCTCGGACCGGCGCTCGCGGGGACTGACTGACGACTCCGCGGCGTGGGAGAGCGCCGTGGCGGCGCTCGAGCCGGTCTCCGGCCGGGCCGCGCGATGACCGACCTGCGCGACTGGATCGAGCTGCTCCGCCGGGAGGGCGAGCTGGCCGAGATCACGGCCGAGGTCGACCCGCACCTCGAGATCACCGAGATCGCCGACCGCACCATGAAGGCAGGCGGCCCGGCGCTGCTGTTCCGCAACGTGAAGGGCTCGTCGCTGCCGGTGCTGATCAACCAGTTCGGCACCGAGCGCCGCATGTGCCTCGCGCTCGGCGTGGCGTCGCTTGAGGAGGTGCGCGAGCGCGTGGCCGGCGTGTTCGAGCTGCTGCAGCCGCCGAAAGGTCTGTCTGCGGTACTCGATGCCGCCGTCACCGGCTTCCGCACCTTGAAGGACTCGAAGCCGCGCATCGTGAGCTCCGGGGCCTGCCAGGAGGTCGTGATCACGGAGCCCGACCTCGACCTGCTGCCGATCATGCAGTGCTGGCCCGACGACGGCGGCCCGTACATCACGCTGCCGTCCGTGATCACGCGTGATCCCGTGACGGGCGGCCGCAACGTCGGCATGTACCGGCTCCAGAAGCACTCGGCGACCACCCTCGGCCTGCACTGGCAGATCCACAAGGACGCCGCCGCCGACTGGCGCGACGGGGCCGGCCGGATGGAGGTCGCGATCGCCCTCGGCACCGATCCGATCACCACGTACGCCGGCTCGCTGCCGCTGCCGAAGCACATCGACGAGTTCGCCGTGGCCGGCGTGCTGCGCAACGACCGGGTCGACCTGGTGCGCTGCAAGACGGTCGACCTCGAGGTGCCGGCCAACGCCGAGATCGTGATCGAGGGCTACGCCGAGCGGGGCGTGCTCGCTCCCGAGGGGCCGTTCGGCGACCACACGGGCTACTACACGCCAACCGAGCCGTTCCCGCTGCTGCACGTCACCTGCATCACGCACCGCCGCGACCCGATCTATCCGTCGATCGTCGTTGGCGTGCCGCCTTCGGAGGACGTGTGGCTCGGCAAGGCGACCGAGCGGATCTTCCTGCCGGCCGTGCAGATGACGGTGCCCGAGATCGTCGACTACGACCTGCCGTTCGCGGGCGCCTTTCACAACTGCTGCATCGTCTCGATCCGGAAGCGCTTCCCGGGCCACGCGAAGAAGGTGATGCACGCGATCTGGGGAACGGGTCTACTGTCCCTCACGAAGGCGGTGGTGGTGGTCGACGAGTGGGTCGACGTGCACGATTACGAGCAGGTCGTCTGGCAGCTTGGCGCGAACGTCGATCCGGCGCGCGACGTGCTGGTCTCCCACGGACCACTCGACCAGCTCGACCACGCCCCGAACCTCCAGAGCATTGGTGGCAAGATAGGCTTCGACGCGACGCGGACGTGGCCCGAGGAGGGGTACCCGCGAGAGTGGCCGGAGGTCGCCCGGATGTCGGACGACGTTCGTCAGAAGGTGGATGCGCGGTGGTCCGAGTTCGGTCTCGATCTCGGTCGGCGCGACCCCGATACGATGCCGCGATTGGCGAAGAGCCGTCGCGGGATCTTCGGCAAGAGAGGTTCGTAACGTTGAAACAGCAATCGCTGTGCGAAATGGGGCGGGACTTTGTGCCGTCTGTTCCCACGTTGACACCCGTCCGACCTCGGACGCAGAATGCCGGTGTCAACTCCTTTGGAGGAGGATGAGTCGCGTGGCGGATCCCTCGGGGAGCCACACCGGGCACGATGCAACCGCAGGCGCCGCCGGGGCGTACGTCGATCCGGCGAGTGCTCGCGCAGCCGTGTCCCGGGGCCGCTTTCTCACCGGTGTCACGCTGGGTCTCGGTGGACTGATCGGCGCCGCACTGACCGTTCCGGTCGTCGGCTTCGCCCTCGGGCCGTCGTTCTCCGGTGAGGACTGGTACTGGACCGACCTCGGTCCAACCGACCAGTTCACGGACAAGTTCCAGACGGTCCTGTACGAGCGCGGCCCGAACGGGTACTCCGATCGCCGGGTCGCCTTCGTGCGCAAGGAGTCCGACGCCGCCTACCTCGTGATCGCGAACACCTGCATGCATCTCGGTTGCCCGGTCGAACTGAAGGGCACCTCGTTCGCGTGCCCCTGCCACGGCGGGCAGTACGACAGCGAGGGGCGGCGCACGGCCGGTCCCCCGGTGCGCCCGCTGAACCGGATCGAGACCGACATCAAGTCGGTGCCCGGCCACCTGCTGATCGGCCGCGTGTTCGCCTCGAAGGAGCAGGGCGGCAAGGTCGTCATGTCCGACACCTGGAAGGATCCGGGCCAGCCAGTGCAGGGCCTGCTCTCGTTCCTCTATCCGGCGCCTCCGCGCTAGGAGACCGAGCATGGCTGCACCTCCCATTCCCTCCCCGAAAGAGCTCGTCGAGATCCCGCTCGACTGGGTCGAGGAACGCTCCGGGCTCATCTCGCTCAACAAGTACCTGCTGTTCCGGAACGTCCCGAAGGACATCTCCTGGCTGCAGACGCTCGGCGCCGCGCTGATCACGACCTTCCTGATCCAGGCCACGACGGGCGTGATCCTCGCGATGTACTACCACCCGACCACGGACGGGGCGTTCGAGTCGATCCGGTACATCACCGACCAGGCCACGCTCGGCTGGCTGGTGCGCGGCATGCACAAGTGGGGCTCGAGCATCTTCGTGATCCTGCTCTTCCTCCACATGGGCCGCGTGTTCCTGATGGGCTCCTACAAGTACCCGCGCGAGATGACGTGGCTGACCGGGGCGATCCTGTTCCAGATGGTCATGTTCATGTCGCTCACGGGCTACCTGCTGGTGTTCGACCAGCGCGCCTACTGGGCGTCCATCGTCGCGATCAACATCAATGGCACCGCGCCCATCCTGGGGCCGTTCATCGGCGAGTTCCTGAAGGTCGGGCCCGAGTTCTCACAGAACACGCTGTCACGGTTCTACTCGCTGCACATGCTCGCGGTGCCGGGTGGGATCATGGCCCTGATCGGCCTGCACCTGTATCTCGTGATCCGGCTCGGCGTCACCTCGCCGCCATGGTCGAAGCACCGGGCGAAGGCGGGTGAGGTCTAGTGCCGCGCATGACCGCGCGCGAGCGCCGCGAGGCCTACATCCGCGAGCACGACTTCCAGACGCGGACCGGCAAGCCGTTCTTCCCGTACGCGATCTTCCACGACACCGTCACGTCGCTGGTGACGGTTGGGCTGATCATGGGTCTCGCGATCCTCTGGCACGAGGGCTTCGGCAGCGTCAACCAGGACGGCGAGGCCGGCCGGGCCGGTGGCTTCCTCGGGCCGGCGTACGAGAATCGTGCCGACCCCGGCACGGAGTCCTACGACCCGCGGCCGGAGTGGTACTTCTTCTTCCTGTTCCAGCTGCTGCGGATCTTCAAGGAGCCGCAGCTGCTGCTGTTCGCCACGATCATCATCCCGACCATCCTGGCCGTGCTGATGATGGCCTGGCCGTTCATCGACCGGCGGCCGGAGCGACGCGTGTCGCGTCGTCCCGCGGCCATGGTGCTCGGTGTCGCGACGCCGATCGTGCTGCTGTTCCTGACGTGGCAGGGCTCGAAGGCGCCGTCCATCGGTACGGCGTCCGCGCACCCCGGGGCCGCGGCGTTCGCGAACGCGCTGCCGTGCGGCACGTGCCACACGCTCGCCGACGCGGGTACCGGCGGGCAGGTGGGCCCGAACCTCGATAGCGCGAAACCCGACTACGCGACGGCGCTCGAGTTCATCACGAACGGCAAGGGCGGCATGCCCTCGTTCAAAGCGCAGGGCCTGACCGACGACCAGCTCAAGTGCATGGCGGGCTACGTCGCGACGTGGGCCGGCAGCGCGGGCACGACGCAGGGTCCGAACGCGGCGGGCGCCGCCGCCACCTATCCCGCGGCGTGCACGGCGGCCGGCGCCGACTACGCCGGCGCCGGGTAGAAGGCTCGATGTGACGGGCCGGGACGCGCTACCGCGTCCCGGCCTCTCGCTTCTCGGAGGCGAACACCAGGACATGCGCGTCTTCCTCGGCATCACCGGAGCATCCGGCGCTCCGTATGCGGCGCGCGTCCTCGACGGCCTGGCAGCGGCCGGCGCCGAGGTCGGCCTGTGCGTGTCGGAGGCCGGCGCGACGGTGATCGCCTGGGAGATCTACCGCGACCGGACGCTGCCGCCGGACGAGGCGAAGGCGCGGTTCGTCGCCGACCACGGCGGCGGCGTCACGACGCTGTACGACGAGTACGACTGGTTCTCGCCGTATGCCTCCGGCTCGGCGCGCTGCGACGCCTACGTGATCTGCCCGTGCTCGATGGCGACGTGCGGCACGATCGCGGCGTCGACCACGGCCACGCTGATCCACCGCGCGGCAGGCGTCGCCCTGAAGGAGGACCGGCGCCTGATCCTGGTGCCCCGGGAGACGCCGCTGTCGGTGATCCACCTGCGCGCGATGCTGACGCTGCGCGAGGCCGGGGCCCTGATCGCCCCGGCGATGCCGGGCTTCTACTCGCATCCCGATACGCTGCAGGACGCGATCGACTTCGTGGCCGGAAAGGTGCTGGATCTGGTGGGTGTGGACAGCGATTTGCTGAAGCGGTGGGGCTCGTGAGCGAGACGTCGCTCGAGCCGCGCGCTGCCGACGGCTCGCTGCCCCCCGAGCGGGTGCGGATGATGTTCGACCGCATCGCCCGGCCCTACGACAAGATGAACCGGGCCATGACCGCCGGCCTCGACCGCCGCTGGCGGGCGCTCGCCGCGGACGAGGCGCGGGTCGGCCTCGGCGCCGCGGTCGCCGACATCTGCTGCGGCACCGGCGACCTCGCGCTGGAGCTGGCTGACCGTGTCGGCGGCGCCGGTGAGGTGACGGGCGTCGACTTCTCCGAGAACATGCTGCAGATCGCGCGCGAGAAGGCAGTCCGCCAGAACCATCCGAACGTGCGGTTCGTGCCGGGCGACGCCCTCGACCTGCCGATCGGCGACGACGAGGTCGCGGCGGCCACGATCGCCTTTGGCATGCGCAACCTGTCCGACCACGAGCACGGGTTCCGCGAGCTGGTGCGCATCGTGCGCCCGGGCGGCCGTGTCGTGTGCCTCGAGATCACCACGCCGAAGGGCGCAGTGCTGGGCGGCTTCTACCGCGTCTGGTTCGACCGGCTCGTGCCCGCCGTCGGCAACGTCGTCGACAGGGGCGACTCCGCCTACTCGTACCTGCCCGCATCCGTGCGGCGGTTCCCGGGGCCGGACGAGCTCGGCAAGATCATGTACCGCGCCGGGCTCGAGCGCGTGCGCTATCGCACGCTGGCCGGCGGCATCATCGGCCTCCACGTCGGGGAGGTGCCGCGGTGAGCACGATCGACGAGGTCTCCCTGCTGGCAGGTGACGGCGTCCGCGGCTATCTCGGCCGGCTCGAGGAGCTGCTGCGCGCCACGGTGGCCTGGAGTGACGGGCCCGCGGCCGTCGCGGCCGAGGGCACCCTCGCGGCCGGCGGCAAGCGGCTGCGCCCGCTGCTCTGCTACCTGTCCGCAGCCGACCGTGACGGCGACGACCTGGCGCGCGCCGGGGCGGCGGTCGAGCTGGTGCACTCCGCGACCCTCGTCCACGACGACGTCCTCGATCAGGCGCCGCTGCGCCGCGGGCGGCCGACCATCTGGGCGACGGGCGGCCCCGAGCTCGCCGTCGCGACCGGCGACTACCTGTTCGCGCGGGCCTTCGCGCTGCTGACCGAGACCGGCGAGACGCTCGCCGTCTCCGAGCTGGCCGACTGCACGCTCGGCCTCGCCCAGGGCGAGGCCCTGCAGATGCTGCAGGCCCGCGACGCGCGCACCACGCCCGACCAGTACCTCGAACGCTGCGGCCTCAAGACCGGGATGCTGTTCGCCACCGCGTGTGCGCTCGGCGGTCGTCTCGGCGGCGTGCCGGCGTCCGCGCTGCCGCTGCTGCGCCGCTACGGGCACGACCTCGGGCTGGCGTTCCAGATCGCCGACGACGTGCTCGACTGCGCCGGCTCGCTGGAGTCCACCGGCAAGCCGATCGGCACCGACCTGCTCGACGGCACCGCGACGCTGCCGCTGCTGTTTGCCGCGCGCACCGACCAGACGGTGGCGCGCGCGATCGGCGAGAAGCCGCCGCCCGAGGACGTGCTGATGCTGCTGGCCCGCGTCGCCGACTCCGGCGCGATCACCGAGGCCCGCGCCGTCGCCCACGACTACGCTCGCCGAGCCGAGGCAGCGCTCGACGAGCTCGACGAACATCTCGACACCCGTCCACTCCGCGCGGTCGTGCGCGGCGTGGTCGACCGGGAGGCATGAAGTTGGCCATCGCCACACGCCGTAACCAGGAGCTCGCAGAGATCCGTGACAAGGTCGTGGCCGGAGAGCGCCTCGACCTCGACGACGGCATCGCGCTGCTGGAGTGCGACGACCTGCTCGCGCTCGGCGAGCTCGCCGACCTGGCGCGCCGTCAGCGGGGCGGGTCGGACGAGGTCTTCTTCGTCAACAACCTGTACCTGAACCACACGACGATCTGCCGCGTGAAGTGCAAGTTCTGCGCGTTCGCCCGCACGTCGAAGCAGGAAGACGCCGAGATGTGGACGATCTCCGATCTGGTCGCGAAGTCGCTCAAGATCCGCGAGTACCAGGAGTTCACCGAGATCCACATGGTCGGCGGTGAGAACCCGCACCTCGACTTCTCGTATTACACCGACCTCACGCGCGCCCTCCGCGTCGCGATGCCCGACGTGCACCTGAAGCTGTTCACGGCGTCCGAGATCCACCACATGACGAAGCTCTCGGGCCTCACGCACGAAGAGGTCCTGAAGGAGCTGATCGCCGCCGGACTGGACACCCTTCCCGGTGGCGGCGCCGAGGTGTTCGCGCCGCGGGTGCGCAAGATTATCGCCCCCGGCAAGGAGCCCGGCTCGACCTGGATCGAGACGCACCGCACCGCGCACGCGCTCGGGCTGAAGACGCACTGCACGATGCTCTACGCCCACGTCGAGACGCACGAGGAGCGCATCGAGCACCTGCTCACGCTGCGCGAC